>CAZUWM010000041.1:0-13730 GCA_964624155.1 uncultured Planctomycetales bacterium
GCAGCCTGCTCTACATGCCGACGACGCTGCCCGGCATCTCCGTGACGGAGGCGCAGAACCTGCTGCAAAAGCAGGACCAGGTCCTGAAGGGCTTCCCGGAGGTCGAACGGGTCTTCGGCAAGTCCGGCCGAATCGAGAGCTCCACGGATCCGGCGCCCTTCGCCATGATGGAGACAGTGGTGTTGCTCAAACCCGAGTCAGAGTGGCGCAGGATCAAGCGATGGTACTCGTGGCTGCCCGACTGGCTGGAAGGCCCGTTTCGACCCTTCTGGCCCTGCCACATTTCCTACGACGATCTGATCAACGAGATGGACCAGGCGCTCAAGATCGTGGGCGTTACGAATGCCTGGACCATGCCGATCAAGAATCGTATCGACATGCTGACGACCGGCGTGCGCACGCCGATCGGGATCAAGATTTTCGGGGCTGATCTCAAGAAGATCGAGGAGACCGGCACCCGCCTGGAGATGATCCTCAGGAACGTCCGGGGCACCCGCAGCATCTACGCCGAGCGGGTCGCCGGCGGCTACTTCGTGGATTTCGACATCAACCGTGATGAAATCGCCCGCTACGGCCTCTCAGTTGCTGAAGTTCAAATGGTGATCATGTCCGCGATCGGCGGCGAGAACATCACGACCACGATTGAGGGGCGCGAACGCTATCCGGTGAACGTTCGCTACTCCCGCGAGCTGCGGGACGACATCGAGAAGCTCAAGCGGGTCTTGGTCCCCACGCCGGCTGGTCAGCACATTCCCTTGGTGCAGTTGGCGGACATCCGGCTCGTCTCGGGCCCCGCCATGATCCGAGACGAAAACGGGCTGCTGGCCGGCTATGTCTACGTAGACGTCGATACGTCCAAGCGGGATATCGGCGGCTATGTAACTGAGGCCAAGAAAATCGTGGCGAAAGAGCTGACGCTGCCCGCCGGCTACGCGCTGACCTGGAGCGGCCAGTACGAGAACATGATCCGGGTCAAGGAGCGATTGAAGGTCGTGCTGCCCCTGACCATCTTCATCATCTGTCTGTTGCTCTACATGAACACGAAGTCAGCGGTGAAGACCGGCATCGTGATGCTGGCGGTGCCGTTTTCCCTCATCGGGGCGGTGTGGTTGCTGTGGATTCTCGGCTACAACATCTCCATCGCCGTATGGGTGGGCATGATCGCGCTCATGGGGCTGGATGCCGAGACCGGCGTATTCATGCTGCTCTTCCTCGATTTGGCCTACCACGACGCGGTGGACAAAGGCCGGATGCGCAACGAACAAGACCTCGAGGAAGCCATTGTCCACGGCGCGGTCAAACGCGTACGCCCCAAGATGATGACCGTCATGGCGATGTTCATGGGGTTGCTACCCATCATGTGGTCCATCGGGACCGGGGCCGACATGATGAAACGGGTCGCCGCCCCGATGGTCGGCGGCCTATTTACCTCGTTCATCATGGAGCTGTTGGTCTACCCCTCAGTCTACGCGATTTGGAAATGGAAGTTTGAGATGAAAGAAGGCAAGGCGACGTGGATCGGCGGAATACGTGAGGGAGTGAGTTAGTGAGTGAGATGAAAAGCACACCGAGCTGCGAACACACGGCCTCAGCGACGTGCCACAGCGGGTCTGAATCGAAGCCGTTGTGGCACGATCCCTGGGTGTGGGCGCCGGTCTCCGGCCTCATCGTTGGGACGATCGGCGCGTGGTGGCCGTCGATGGGAGACGTTGGAACCCTCTACATCGGGTATCTCCAGAAGGTCCTCGGCCCGTTTCTGCTGGGGCTTCTCATCGGTGGACTGGTCGACCATTTCGTCCCCAAGGCCTATATCGTGAAGTGGCTCTCCGGAGGGCGCAAGCGCGTCATCCTGCGCTCGACTCTCTTGGGATTTCTCGCATCCAGTTGCAGTCACGGCTGCCTCGCGCTGTCATTGGAACTGTATCGGAAGGGCGCATCGGTTCCCGCCGCGGTGAGCTTCTTGCTGGCCAGCCCCTGGGCGAGCCTGCCGCTGACGCTCCTGTTGCTCGGATTGTTCGGTCTCAAGGGCCTGATCATGGTAGGTCTCTCGCTGTTCGTGGCCTGGATGACCGGACTCATGTTCCAACAGTTGGATCGTCGAGGACTCATCGAATCCAACCCGCACACCGAAGGGGTTGATCGTGACGTCCACGTCTGGTCGGATCTCGTGCGTCGATTCCGCGAGTACCCGTGGACGTGGCAGCAGACCGCTCAAGACGCGCGGGGGGTGTGGCAGGGCATGCTTCCACTGGGACGCATGGTGCTGGGGTGGGTTCAGCTCGGCCTCGTGCTCAGTGCGGTGCTCGGGGCGCTGGTCCCCCATGAGACGTTTCTCCGATTTCTCGGCCCGACGGTTGGAGGCTTGTTGGCGACCCTCGGTGTCGCGACGGTGCTGGAAGTCTGCTCCGAGGGGACTGCTCCTCTGGCGTTTGAGTTGTACCGGCACACGGGGGCGTTGGGGAATGCGTTTGCGTTTCTGATGGGCGGGGTCATCACGGACTACACGGAGCTGGGCGCGGTGTGGACGAACATCGGTCGACGCACGGTGGTGTGGATGCTCGTGGTGGTGTTGCCAATGGTGCTCGGGTTGGGATTCGTGTTGAACGCGTTAAGATAGGGAGCAGGAAAAAAGAGGAATCGTTAGGTTGAACCCGTGACGTGATAATCGAGTCCCCGTTCGACGAATTGGTGGGCGATCCGCTTGGGGGCGAAAGTGGAACGGGTCAATTCGATGACCGGTTCCAGCGCAAACTCCCGGCAGCTATAGACGTCGATCGAGATGAAATTCTTGACGGTCAAGGTGTGAAGCTGAATCCCGCTCTCCACGAGGGGCGCCCAACCGCTCAAGCCCGCCTTGTCGGGAAAGCGTGTGCCATCGGTGCGAAAGAGGAAGGGGGGCGATTGCGGTTGGACCTGCAGCACCTTCACGATCTCCTCGAGAAACGCGTAGCAGAGTCCCAAGTCGTCGCAGGCGCCCTCCTTGCACTCATACAGGTCAAGCAGCAACTGGAAGCCGAACGGCGTCGATGTCCGCGTTTGGTTTGAGGGTGTCGTCGAGGGGGCCTCACACACTTGCGGCATGGTTGATCTCCAGACTCTGACGTGTCGGACACATCGCTCCGACCGACCACACGAGGCGCGAGCCATCCCACTCGGCACGCACGAACACCCCTACTATAGCAGAGACATCAAGCGCCGTCAGCGTCAAATTCGAGTACAGTAACCTCACGAAATGGAACGCGCGCATCCGCTGGTCGTCCATGTTCCGATTGCGCTGCTGCTGACGTCGGTGCTGACCGGGCTGCAAGCCGAGACGGTGGCCAAGCATTCCTTTGAGATCTGGCAGGTTCGGAAATCATGAGCTCATCTTGATCCAGCGGCTGGCCCCGTTGGCCTCGGAGTCGCCGGAGTTCATCTTGGCGAATCTCGGCTTCGGGATTGGAGTTGATGACGAAGGGTTGGTAGGCGTACAATAGTGCCCGGTGACACCGATGCCACGACGAGTCGCAGCCATCAAGAAAAAGGCCACCCTCAAACGGGTGGCGAAGAAACTCCCCAGCCGTCCGCGGGTGGTGACACGTCGTCGCCGGGTTCGCGCGGTGACGCGCCGTCCGACGCGGTCCACGACATCCCGCGTGCGACCAATCAGCGCGGCCTCGACGCTTCGCGCTCAGGCGCCACGCAGCTCACCGCAACCCACACCGACCGCTGTCCGTTCGATTGTTGGCACGCGACCTCCGCAGCCGGTTCGGCAGGAGTCGTTTGTGATTCCCACCGGCTACGGTGACCATCGGATCGTGCTCATGGTGAGAGATCCATGGTGGGTGTATGCCTATTGGGAAATCGACCCCACACGGGAACGGCAGATCCGCAGTGGTGTGCCGCCGGAGGAGATCGGCGGGATGCAATCGATCCTGCGGGTCTACGATGTCACCGGTCGTCGATTCCCCGACGAATCGGCCCACACCTTTTTCGACATCACCCTGTCCGGATTAGCGAACAACTGGTACATCCAGGTGGATGCACCGGGACACGAGTTCATCGTCGACATCGGCCTCCTGACAACGACCGGGCAGTTTCTCTTGCTGGCTCGCTCGAATCGAGTGACGACCCCTCGCATCGGTCCCTCCGACCAGCTCGATGAGACCCTGAAAGCCCACCTCGCGGGCTCGTGGTCCTCTGCAGGGCTGGCCGGCCATCGCCACCAGTAACGTCTCAATCTGATGTCCAGCGACGCGCAAGGCACCCTCGCCCTCGTCCTCCATAGCCATCTGCCATTTGTGCGACATCCTGAGCAGGCGGAGTTTCTCGAGGAGCGATGGTTCTTCGAGGCGGTGACCGAAACATACCTGCCGCTGCTCGAGCGCTTCCACCGGTTGGCTGATGACCACGTCCCTTTCCGAATGACCATGTCCTTCACGCCGACGTTGGTGGCGATGCTCTCCGATCCGTTGCTTCAGGAGCGGTATATCCGTCACCTGGACCGGCTGATTGAACTGGCTGAGAAAGAGCTCGTTCGCACGAAGGGGCAGCCGGAGTTCCATCATCTGGCGCAGTTCTACCACCAGCGCTTCACGACGTCCAGACGCCAGTTCGTGGAAGACTACCACCGCAATCTCATTGTCCCCTTTCGCCAGCTCATGGAACGGGGCTATCTCGAGCTGATCACCTCCGCGGCGACCCACGGCTACCTGCCGCTCATGGAGATCCACCCCGTTGCGGTGCGCGCGCAGCTCCACGTTGGCGTCCAAGCCTTCGAACAGGCCTTTGGCCGACGGCCGGCTGGCATGTGGTTGCCGGAGTGCGGCTATCACCCCGGGCATGAGGCCTTCTTGAAGGACCTGGGCATTCAGTATTTCCTCCTGGATGCCCATGGCGTGCTCTTCGGCTCGCCTCGTCCCGCGCACGGCCTTGCGGCGCCGGTGACGTGTCCGAATGGGGTGGCGGCCTTCGGGCGAGATGTGGAGTCCTCAAAGAGTGTGTGGAGCGCGGAGGAGGGCTACCCGGGCGATCCGGATTATCGCGAGTTCTATCGGGACATCGGCTTCGATCTCGATCACGACTACGTCCGTCCCTATCTCAACGGCGACGGAACCCGCTTGCAGACAGGTCTCAAGTACTACCGCATCACCGGACCGACCGACGACAAAGCCGCGTATGAGCCCCGACGGGCGTTAGAAAAAGCTGCGATCCATGCCGGTCACTTCCTGTTCAACCGCGAACGACAGATCGAACATCTCCGCTCGACAATGGATCGTCCGCCCATCATCGTGAGCCCCTACGACGCCGAGCTGTTTGGCCACTGGTGGTTTGAGGGGCCGGACTGGCTGGAGCTGCTCATCCGCAAGGTGCACGACGACCAGAATATCTTTCGGCTGACCAGTCCCTCGGAATATCTGGCGCGTTACCCGCGTAGCCAAGTCGTCCAGCCGACGATGTCGAGTTGGGGGTATCAGGGCTACAATGAGGTGTGGCTCAATGGGTCCAACGATTGGATCTACCGGCATCTCCACAAGATGACTGAGCGCATGACGGATCTGGCCACTCAACGCCCCCACGCGGCCGGCTTGGAGCAGCGAGCCCTCAACCAGATGGCTCGAGAACTGCTGCTGGCGCAGTCCTCCGATTGGGCCTTCATTCTCAAGACGCAGACCCACACGACCTATGCCTATCGTCGACTGCGCGATCATCTCGGACGCTTCAATCGGTTGTACGACGCGCTCACACGTGACGCACTCGATGAATCGTGGATATCCGAGTTCGAGACCACCGACAATCTGTTTCCCTTCCTTGACTACCGCGTCTACTCAACTGAATAGACGGCGTCTCCTTCTATGAACATCCTGTTCGTCGCCTCTGAGGTCGCCCCCTTTGCGAAAACCGGTGGGTTGGCTGATGTGACGGCCGCGTTGCCCAAGGCCTTGGCCCGACTCGGGCACGACGTGCGGATTATCCTTCCTCGATACCGCGAGGTGAAGGCCGTGAAGGGGTCGTTGACTCGACGCAAGATACGGACCGTCATCCGACTCGGCTCGCGTACCCTCGAGGGCGCGCTTGCCGAGACAGCGATGTCGGGTAGTCCGGTTCCGGTCTACTTTGTGGAGCAGCCGGAGCTCTTCGACCGCGACGGGCTGTATCAAACCCACGGACGGGATTTTCCAGACAATCTAGAGCGATTCAGTTTCTTCAGCCAAGCCGTCCTCGAGTTGGTTCCACAACTCAACTGGCAACCCGAGGTGGTGCATGCCCATGACTGGCAAACCGCGCTGACGATGGCCCATCTGCGGTGGACGCACGCGGCGGATCCTCGATGGGCGTCCATTGCCCGCGTCTTTACCGTGCACAACCTGGCGTATCAAGGGCTCTTTCCCAAAGACGCCTGGGAACTCACGGGCTTGCCGTCCGAGACGTTTCGCCTCGACGGACTCGAATTCTACGGGCAGATCAACTGCTTAAAGGCCGGGCTGCTCTCTGCCCACCGCGTGTCCACCGTCAGTCCCACCTACGCGCAGGAGATCCAGACGCCGGCACTTGGGTGCGGCTTGGACGGGGTGCTGCGGCAACAGCGCGATCGCTTGACGGGCATCCTCAACGGCATCGACGTGGAAGTCTGGAACCCGAAGACGGATCCGCATCTGGCGGTGCGATACGACGCGGCGCGGCTTTCTGGAAAGGCGCGGTGCAAAGCCGCCCTTCAGCATCAGCAGGGCTTGCCCGAAAAACCGGCGCTGTTGATCGGGATGATCCAGCGCCTCGCGGAGCAGAAGGGCATCGACCTCTTCCTCGAGGCGCTCCCGCGCTTGCTGAACCTGCCGATTCAGATCGTGCTCCTCGGCAGCGGCGATCCCCGCTACCAGGAGCGTCTCACCAGCCTGGCGGACGAGTGTCCCGACCAGTTGGCGGTCAACTTGCGCTTCGACGAAGCCTTGGCCCACCAGATCGAAGCCGGAGCCGATGCCTTCCTCATGGCCTCGCGCTTCGAGCCGTGCGGACTCAATCAGATGTATAGCATGCGCTATGGGACGGTTCCCATCGTCCATCGAACCGGTGGCTTAGCGGATACGGTGATGGATGCGACACCGCGGACGCTCGCGAATCGGACGGCGACGGGGGTGCTCTTTACGGAGTACTCCCCGAAGGCCGTGGTGAAAGCCGTTGAGCGCGCGGTGCAGGCGTTTGCTGATCGTCGGCAGTGGACCCAATTGATGCGCACCGGCATGCGGCGCGATTTCTCGTGGGAGCGTTCCGCGAAGGACTACGTGAGCGTGTATGAGCATTGTCACCGTGACCTTGAACCCGTCGCTCGATGAGTGGGTGCGGCTCCCCCGCCTTGAGCTGGGGAGCCTCAACCGGGCGGTGCGGTTTCAACGCTATGCCGGTGGGAAGGGGATCAACGTCGCCCGCGCCCTCCATGAATTGCAGACGAAGGTCATGGCGGTCGCCTTCGCCGGGGGCAGCGATGGACGTATTCTGGGGGAATTGCTGGCTTCGCAGCGGATCCCCCATCGGTTCGTCACGATCGCCGGCTCGACCCGCAACAACTATCAGCTCCAAACCGATCGTCCCCCGGCCATGACCCAGATCAACTCTCCCGGACCGAGCGTGGCCATACGAGACCTCCAGCGCCTTGAACGGCGGCTTCGTCGACTCACGGCGAGGAGCCGCTGCCTCGTCCTGTCGGGCAGCCTGCCGCCAGGCGCCTCACACGCGACCTACGCGCATCTGCTGCGGGCTGTGCGGCGAGAACCCATGCTGAGCGTGCTCGATACCTCCGGAGCGGCCTTGCGACACGGCCTCTCTGTGCGACCCTGGCTGATCAAACCCAATCGTCAAGAAGCCGAAGAGCTCCTCGGGCGTTCCTTACGACAGCGTCGTGAGGTGATCCAAGCTGCTCAGGACCTCGTGCATCGGGGGCCGACGTGTGTCATCATCTCGATGGGGACGGAGGGGGCGGTCCTGGCCGCTGCGCATCCTCCCACCCGGCTCTTCGCAGCCTCCCCGCGGGTCAAGACGAATTCGCCGGTGGGCGCGGGCGATTCTCTCGTGGCGGGATTTGTCGTCGGCTGGCTGCGCACGAAGTCGTGGCGCGAGGCGCTTCGTCTGGGGGTTGGGTGTGGTGCGGCCTGTGCCATGACGCCAGGCACCGAGCTGTTTCATCGAGCGGATGCTCTTCGACTCGTTCGCCGCGTGATGATCGAAGCCTGCTGAATCTGTCAAGAGTTTGACGCTGCACGGAGACTTTTGCTAGACTGAGATTTCGATCCTCGCATGAGCCTACCACACGTCACGATTATCGGAGCCGGGCAAGTAGGTGCCACCACCGCCCACCTGCTGGCGTTGAAAGAGCTGGCCAACGTCGTCCTGATCGACATCGTCGAGGGCTTGGCCGCCGGCAAGGCGTTGGATCTGCTGCAGGCCGCCGCGATCGAAGACCTCCCGGTCGCGGTCACTGGGACTACCGACTATGCCGCAATGGCCGGTAGTCAGGTGGTCGTGATCACGGCCGGGCTGGCTCGCAAACCCGGGATGTCGCGGGATGATCTGCTTTCCGCCAACGCGAACATCGTCGGTCCCATCGCTGATCATGTCGCTCGCTTCGCCCCTGAGGCGATCGTGATCGTCGTCACGAATCCGCTCGATGTCATGACCCATCTGGTGCTGCAGCGTACCGGGTTCCCGCGACAGCGCGTCATGGGGATGGCCGGGGTGCTGGATACCGGGCGCTTGCGGGCGTTTGTTGCGCAACGATTGAACGTCAGCCCGTCGAAGGTCCAGGCGACGGTCTTGGGTTCCCACGGTGATCTGATGGTGTGCGTCAGAGACTCCATCAGGGTGAACGGCACCCCCCTGAATCAGCGACTCCCTGCGAATGAACTCGATCAACTCATCACGCGGACCCGAGACGGTGGGGCGGAGATCGTGGCGCTGTTGAAACAATCGAGCGCCTACTACGCCCCGGCGAGCGGTGTGGTCCAGATGATCACGGCGATCCTTCGCGACACCCATCGAGTCCTGCCGGCATGTGTCCTCTTGCATGGCGAGTATGGGCTGCACGATGTGTGTGTCGGCGTGCCCGCCGAGTTGGCGGCCAGTGGCGTCGCGCGGGTCGCGGAACAGCCGCTCAGCCCTCAAGAACGTGACGCGCTTCATCAAGCCGCCGAGCAAATCCGCAGCCAGACGACCCAGGTGTTGGCGCGTCCATGACCATCCAAAAAGGCCTCGAAGGAGTGGTGGCATCGGAAACGCAACTCTCCGACGTGGATGGCATCAGTTGCCAACTCATCTACCGGGGCTATTCCATCGATGAGCTCGTGGGCAAGGCCACCTACGAAGAAGTCAGCTTTTTGTTGCTCCACGGCCACTTGCCGAGTCGCTCAGAATTGACCGAGTGGACGCAAGCACTCGTCAGCCGTCGAGCCCTGCCCTCTCAGGTGCTGCAGACGATGCAGATGTTGCCGTACGGCGAGCCGATGGCGTATCTGCGTACCGTGGTCTCGCTGCTCGGGTTGTCCGATCCGTCCGCCGAGCGGCTCGACGTCGAGCCGCTTCGGGAACACGCGCTCAACCTGATCGCCGGAGTCCCGACTATCGTGGCGACGTTTGAGCGATTGCGGAAGAAGCAACCCATGCTGGGCCCTCGTCCTGACTTGGGCCATGCGGCCAACTTCCTCTATATGCTGCACGGTGACGATCCAGCACGAGAAGCCGCCGACGCCCTCGATGCGTACTTCGTGCTCTTGGCCGAGCACGGCTTCAACGCCTCGACGTTTTCGGCCCGCACGACGGTGGCGACCCAGAGCGACTTCTATTCTGGCATCACCGCGGCGATTGCCACGCTCAAAGGGCCGCTGCACGGCGCCGCAAATACTAAAGCCATGGAAATGTTGATGGAGATTGCCTCGCCCAATCGGGTCCAGGAGTATGTCCAGAAGACCTTGCAGGACCATAAGCGCTTTATGGGCTTTGGGCATCGCGTGTACAAAGGCGAAGACCCTCGTGCGAAACATCTGAAACACTTCTCGCAGCAGATGGCACGGACCAACGGGGACGTGAAGTGGTTCGAGATCTCCGAGCGGTTGAAAGAAGAAGTCTGGAAGACCAAAAAGCTCAACATCAACGTCGATTTCTATTCCGCGTCCTTGCTCTATTACCTGCGCATCCCGGTGGATCTCTTTGCGACCCTCTTCGCGTGCGCTCGCATGGCCGGATGGGGTGCGCACATCATCGAACAGCTCTCCGACAATCGGCTGATTCGTCCCCTCGCCCAGTACGTCGGCCCTCGCGACCGGCACTTCGTCCCGATCGACCAACGTTCGACCTGACCCGTGAAACTTCACGAATACCAGGCCAAACAACTATTTGCCTCTGTGGGCATTCCCATTCCTCGAGGCCTCGTGGCCACCACTGCTGAGGAAGCGGCAACGGCCTACGCCGCACTCAAACAGCAATGTGTCGGTCAACGGGATTCCTTTGCGTGCAACGTGAAGGCGCAAATCCACGCAGGAGGTCGGGGGAAAGCGGGCGGGGTTCTCGTGGCTCACAGCGCCGACGAAGCGATGCATCATGGGCGGTCGCTGCTCGGTCAACGCTTGGTGACCAAGCAAACCGGTCCGCACGGATTGCCCGTCTCGGCCGTGCTGCTCGATGAACGGATTGACGTGATCACCGAGTTGTATGCGGCGGTCACGATCGACCGCTTCCACGCACAGCCGATTGTGTTAGCCAGCGCCAAGGGCGGCGTCGAGATTGAGGAGGTGGCCGCCTCGGACCCCACGGCGATCGTGCGCGAACCGGTCGATCTCGCCAGCGGACCACAGCCTCCTCAGGCGGACCGTCTCACGAAAGCCCTTGGAGTGCCTCAGGCCCTCGCCAGCCCCTGCAAACAAGTGCTCAAGGCGTTGTGGAAGCTGTTTCTCTCCTACGACGCCTCGTTGATTGAGATTAACCCGCTCGTCGTGTCGGCTGACGGGCGATTGCTCGCGTTGGATGCGAAAGTGATCATCGACGATAATGCGCTATTCCGTCACCCAGACGTAGCGGCCCTGCGCGATTCGACACAAGAACACCCTATCGAGTTCAAAGCCAGCCAGATCGGCATCTCGTATGTGGGGCTCGATGGGACGATTGGGTGTCTCGTCAATGGCGCAGGCCTGGCCATGGCCACCAACGATATCATCAAACTGGTAGGAGGAGCGCCGGCGAACTTCCTCGATGTCGGCGGGGGCGCGAACGTGGAACAGGTGACCAACGCTTTCTCGATCATCTTGTCCGATGCACGGGTCAAAGCAATTCTCATCAATATCTTTGGCGGGATCATGCGCTGCGACTGGGTCGCTCAAGGCCTGTTGAACGCGACACGGAGTCTCAACGTCAAGGTGCCAATCGTCGTGAGGCTGCAAGGGACAAATGTGGAGGAGGGGCGTCGCCTGCTGTCTGAGGCCAAGGCGCTCAACCTGATCAGCGTTGACGATCTCGAAGCCGCCGCAAGACGAGCGGTCGAGCTGGCGCGTCGGTAACAAGCGACAAGTCACATGTGACATGCAACAAGCGAACCCGATTGTGTTTGGAAGCGTGCGTTCATTATGAGCATCCTCATCGACAAGGACACGCGGGTCCTCGTCCAGGGCATCACCGGCCAGGCAGGATCGTTTCATACCGAGAAGATGCTGGAGTACAAAACCCAGGTGGTAGCCGGGGTGACCCCGGGCAAACGGGGGGCGCAGGTTCACGGGGTGCCGGTGTTCAACACGGTCCGTGAAACCGTGGATGCCACAGGAGCGAATGCCAGTGTGATGTTCGTCCCAGCGAAGTTCGCCCTCGAGGCAATCGGTGAATCTATCGACGCGAAGATGCCGCTCATCGTGGTGATCACTGAAGGCATTCCAACGCTCGATATGATGAACGTTCGTCAGCGATTAAAGAGTACGTCGATCCGATTGATCGGTCCCAACTGCCCCGGCCTCATCACGCCGGGGGCGTGCAAGATCGGGATCATGCCGGGATACATTCACAAGCCGGGGACCGTCGGGGTCTTGTCCCGCAGCGGGACATTGACGTACGATGCGGTGTACCAGCTGACTCAGGCCGGGCTGGGCCAGTCGACCTGCATAGGCATCGGGGGCGATCCGGTCCTTGGCTCAGGCTTCACGGATCTGCTGCGGCTGTTCCAGGATGACGGCGGGACGGAGGCCATTGTCCTCATCGGCGAGATCGGCGGCACCGAAGAAGAGGAAGCGGCTGCGTACATCCGCGCCCACGTCACCAAGCCGGTTTTCGCGTTCGTCGCCGGGCGGATGGCGCCGAAGGAAAAGCGCATGGGCCATGCCGGGGCGATTGTGGCAGGGGGCAAGGGAACCGCCACCGAGAAGATCGAGACGCTCCGAGCCGCCGGCGTCACCGTCATCGACAGCCCCGCCGCCATCGGGCGCAGCGTCGCCGCCTCGCTTCGTCGGAGGGCTGGCGAGCCTGATCGGACTGTGGTACTCTAGAAAGAAGAAGGAGGAACCCTTATGCGCGACCGAGTGGAACAAGTCATCAATCGGATTCGACCGGCCGTCCAGATGGACGGAGGCGACATCGAACTCGTGGACGTGGTCGACGGCATTGTCAGGCTTCGGCTGGTCGGCTCCTGCCACGGCTGCCCGTCGTCGATGATGACCTTGAAGGCCGGCATCGAGCGGGCGATTCAGTCGGAGGTGCCGGAAATCAAGGCCGTGGAAGCCGTCGAAGAGTAGTCCATAGACCATAGTCCGTAGTCGGTAGACAAGAAGAAGCGAAAAAGAAACGCCCGGGACTTTCCCCGGGCGTCGTTTTCTTTGTTTTCTACGGACTACGGTCTATCGACTATGGACTATTTTCCGGCGAGGCGCTCGAGTTCCTCCACATGTTCTTGGCTGTCTTGGAGGACGTGTTCGATTCCCTCGTAGAGGATGACCTCATCGTGGGGGATGAGGTTGAGGATTTTTCGGTAGAAGTCGACGGTATCTTTCTCGTATTTCAAGTTGATCTTGACGGCTTGCAGGGAATCTTTGTGAATTTGGATCACGCCCACCTTGGTCGTCGGGACCCCCCCTAGTGCTGAAATCCTTGTGCGAAGGATTTCGGCATGCTCCATTTCGTCTGAGGCGATTTCCTTAAACCGCGCCATCAACCCTTCGGCGTACGGCCCCTTCGTGATCGCCGCCTGCGTGAGATATTGAATCTGGCTGGCGTATTCCATCTCCAACCCCTCGTTCATCAGTTTGATCAACTTCGCGGTATCGAGCGCCATCCATGCCTCCTTGGTTGTGGCGCCTCACTATAACACGCGAAAAATCCCTTGACAACCAACCTATGGAAGCTTATAGTTTTAGTCAATTTGAGACTGAGTCTCAAGTAAGTTTAAAACAACCCATGAAGCGGTTCGTCGAAGTTGAGCAACAACTAAAGAATCGGGGGGTGCGGCTCACCGACCAGCGTCGGCTGGTCGTCCGGCGAGCAGTCTCCTACCTGCATTTTACCGCAGAAGAGCTGGTCAAAGACGTTCGCAGCATTGATGCCTCGGTGGCGCGCGGCACGGTGTATCGGACGCTCGCCCTCATGCATCAAGCCGGGGTGGTGGAGAAGCATGACTTCCGCTACGGAGCGCCGAACTACGAGGTGACGTTCGGCAAGGCGCACCACGATCATCTGATGTGCGTGCAGTGCGGCGAGATCATCGAGTTCCAGGAGCCCCGGTGGGAGCGCCTGCA
>CAZUWM010000042.1:0-13616 GCA_964624155.1 uncultured Planctomycetales bacterium
ATCGTGGGGCTGAGCGTGTTTACCATCGTCCGTCTCGTCGCGATCCTTGGGGTCATCGGCATGATCTGGGCGATCCGCGTCAAACCCACGTGGGCGTCGCTGCTCCCAGGTGTCGCCGTGGCCGCCCCAACGTATCATCTGGCGCTGGCCGTCGGCGATTGGGCAACCCAGTTCTGCACGAAGGCGCCACACACCTTTCCAGGGTTGGCCGCGACACTCATGAGCGCCTTTCCGTATTTCCAACGATCGTTCGTCAGCGACGTCTTGTTCAGCGCGGTGTTCCTCGGCCTCTATGCGTTGAGTGGTTCAGCGATTCGGCTGTGGCGACCGCGCAGCGCATGAGAATTTGTTCGTTCTTTTCGTCGGCGACAGAGTTGCTCGGCGCCTTGGGGTTGAGCCGTGCCGTCGTCGGACGCAGCGAGCATTGCGATTATCCACCCAGCGTCCGCCTCGCTCCGATCATCGTGCGCAGCCGCATCGCCTCCTCACGACTCTCCATCCGCGGCATCCATGAAGCGGTCCAGTCGATGCGTCAACGCGGGGAGCACCAGTATGACATCGACACCGGGCTGTTGAAACGACTTCATCCTGACCTGGTCGTCACGCAGGAGCTGTGCAACGTCTGCGCCGCGAGCCACCCCGAAGTCTTGGACGCCATCCGGCAATTGCCCAGCCAGCCTCGCGTCGTCTCCGTGACGGCACGACGGCTCGATGAACTCTTTGGTTGTCTCGAACAACTCGGCCAAGCCACGGGACGCACGGATCGCGCGAAGAGCCTCAACGCTCGACTGCGTCGAGACATGGAGGCGCTTCAACGCCGCGTGCGAGAGGCGACGCAGCGACCGCGGGTGTGGTGCGCCGAATGGCTCGATCCGCTCATGGCAGCCGGCCATTGGATTCCTGAGATGGTCAAGTTAGCCGGCGGCCAGGACGGGCTCGGCAAGCCTGGAGAGGATTCCGCGAGAATCACGTGGGATGATATCCTTCGGTATGATCCTGAGGTGATTCTTGCCATGCCCTGCTCGTTCTCGATGGCCCGCACGGCTAGAGAGTTGCCGCTCCTTGCGAACCGCCCGCGATGGAACACCGTGAGCGCGGTGAAGGCGAAACGCGTGTATGCGATCAACACGGCCTTCTTCCACCGTCAAGGGCCGCGTCTCATCAAGGGCCTCCACATCATGGCATCCCTCTTCCATCCCACGCTGTTCCCGAAGCCACCGCCCACCCACGCCAAGGTCCTCGGATAATAAACGTGGACCAATGGCTGAACAAGATTCCAACCTAAAGGCCGCCGCAGGGTTCGACCCCTCTCAGAGGGATGCCCTCTACCAGGCGATCTTCGCACGTCGAGACATCCGCGCGCAGTTCCGTCGCGACCCGATTCCCGAACAGATCCTAGCTCGTATCCTCGACGCGGCCCATCATGCCCCTTCGGTCGGGTTCATGCAGCCGTGGAACTTTATCCTCATCCGATCGCACGAGGTTCGGGAGGCGATTCATGCGGCGTTTGAACGCGCCCATCAAGAAGCCGCCCTCATGTTCCCGGAAGGAAAGCGAGAGCAATACAAGCGGTTCAAGTTAGAGGGGATTCTGGACTCGCCGCTGAATATCTGTGTCACGTGCGACCGCGAACGTTTCGGCCCGGTCGTGATCGGTCGCACGGCGAATCGGATTATGGACCTGTATAGTTGCGTCTGCGCCGTCCAAAATTTATGGTTAGCCGCTCGGGCGGAGGGACTGGGGGTGGGTTGGGTCAGCATCATCCACGACCGAGCGTTGCGGGAGATCCTCCATCTGCCGACGCACGTCACGCCTGTTGCCTATCTCTGCATCGGGTATGTCACGCACTTTCCAGAGAGGCCGGAGCTCGAAACCGCCGGGTGGCTCCCGCGCCTTCCCCTGGCTGACCTGATCCTCTGTGATCAATGGGGAACGCACGGCGAAGAGGGCTGGCCCGCCCTTCACCACGAGCTGGGTCTTCGAACGACGCCACATGACTTGGACGCCTGAAGACCGCGCCCCACGAGAACATCTCGAAACCACCACAGCGATCCGCAAGGGCCTGACCATCGTCTACACCGGCGAGGGGAAAGGCAAAACGACGGCGGCGCTTGGCTTGGCGTTTCGCGCCTTGGGATACGGCTGGCGCGTGGCAATCGTCCAGTTCATCAAAGGCAAGTGGAAGACGGGTGAAGACAAGATGTGCGAGCAGTTGAAGGATCGTGTTGATTGCTTCCGGATGGGCGAGGGGTTCACATGGATCACGAAAAATTACGAGCAGGACGTGGCGACCGCGCGCAAGGCCTGGGCCAAGTGCCTGGACGTGCTGAAGGATGAGCGATATCGCGTCGTGATCTTCGATGAGCTGAATTACGTGCTGAAGTACAACTTCCTGCCGGTTGAGGAGATCCTCGACGCGCTCAAGCACAAACCACCGCAGACCCACGTCATCATCACCGGGCGGGACGCACCCCAGCCGTTGATCGAGCTGGCCGACCTGGTGACCGAGATGCGCGAAATCAAACATCCGTATCGCGCCGGTATCAAAGCCCAACCCGGCATTGATTATTAGGGAGAAGCCTGCTACACTTTGAAAAAGAGGAGAGCAAGGATGGCGACGGTGAAGGATCGACGTCATGTGAATCGCAAGAAAGCCCGGGCGCTGTTCAACCGGCTTCAACAGCACGGGCTGGGAGACTCTTTCAAGGGTCTTCGCGAGGACGCGATCATCCGCGCCATCAAACGTACGCGCGCCTCGATCTGGCAGGAAAAACTTGCAACTCGTTCTTGATTCCAACGAGTACCTCTTCGCCTTCGGCAGCGAACGCAAGCCCGCTTCGGCGACCCTCCTCAAGACCTTGCTGGAGGCGCCTACCACGTACCAACTCAGAGTCTCTCGGACCATCCTGGAAGAAGTCCGCCGCAACACGGCTCCACAGCGATTTCGGGACTTCTGGCGTTTTCTTGAGGCGCTTGGTGTCTCCATTAATGAAGACTGGGAGGTCCCGTTTGAGCTGGGGGCGAAATACGAATCCCACGGACTCAAACCGGGAGATGCCTTCATTGCAGCCTACACGGAATGGACGGGAGCCGATTACCTGATTACGGAAAACCGAGATTTCCTCCTCCTCACCACACTCCCCTTTCAGGTCATGCGGGCAGAAGCGTTCCTTAGAACGCATCATCTCACCAATTGATATGACGCAAGTTGACGGATTTCTCCTTGGGTTGGCGAGTGGTCTTGCGATCCTCACGCTCACCGCGTATCGACGCCTCTCGCCGCGGTGGCTGAGGTGGATGCTGATCGTCACCGGCCTGTTGCTCTTGAGTCGCTATGTGACGCTCGCCCATTTCGAAGTCGATGAGAGCTGGCTGCGCTGGTGGCGACTCATCAGTGGCGTCAGCTTGACCCTGCCAGGCGTCTTCGCCGTCGACCAGTTAGTGCGCCATCCCGCCGTGACGCCGAAGAAGCTGCTACGCGAGTACTCGCCATGGCTCATCGCGTATGGCGTCATGACCCTCACGCCGTGGTGGCGATGGGCGATGCCTGCCTTGACAGGCCTCTTCGCCTTCGTGTTCTTGTGGATCTGCGGTATGATCATCCGCAAACTGCCTGACCGCCGCATCCGCCTCGCCCTCGTCGGCCTGTGCCTGGCGTATCTGTCGATGGTCCTCTCCGGTTTGCTCTTCGCGGAGATGGTCGTTCTCCTGGCCCTGTGGCACGCCTACGAGACCAGTGCTGCAACTTGACACCCTGCCGTCCCCGTCTCACAATACCTTTGTGTGATGAGATTGTTCCTCGCTTGTCTCGACCAGTGGCTTCGCAAGAGTTGAACCTATTAAAGGGGGTGCCATGGCTACCCAAACCGTGACGACGCGCCAGCAGACCGTCTTGGTTTCAACTGACTGGGCCGTGCAACATCTCAACGACCCCTCCATCCGCATCGCGGAAGTGGATGTGGACACGAAGGCCTATGCCGAGGGACACGTCCCTGGCTCGGTCGGTTGGGCCTGGGATACGCAGCTCTGTGACACGCTGCGGCGCGACATCATTCCGAAGGAAAAGTTCGAGCAGTTGATGTCGTCATCGGGCATCGCCCCCGATACGACGGTGGTGCTCTACGGTGACAACAACAACTGGTTCGCGGCCTGGGCGTTCTGGCAGTTGAAAGTCTACGGCCACCAGGATGTCCGCCTCATGAATGGTGGGCGGAAGAAGTGGATCGCGGAAGGGCGCGAGTTGGTCACCGAGGTGGCAAGCTACCCCAAGACGGCCTACACCGCCAAAAACCCAGACACGTCCCTTCGGGCGTTTCTCCCCGAGGCGATGAAAGCTTCCCAAGAGCGCGCCGCCCAATTGGTCGATGTTCGCAGCCCGCAAGAATTCACGGGTGAGATCCTCGCGCCCCCCGGGTTGCCGGAGACGTGCCAGCGAGGCGGCCACATCCCCGGAGCCAAAAACATCCCGTGGGGAAAAGCCTGCAAGGAAGACGGCACGTTTAAGGAGGTTGAGGAGCTGAAACAGCTCTACGGAGGCGCCGGGATCACGGGGGACAAGCCGGTCATTGCCTACTGCCGCATCGGCGAGCGCTCCAGTCACACGTGGTTTGTGTTGAAGTATCTCTTGGGCTATTCGAACGTCAAGAATTACGACGGCAGTTGGACCGAGTGGGGCAACCTCGTCGCCGCCCCCATCGAAAAACCCTGATGCCGAAGGTGGAAGACTATTCCGAACGCAAGACCGAGCTGGCCGGCTGGCCGGTCACCATCACGACCTACCGGCTCGGCTCGACGTATCACACGACCATCGACAACTCCGATCCGGGCGCGTGGGTCGTGAAAGCCCAAGGGGCGACAAAAGAAGAAGCTGAGGCGAAAGCCCTCAAAGACGCCCAAGCCCTCCTCGAGAAAGTCAAACGGCAGAAACCACCCACCGGCTGTACCTCCGTCCCCGGCTTTTAAGACCTTCTTCACTTCCCTCCTCGCAGGGGCTAGAATATCTCAGTCACATGTCCCTGCCATCGCCGAGCGGTCTTCTCAACGTTCACTCCCGCCGTTTCCGTCGAACCCTCATTGCCTGTCTTCTCACCCTGGGTCTGAGCGCTTCCTTCTTGGGCACGGTCGCCTTCATGCGATGGCACACCGATCACGCCATGCGCAAAGACACCCGAATCGTGTTGACGGAGGCGAGCCAGCAACTCATCCGGGCTCTGCAGAGCCGTCGAGGAACCCTCACATTGTTACGCGATACTGTCGATCGATCGAAGCCGCTCGGCCTCGATGATCGGCGGGCTCTTTCCAACAGCGCCGTCGCCCATACACGGCATCTCTTGGGGATCGGCTTCACTCGCTCAGCAGAGCCGGTGAGTTGGTGGACGCCGCCGACTCCCACCACCCGCACCGAACAACAGGCATTGAGTCAAGAGATCTCCCAGCGTCTGCGTTTGCGAAACGCCTGGCGCGTACCCTCCACGTTCATCGTCACGGGGCGCGTGGATCGGCCGCTACTCGTCATGGTCGAACCGCTTCGGGTCAAGGCGAATCGCCGCAGCGCTGTGACCGGTGCGTTCGATCTCAAACCGCTCCTCAACGACTTCTTCGAGTTAACCCTCCAGCAGCCGTTTCCGGTGCAATTACTCCACGAGAACGAGTTGCTGTACCGCTCCGCAGGCTGGCAAGCGTCCACCGCGCAGCGACGTCCTTCGGTCATTGAGGAGACGATCCGCTTGGACGCCATTCGATGGACGTTGCAGATGCAACCTGGAACCACTCAAACCGCTCGTACCATCTCGTGGTTCAACGTCGTGCTGTTGGTCCTCAGCGGCTTCTCGGCCATCGCGATCAGCGCGATCATCTGGCTGTTGGCGATGCGAACCCGACTACTCCAACGAGCCGTCAGTCGTCGGACCGCAGCACTCCGACGGACCATGGAGCGACTTCGACAACTCGCGACGACCGATGAACTCACTGGTCTGTGGAATCGACGCGCGTTCCTGGAGCGGTGGGACTTCGAATATACCCGCGCCAAACGCTATGGCCGACCCCTGGGGTGTCTGTTGATTGATGTCGATGGGTTCAAGTCGATCAATGACACGGTGGGACACCACATGGGCGATCTGGTGCTCAAAGGCGTCGCGCAAGAGCTCAAGACTGCGCTTCGAGGAGCCGACGTCCTGGCCCGCTTCGGCGGAGACGAGTTCATTGTCGCCTTGCCGGAAACCAGCGTGGCTCAGGCGTCGCTGGTGGCTGAGAAACTCCGTCAACTCGCCATCCACGGTCCCTGGGAGCGCCAACCGGGCCTCGGACCGATCCGACTCAGCGTGGGGATCGGATTGCTCCAGCCCCATCTGACGGCTGAGCAAGTCATCCAGCAGGCGGACGCGGAGATGTACGCCTCCCGACGGGAGGCTCGCGTTGTCGTCCACGAAGCGATCCCCTAATCAGATATACTTTGTGAGATGGCTTCCGGAGCGATCTCGATTGGATGGAGTAATCATCCCCATGCGGTGACGGCCGGGGAGACGGCAGGACGAATGGCGGTTCAGCGGATGGCCGACCAGCGGCCCCGATGGGCGCTTGTCTTTGCTTCTTCCTGGTTCGATCAACCAAAGCTGTTAGAAGGGCTTCGGCGCTCCCTGCCTGGCGTCATCCTCGTGGGAGGCAGTAGTGCCGGAGAGATTCTCCCCGACGGTCCCACAAGTCATAGTTGTGTGGTGCTGGCGGTGGGCGATGACGATATGGAAGTGGCAAGCGGTATCGGGGTGGGACTCGATCGTGACCCTCGTCTGGCTGGGCATGAAGCTGCCTTGCAAGCGTTCCGGAAGTTCCAGGGGAAAACCCGAAGCGGATTCCTGCTCTTCGGGGATGGGCTCCTGACCGGATATGCCGAGGTGATCCATGGGATTCAAGAGGTGCTCGGAACCAAATCCTTGATCGCAGGCGGACTCATGGCCGATGACCTTCGCTTTACGCAAACGTATCAATACGCTGATGAACAGGCTTTCAGCCGCAGTGTCGTCGGGCTGCTCCTGGGCGGATCTTGCACCATCGGGGTGGGACTCGAACACGGATTTGCGCCGATCAGCCGACCACTGCGCGTGACCGCATCCTCTGCCAACACCCTTCAGAAACTTGATGGGCATCCCGCCTCCGATGTGTATGAAGAGTACTTCGGTCCCGAGGCGATGGACAGCATCCGCCAGGAAGGCTTCATCCGTCAGCTCATTGCGTATCCCCTCGGGATCCAGCTCGCTTCGTCTGATGAATTCCTCCTTCGAAATGTGAGGGGCCTTGAAGCGGACGGGAGTCTGATGTACACAGGAGAGATCCCGGAAGGGTCCACCGTCCGATTGATGATCGGCAGTAAAGAGCTCGCCTTGGAGGCCGCCGCACGGGCTACCCAAACCGCTCTGCGTCCTCTCTCCAAGGTCCGATTTGTCCTCGTGTTCGATTCCGTGGCACGTCGCACGCTCCTCGGCTCCGACGCCACTCGAGAGATTCAACAGATTCGAAAGATGATCGGGACCTCGACCCCCCTGATCGGATGCTACACGTATGGCGAGCACGCCTCGTTGGGAGGACCCTTACCCTACGGGCAGTCGGCTGTTCAAACTGGAGCGGTGTTGGTCATCGCCGTCGGATCCCCATGACGAAGATCTCCGTGCGAACCATCCTTCTGCTCTCCTCGAGCGTTATCGTGGTCGCGATCCTGACGATCGAACTGGACTGGACCATCAAACTGTTGGCCATCGTGGTCCTGTTGGGATCGATGAGCTATGTGACCCTGGCGCTCGACGCCCGTCAGCAACAAGCCAATGAGTTGGAACAATTGCGGAAAACCTGTGCGCAGCTCGACCAACAAGCGAAACGAATCATCCGCGCTGATCTGGAATTGCACCGGACGCAAGAAGCCCTTGATCGGAAGGTGGCCTCCCTGTTAGCGCTCCATGAATTGAGCCAACAACTACGGGTGAGCCTCCGCCCTGAAGAAATCTATGACAAGCTCACTCCCGCCATTGTGTCAAGTTTTGGGTTCTCCAAAGGCCTTTCGGGAGTCTCTCACGCAACCGGCACGCTGACCTGGCGGGCACTCATCGGGATCTCCGACGAGCAGGCTCAGCAAATCCAGGCACACCTGCAAACCAGCGGGTGGCTATCCCAGTTGCTTGCGAACCCCGCACCTCGCACCGTGACGGCCGAACAGGCCACCGACCCTTCAGCGACGAAGCTCTTGGAGCTCCTCCGGAGTCGCTGCCTGGTGGTTGCCGGCGTGAAACCTTCCGCGGGCCCTTCGGGATGTCTGCTCTTGGCTCGTGAGGGCGTGGGATTCGCTTCGGAACAGGGCGATGAGGATCTCGTCGGCATCCTCGCCGACCAGTTGGCGATCGCGATTGAGGGATCGGCGCTCTATGAAGAGGTCTGGAGTGGACGCCAAAGTCTTGAGCGAACCGTCCAGGAACGGACGCGAGAACTCGAAGCCGCCAACACCCAACTCACGCGGCTGAATAAAGCCAAGAGCGACTTTGTCTCGGCGGTCTCGCATGAGCTACGCACTCCCCTGTCCGCGATCAAAGGATATGCGTCCCTGCTGCGGAGTGGTCAATTCGGGTCGTTGCAATCCGCGCAGACCGAACGGCTGTCAAAAATCGAAAAACAGGCGGATCTGTTGACCGATCTCATCAACAACTTGCTCGATATCGCGCGAATCGAATCCGGCCGCGTCACGATGGAATTCCGTCCGATCGCCACGCAAGAACTCTTGGCGTCGCTCGTCGAGTTGTTCAAGCCCCAGACGGATGCGAAACATCTCACGCTGTCGATGGACGCGGACGGCGTCGACCAACTCATCGGTGATCCCAAACATCTCCCCCGCGTGCTGATCAACCTCCTCTCCAACGCCGTCAAGTACACGCCGGAAGGCGGAACGATCACGGTGTCCATGAGTCGCCGGAACGGACAGATCATCACGTCCGTCCAGGATACGGGAGCCGGCATTGATCCGCTGGAGATTCCGAGGCTCTTTCAGGAGTTCTACCGTGCCGCGCATCCCATCAATGAACACGTGAAAGGCACCGGGTTGGGGTTGACGCTGGCCAAACGCATCATCGAAGCGCATCAGGGCACTATTAAGGTTCAGTCGGCGTTAGGAAAAGGGACGATGTTTACCTTCACCCTCCCTGAGCGCCCTCCCACGACCGCTTCATGACGCCTCCACAGACGGTGTTGATCGCGGACGACGATCCGGATCTTCGCGACATCCTCCGCTCGATTCTTGAGCCGACGGGATTTCAGGTCATCGAAGCGTCCGACGGACAGGCGGCGCTCGATCTCGTTCGCCGGCAGCGACCTGACCTCCTGATTCTGGATTACAACATGCCGCGGATGGACGGGATGCAGGTCTGTACCGCTCTCAAGCAAGATGTCCTATTGCGCCATATTCCCATCATCATGCTCACGGGACGGGGGGAGGTGAACCAAAAGGTCGAAGGCATGGAGGGGGGTGTCGACGATTATCTGGTCAAGCCGTTTGAGCCGCAGGAGCTGCTCGCGCGTGTCCGCATGGTGTTGCGGCGAACCTCACAGGAGCTGGAAGCGAATCCGCTCACGCGCCTGCCAGGAAACGTCTCCATCCAGCGAGAAATCGAAACGCGCCTGGCGGACAAGAAGCCGTTGGCCGTGTGTTATGCTGATCTGGATCGTTTTAAGGCGTTCAACGATCACTATGGATTTACCCGTGGGGATGAAGCCATCAAACATACCGCGAAGGTGTTGCTGAGCGCGGCACGGGAATGCGGCAACCCTGACGACTTTGTCGGGCATATCGGCGGGGATGACTTCGTGGTGGTCACGACACCTGATCGCGCAGAGGCGATGTGCCAGCGTATCGTTGAGGCATTCGACGCCACGATCTCACACCTCTATGACGAGGCCGATCGGAAGTGTCGAGCCATTACGCATACGGATCGCAAAGGGGCACCGGTGACCGTGGGGTTGTTGACCGTCTCCATCGCCATCGTCAGCAGCGCGTCGCACACGCTGACCCATGTGGGGCAGATCGCGAAGATCGGCGCCGAACTGAAGGCCTACGCCAAGCAATGTGACAAGAGTCTGTACGTGAAGGAGCGCCGTCAGATTCCTTCGGGATAGACTACGACGAGGAAGCGGTGGTGATCCGCTTCTCGCTCTTGCGGCGGGTCGTTCGTTTCGTCGAACGCGCACGTGTTTGAAGGGCTGGAAACGCCCGGAGCATGGCTCCGCTCGCCCTCTCAGAGATTCCTTCCAACTCAAAGCCCTGCTGGTATCGCTGCGTAATCGCATCCTGACGCTTCCAAACCAAACGCGCATGGGATTCAAGTGGCCGTCGGCATCCAGGCCACGTCAATCGAGCGCGCACCGGCAAGGTGGCGGGAAAATCCAAGGGGATTGGGGTATCCACCCCAAATCCCTTGAGACTCAGATCCCGAACATGGCCCCGATAGAGGGGCGTATCTCCATAATCGCGCAGCTCCGCCGTGAAGGCGGCAGGGTTGATGCGCGGGTATTGGCGGCGCTCGCTGGAGCTGCGAAGGGATTTCAGTTCGTCTTCCAGGGCGATGCGCCGCGTCCGTTCCGCTTCCAATTGGGTGTCGCGTTCTTTCACGAACTCCTGCATCGCGTCGAGTTGGGCTTGAGCCTGACGGACCTGTTCTTCAGCGTGATGAAGCTGTTGTTGGAGCACCTGCCTCGCCTCTTCCAGCAAGCCCTTCGCCTCATCTCGCTGTCCCCGCGCCTCCTGGAGAGCGACTACCGTCTGATGATGTTGGACGGCCAAGTCTTCAAACGACTGACGCAACGAGCGCATTTCATCTTGGAGATGATTCAGCGCGGTCCTGGCTTCTCCGAGATACCACTGGCTTTCTTCCCATTGTTTCTTGGCGGTCTCAGCCGCCGCCGTCATCTGTTCCGCCTGGGTTTTCCAGTGCTGCACGTGCTGCGTCAGGTCGCTGAGGCGCGCTTCCAATTGCGACGATTGCACCCGTTCCTCACCCAGATACCAGCTCGCCTCATTGCGCTGCCGACGTAAGAGCTCTAATTGCTTCGCGTACTGCTCAATCGTCTCTTTGGCCTCGGTCAGTTGGTGGGTCACGTGCTCCAGCTGCTTGGTATAGGACGCCACCATGGCCCCTGTGCCGATGAGTTCGATGAGCTGCTCGCGGCCAAGGAGTGAAACCCCGTGGGCCGAGGCGTAGCGCTGAGCCGGAATCGTGAAGGAGCCGGGCGCGATGAGAAACCCTTGATCGACATTGGCGCTACGCATCGATTGGACGAATCGCTCGACCGTGGAGGTCTCAAAGAGCGCGCCAATCCCCACACACCACAAGGCCGTTTTCTTTCCTTCGCGAATCATCACCCGCATCAACCCCAGAGCCTGTCCCAGCTCAACCGTATGGAGCAGCTCATGGCCCTGCCGCTCAAAGGCCTGCCATACGAGCTGATCGATCAATTGGATCCCGGCCGAGGGCGAACGACGTGGTGGTGGGAAACGCCACCGGTTCCACGACCACCGGCCCGCTCGCGCCGACCACCACCCCGCACCGAGCACTCCCATCGCTCCAACCCCCATCAACACCCACCACCAGGTCGTCCACGGCACGTGAGGCTCCGGCGCCGGCGTCTGAGGAGACTCGGAACTCTCCAGACGGAGAGTTTCCAAGGAAGCGATCGGCTCAGGAACACCGGGTGAGTTGGTGGGCATGCCGGGGTCGTCAACCACCAGACGTGGTCGCTGCGATCGAATCGATGGAGCTTGAGCGTGTGAAAGGGCGTGTTGCATGGCCATAAATCGCTCGGTCACTCGTGGAGCCAGCGCGCCTGATCCAACCAGGCTGCCCAACAATCCGACTTCAATGGTCTCGCTCGCCATCGTGGAGGGATGTTCAATCTCGATCACAATGCGGCCTGGGTCACTGCGGACTTGGTAGCGATACCGCCCACGGAGTTGAATACTCAGGCTGCGCAACCAACGGGATGCCACGGGTTGCGAGACGGCGGCCGCATACACGGCGCGCACTTCCTGCACGACGCCTTGCTGAATCACGGAGCGTTCCGGCAGCGTCGCCAACACGCGACGAGCGGGAAAGCTGAGGGTGATGGTCGGAGGACTCGTGGAAAACCGGGATTGGACAGGAATGGTCTCGTTGGTCGCGAGCTTGATGACGAGCTGCGTGGTCGTCATCGCTGAAGACGGCGCGCGTTCCGCCGCCCCCACCACGACGCCAGGAACACACCAGAGGACGATCCACAACCACCACCTGGGAAGCGGGAAGTAACTTCTGACTTCTGACTTCTGACCTCTGACTTCGTTACGGGAATCGAACGATGTCATTGATCGCAATCTCATGCTGTTCCCACTCGGGGAGTAACGTCGCCGCCGCCGCTTGCTCTTGGACCCGTTCCACTCGGGCTTTCCCGAGCAACTGATCATACCGATAGATCGAAAGCACATCGCCGATCTGCACCACATCCCATCCCAAATCGATCACGACGAATTTCCATTCGGGATGCACCGAGAGCACCCGTCCTTGCGCCACGGCTGAGGATGGGGTGTTGTTCACCACGACCTTCTCGAGCTGAACGGCGTGTGAGGCCGTGGCGGAGGGGTTGGTCCGCTGTTGCAACGCCAAGGCCAATTCCCCTTGCAGCAAATCCAGTTGACGCTGCATCGCGCCCAGCTTCTGTTGCAGTGTCTCGATGGTTCGCTGCTCTTCGTTCAGACGGACCAACGTCCGCTGCAGCTCCTGGTCTTTCACGGAGAGCTCTTGCGCAAGCCCCTCGATACGCTGGTGTTCTTGTTCGAGGACGTTGGCGAGCTGCTCGCGCTCCGTCCGCAGCTCGGCCACCTGCAACTCCAGCCGCTGACGGTTCTTGATGGCCTGCTGATACTGGCGCTCGAGATGGAAGCGAACCGCGACTTCCCCTACCAGCACCGCCGCCACCCCGATGCCGAACAAAATTTGGAGCGTGCGTTTGGTCGATGACGACATCTGGCTCTCCTCTCAGAAAAAAACGGGGTCAGACACTGGCACGAAGCTTAGCATCTGGCTCGTGTCTGACCCCATGCTGCTGCTACGCTAACAAGTCTCACGCAACTTGTCAAGAGAGTGGGGACGAGAGGATTTGGCGCCTTCCGCTCCCCCGACTTCGTCGGGGTCGCTCCAGGTCGGCCAGCCGCCCCGCCCATCGGAAGTCGCCGCTCCTATTCGTCGCGGCTCGTGAACCGAAAGAAGGCGGGGCTCCCCTCAAATCCTCTTTCAAAGAAGCAGAGAGTGGGGACGAGAGGATTTGAACCTCCACCCCTTGCGGGACAGCGCCCTCAACGCTGCGTGTCTGCCGTTCCACCACGTCCCCTAATCGTTTCGAAGAAATCCCGTCACAGCGCCTTCGGAAGCCGAAGACACCAAGCGCGCGTACTTCGCCATCACCCCTGAGGTGTACCGAGGCTTCGGCGGTTTCCACGCGGCGCGTCGTTGCCTCAGTTCAGCGGACGATAATCGTACGTCGAGACGACGTTTCGCCACATCAAAGATAATCCGATCGCCGTTGCGCAAGAGCGCGATGGGACCGCCCACCGCCGCCTC
>CAZUWM010000043.1:0-13558 GCA_964624155.1 uncultured Planctomycetales bacterium
TGGTGCATGAGCGGCGAGAGGCTGTGGCCGACCGGATACCCAAGAATACCAAACACCCGTGTCATGCTCGACCGAGTTAAACTCTCAACTCTGAACTCTCAACTCGTTTTATGGGTGGAGAGAGCGGCGCGCACGTGAAGGAGCGTGCGCCAGCAATCGGTTGATGGCGTTCACGTACGCTTTGGCGGAGGCTTCGATAATGTCCGTGGAGGTCCCACGGCCAATCACTTCCGCGCGGCGATATCGCAGTTTGACCGTGGCCTCCCCCAAGGCATCTTTGCCCCGCGTCACCGAATGGACGCTGTAGGCCGCCAGCTCGGGAGCCATACCGGTCAGGCGATTGATCGCTCGGTAGCACGCATCCACCGGCCCATCCCCGCAAGCCGCATCCTGAAGGATGCGGTTCTCTTTGGAGAGTTTGATCCTCGCTGTCGGAATCGTGTCGCTGCCGGAGGTGATGTGGACATAGACGAGTTTGTACATCTCCTGGGCTGCGGGCAGCTCGTCTTCCACAACGGCCGCCAGGTCCTCGTCAAAGATTTCCTTTTTCTTATCCGCCAGCACTTTGAAGCGCGCAAAGGCGCGGTCCAACTCGTCCTTCGGCAGACGGAATCCGAGCGCCGCGAGCCGCCGGGCGAAGGCGTGCCGGCCCGAGAGCTTCCCCAGCACCAGCTTGCTCTCACCGACGCCCACGTCCTGCGGCCGCATGATCTCGTAGGTCTGGCGGTGCTTCAGGATACCGTCCTGGTGGATGCCGGACTCGTGCGCGAAGGCGTTGCCGCCGACGATCGCCTTGTTCGGCTGCACCACGATGCCGGTTAAGCTGCTGACTAGCCGCGACGTCTTGTAGATCTGCGTGGTGTCAATCCCCGTCGTCGCGCGGTAGAAGTCGGCGCGGATGCGCAGCGACATCACGATCTCTTCCAGCGAGGCGTTGCCAGCCCGCTCCCCGATGCCGTTGACCGTACACTCCACCTGCCCGGCGCCGTGGGCGACGGCCGCCAACGAGTTGGGGACCGCCAGCCCCAGATCGTTGTGACAGTGCACGCTGATCGTGGCGCGATGGATGTTGGGAACCTGCTCGACGATCCCCTGGATCAATCGCCCGAACTCATCGGGAATCGCAAATCCCACGGTATCCGGAATGTTCACCGTCGTGGCTCCGGCCGTGATCACCGCTTCGATCACCTGGTGGAGGAACGCCGGCTCGGTGCGCGAAGCGTCTTCCGGTGAAAACTCGACGTCCTTGCTGTAGCGCTTCGCGTACTTGACCGCCCACACCGCCTGCCGCAAGATTTCCTCGCGCGCCTTGCGCAGCTTGTACTTCCGATGGATCGGCGAGGTGGCCAGAAAGACGTGAATGCGTTTGCGTTTCGCCGGAGCCACGGCGGTCGCCGCCGCGTCGATGTCGGCCGGCAAGGAACGAGCCAGCGCCGCGATCGTGGGCCCCTTCACGGCTTGCGCGATCATCTTGACCGCCTGCGCATCACCGGGCGAGGCAATCGGGAACCCGCCCTCAATGACATCGACCCCCAGCCGCGCCAACTGCTTGGCGATCTCCAGCTTCTCCGCCGGCGTCAGGCTCGCCCCAGGACACTGCTCTCCGTCTCTCAGCGTCGTATCAAATATCGTGATTCGTCGCATGGGTGTCTAGCTCTAGGCTCGAGGTTCAAGGCTCTAGGCAACTGCCCTGAGCCTATAGCCTTGAGCCCTGAGCGCTCTATTCCTCGACTCCACCTTCTTCAATGTACGGCTCAATCAGGTCGATCAACCGGTCCAAGGCATCCATCAAGTCGCTCGCGCCATCGTCGAGCAAGCGCTGGCGCACCGCCCCCAGGTCCACGCGCTTGTGAATGATGGCGTCCGACATGGCGTTGGCCAACTCGCCGCGCCCAGCCGGCGGCGCCTCATGGAACTGCCTCAGCACGTCGATGAACGCGTTGGGGTCCTGCACTTGTCCTTCAAACATTGAGATATGCCAGTTCACGTATTGGAACGGTTCCACCGAAGTTATCGTTTGGCCTTAGCAGGTGTTCGAAGGATTTTTCGTTTGTTCCTTCCGACTTCCGACTTCCGACTTCTAACTTCAGGCGCAGGGCTTTTGCCCTGCGCTGAGATCCACGGCATCATCGAGCGCAGCTTCCGTCCAACCTGCTCGATGGGGTGCTGCTCGTCCTGTTGCATCAAGCGCGTAAAGTTCGGGCGACCCGCCTCATGCTCCGCAACCCACTCCCTGGCGAATTGGCCGGATTGGATCTCTCGCAGGAGCTGCCGCATGGCCTCCTTCACGCGCTCATCAATGACGCGCGGGCCGCACTTCACGTCGCCCCACTTCGCCGTATCAGACACCCGCTTGCGCATGCCAGTAATGCCACCAGCCCAGATCATGTCGGTGATGAGCTTGAGTTCGTGCAAGACTTCGAAATAGGCCAACTCCGGCTGATAGCCGGCTTCCACCAACGTTTCAAATCCAGCTTTGATGAGGGCCGAGGCCCCGCCGCACAGGACGGCTTGCTCCCCGAAGTTGTCGGTCTCGGTTTCTTCCTTGAAGGTGGTCTCCAGAACCCCGGCGCGGGTTGAGCCGATGCCCTTCGCCCAGGCCAACGCGATTGGCTTGGCGCGACCGCTCGCATCCTGGTGAACCGCCAGCAATGCCGGCACCCCTTTACCTTCCAGGTACTGAGAACGCAACAAACTCCCTGGTCCTTTCGGAGCGATCAGCACCACGTCCACGTCTTTCGGGGGCGCGATGAGCTTGTTAAAGACGGAGAAGCCATGTGAGAATCCTAGCGCCTGCCCTCGTTGAAGAGATGGGGCGACGGCGTCACGGTAGATCTGTGGCTGCAACATGTCTTGGGCCAGCAGGATAATCACATCGGCCTTCGTTGAAGCCTCAGCCGCGGAGTGCGGTTTGAACCCGTCCTGCTTGGCGAGGTCGTAGTTCGGCCCGCCGGGGCGCTGCGCGACGATCACCTTGACACCGCTGTCGCGCAGGTTCAGTCCTTGCCCTCGTCCCTGAATCCCATAGCCGATGATCGCGACGGTCTTGCCCTTTAACGCACCAAGATCAGCGTCCTTGTCATAGTAAATCCGTGCCATGTGTTCTCCGTTTCTCAATCACGTCATCACTCAATCACCCAATCACCCGTTGTGCGGTAAACCATTGTTTCACCTGCGGGCGGCTCAGATACCGAATGGCGATCACGTAGATGGAGGCGCCGGCGGTCGCCAACAATGCCGCCACCGGATGGCCTTTCATGGCCAGCAGGCCCGCGACCGCCACCGCCGTCACCGTCAGGATGAGCAGCCCCAGCACCGCCAAGACGCGACCCCATGGTTTCAGGAGGACCAATCCGTAGATGGCTGCCGCCGAACCGACGCACCAGGCCGCCGGCCAGATCAGCGGGCGTTGGCTCACCCCGGTGACAATCTTCCACACCGTGGCCGCGGACGACGCCGCCACGCATCCATAGAATATCGCCAGGGCGGCAATCGGCCTCGGCACTCCCGCTGCGCTACGCGCAGCGGGATGCTGGGCGACATCAGCTTTTCTCGAGGGCGACGCGGCCCGTCCGCACCAGCTTCTCAATCCCATACGTGCGCAATCGCTCGACGAGCTGGTCGAGCGCCTTGGTATCCCCGGCCGCTTCCACGACGACGGAGTGATCGGTCGCATTCGCCACTTTGCCGCCGAACTGTACTACCACTCGTTCGAGTTCAGCCCGACTTTTGCCGTCGCATGTCACGCGAGCCAGCAACAACTCGCGGTCAATGAACTCCCCCTCGCCGAGTTCTTTCACGTCGATCACGTCAATCAGCCTGTCCAGTTGGCGTTTCACCTGTTCGAGCTTCACGGCGTCGGCATCCACGACGATCGTCATGCGGGAGATCGTGGGGTCCTCCGTCGCGCTGACGGTCAGCGAATCGATGTTGAACCCGCGGGCGCTGATGAGGCTTGAGACGCGCGCCAACACGCCGAAGTGGTTTTCCACCAGACACGAAATCGTGTGTTTTTCGTTCATCCGAGGCTGAGTTTCGATTCTTCGTCCGGATCCAGCCGGCGGTGTTGTGGCTCCCCGCCGGCTGCCTTGAGCGCCTCGTAGGTCCCCAGCATGTGATTGTGCGGCTTCCCCGGGGCGATCATCGGCCAGCAATCCTCTTTCTGCTCAACCATGAAATCGATCACGGTCGGCCGGTCGCTCACGGCCATCGCCCGCTCAATCGCGGGACGCACCGCCTCGCTCTTCTCAACCCGGATGCCCACGCAGCCGTAGGCTTCAGCCAGCTTCACGAAGTCCACCGGGTTCACTTTCGACTGGGCGTAGCGGCTCTGATAGAACAGGTCCTGCCACTGGCGCACCATCCCATGGAACTGGTTGTTCATGATCGCCACCTTGATGGGCAGCTTGTGCTGGGCGGCCGTCGCCAGCTCCTGCGCGGTCATCTGAAAACTGCCGTCGCCATCGATGTCCCACACGACGTCGTTCGGCCGACCGAATTGCGCGCCGATGGCCGCCGGCAGCCCAAAGCCCATCGTGCCCAAACCGCCGCTGGTGATCAGGGAGCGCGGACCATTGAACTGGTAGTACTGCGCCGCCCACATCTGATGCTGCCCTACGCCCGTCGCGATCACCGCCTGGCCGCGGGTGACCTCGGAGATCTGCTGGATGATGAACTGCGGTAGCGGTTTCCCCTTCTGACGATAGGTCAACGGGTATTTCTTGCGCATCTCCTCGATCTGCGCCAGCCACGTTTTGGTGTCGACCGGCTTGACGAGCTGATTGAGTTTTCGCAGAACAGCTTTCACATCGCCGATGATCGGGATATCCACCAGCACGGTCTTATTGATCGACGAGGGATCCACGTCGATGTGGATCTTCTTCGCCTTCTTGGCGAACTCATCCGGTTTGCCCGTCACGCGGTCGTCAAACCGCGCGCCGATGGCGATCAACAGGTCGCACTCGGCCACCGCATAGTTGGTGTACTCAAAGCCGTGCATCCCCAACATGCCCAGACTCAGCGGATCGGTCTCCGGAAAGCCGCCCAATCCGAGCAGGCTCGTCGTCACGGGGATGCGGGTTGTGTGAGCCAGTTCCACCAACTCCGTCGAAGCGCCGGCATGCATCACCCCGGCTCCGGCATAGATCACGGGCCGTGTGCTGCGCGCCATCGCCTCGGCGGCCTTCTCGATGTTCGCCTGATCGACGGAGTCAATCGCCGCCTCCCACAGGACTTTCGGCTTGTAGCCTCGGATCGTAATCTGCTCCGGGTAGACGAAATCCGTCTCCGCCACCGTGGTATCCACCGGCAGGTCGATCAGCACCGGTCCTGGGCGTCCCGTGCGGGCGATGAAGAACGCCTCCCGCACGGTGCGCGCGATGTCGCGCGCGTCCTTCACGAGGTAGCTGTGTTTGGTGATCGGCCGGCTCACCCCGATGGTATCCACCTCTTGGAAGGCGTCGTTGCCGATCACCGTCGTGCGCACCTGCCCGGTGATGGCCACGATGGGAATCGAGTCCATGAAGGCCGTCGCGATGCCGGTCGTCAGGTTGGTGGCACCGGGCCCGGACGTCGCCAGGCACACCCCGACCTTGCCACTGGCCCGGGCGTAGCCGTCGGCCATGTGCGCCGCCCCCTGCTCGTGGACGGTCAAAATGACCTTGATCTTGGAGTCGTAGAGCGCGTCAAACGTGGGCAGATTGACCCCTCCGGGGATGCCGAAGGCAATCTCCACGCCCTCCCGTTGGAGGCACTCGATGAGAATTTTAGCGCCCTTCATGGTCGTCATAATAAACCAATATTATATCAGGAACGCCGCTTACAAGCGAACGTCGGTGTAGATCGGGAAGGGCTGGGGAAGAGGGGGAACGGCTTGAATCTGGTGCAGGCAGTTGAGGAACGAGACGTAGACATCGAGCGGACATTGCCGACCGAATTCTCTCGCGGAGCGGCGGAGCATCTCACAATCCTCGCGCAGCTTCGGATCGTTCGCCATCGCCTTCCAGTCGCGCTTCTCCTGGTCACTCAGCATGGCCGAACCGCTCCTTGCCACCCCACACGGGATCGGAATGGACATAGTGCGAGACGTTTTCCGTCACGGCCTCCCGTCGATAGCCCAACGTGGTCATGAGTTGATGGAACTGGTCTAGGTCCTCGTGATGCACCAAGAAATCAAGATCCTGGGTGCCCCGCGGCGCCCCCAAGACGCCAAGCGCAAAGCCGCCGATCGCCGCGTACCGGATCTGGCGACGCTCGAACTCCGTCAAGAGCGTCTGCAGAACTCGACTGAAATCCACAGCGTTATCATACCCGCTTCCGATACCCCGCGCAACCCAGCGATCGTCCAGACAGTCTTCTTCGATTTGTTAAAGATGCGGCGAGAAGAACGAGCCCGAGAAGAAGGCGACCTACGCCGGCTGATCGCACAAGCTGAGACCGACGTGCGGGCGGGCCGCGTCGTGCGTGGCGAGAGTTTCTGGAGCATGAGCGACGCGCCAAGGCCGCTTGAAGTGAGGTAAGACAAAATACGAATTATGGGTTGACGAAATATGATTTTTGTTGTACGCTTGTAGCGGAGGTGACAACGATGACCGTAACCGTATCAGCGAAGGGACAGTTGGTCATTCCGGCGGCCATTCGCAGGCGCTATCATTTGACTCCAAAAAGTAAGGTGGATGTCCTCGACCTCGGCCATGCCATTGTGATCCGGCCCATGCGAAAAGGCGATCCCTTCCTGGCCTCTCGTGGCATCCTGAAAGGAAAACTCAGCACGAAAGAATTTCTCAAATGGCGCCGAGAGGAACGAGACCGTGAAGAGCGAAACCTCCGTTAGTCCTCGCATCACACACCTCCTCGATACCTCGGCAGTCATTGCCTACCTGGCGCAGGAAGCTGGGGCAGATCGCGTCCAGCAGGTGCGGACCACCGCGTCACTCTCCTTTATCACACTGACAGAGCTCTACTATGTGACGTGGCGGCAACATGATCAGGTACTCGCCGAACGGGCGGTCCAAGACGTCTTAACCTGGAAGTTACCGATTCTGTGCCCCGACCAACGGATGAGTTTGTCCGCCGGCTATCTCAAGGGCCGCTACAAATTAGGTATTGCTGACAGTTTTATTGCCGCCACCGCTCTTGCCGTTGGAGCGATCTTGGTCACCACAGACCCGGATTTTACAGTACTTGAACCTGATCTCAACGTCCTACTGCTGGGGGAACGGGCATGAGGTCACGACGACTAACCCGAATCACTCGGATCACTTCTGCGACCTATCGCCCACTGATCACCGAAGCCGAGGCTGACGTGCGAGCCGGCAGCGTGGTGACGTTGGGACGGGTTGGCCGGACGATCGTTCAGGCTGTTCGCTCAGGCCGTGAGATCGTGGGTCTGCCCATTGGGGACGACCTGGATGGGGTCATGACCTACACGGAACTCCGACGTCACACCAAAGGCGTCATCGAATGGCCTCGGAAGCAACCCCGCGAGCGCTCGCGGCTTGACTGATTCCAACCGCAAGACCTCTCCAGGCCTGCGCATGGTCCGAAACTAACGCGGTCGGTAGATTTTCAGCGGTATCGTACGCGCCATGAGGTCAAAATGGCGGTCCGCGTGCAGCAATTCACAGCCATGGACCATCGCGCATGAAGCAATCAGCACGTCCGGAAGGGGTATGAGCCGCCCAATCCGACGAAGCTGAAACCGCACCCGTTCAGCTTGCCTCCATACATCATCAGAGATCGGAAGGGCGTGAAGTCCCTTCAATGCGTCGTCGAGCTCAGCATATTGGGCTTCGTGAAGCGCTCCGGTCAAGACTTCTACCCGGATGACCGGATTAATGGCGGCGCGCTCGGTTAAGAGAAGATCATCAAGGGCCCGCGAGAAGTCGCCGGTTTGGTGCGTAAACCGGCTGATCCACACCGAGGAGTCGATCAGGACGAGCCGTCTACTCATCCGCGCGACGTCGCAAAAACGTCCGCAGGGTCATGCCGTAGCCCTGTTCGCCGATCCGCAACAGTCGGCGACGCCGCTCGGCATTAAGCAACTCTTGCAGCCCCCGCTCCACCGCCTCGGTCTTGGTCTTCGCCCCTGACCGTCGGACGGCGTCCCGCAGCAATTTCGCATCGAGATCCAGTGTCGTCCTCATCACCGACCCTCCTTTTATGCATAACTTATCACATATTTTTATGCATGTCAATGAACAAGCAAAGCCCCACGGCACCCACCTAGCGCCTGTCACTATCTTGGCTCGCTGGGCGGCGCGGCGGGAACGGGGGCGGGCGGGGTGGTCTCTGCTGAAGTTACCTCCTCCACCACCGGCGTCCCGTCTTCGACTCCCACAACTTTAAACCTCCTACCACCTTCCTCAATCAGATCTCCGACTTTCGCGCCTTGATGCCTGCGGCCAACCTCCTCATCCGCGGCCGCAGCCCCCATGCCTGCCATTCCGGGTCCGGGCTCGTTGGTCCCCGGCCCGCCCGTTTCGTCGGGCGGCGCGGCGGAGACGGCGGCGGGTGACCCTGACGAATTTGGTATTGTGTCCCCCGGTGCCGCGAGCTGGAGCATGCCGACCTCATGAGGCTCAAGCCCGGCCAGCGTCCGCCAGATCAGGTGCTCCCCCACTAAACTCTCCAAGACATCGGCATGGCCATAAGGATCATTCGATTGATAGGAGCTCTTAATAAACTGAATTGCTTTTTCTGCCAACTCCAGGGTTGAGACTGAATGGTCCGCCTCAATAACCAGTGCGATTTCATCGCCTCGTTTCTTCTCTTCTCCTTTGAGATCTGCCTTAAATTTCCCGACCCCGATTGCCTGGCGGACAACCGACACCGAGAAAACAGTTCCTAACGCATTGGTTGTCTTGTTGGCCAATGCCGTGAGTTCCTGAGCGTCCATCCGTCCTGTCAGAGCCCGGCTGAGTCGATCGACAAACGCCATATCCCCGCGAATGGGCTCTGTCCCCTGGCCAGACCACTTGATAGCCGAAAAAAACGCCTGCATAAACGCCGCAGGATTATCAAAATTCTCCGGAATTTCAATCTCCCAATTCACTCTCCGATGCGATCCCGCTACATCTTCCACGGTAAAGTGGAATCGGATGCCGTTCTGCACAAAGGTGTCCTCTCGGGCCACCATGCCCTGGGCTGTGACCAAATGTCTTAAACGTCGTTCTATGGGATGCTCGGCTGCCCAAGTATCTGGGGCGTTCGCGATCCCATGAACCAGACGGGCGGTGCCGATCACATGTTGAAAATACAACACATCATCATTAAGGTCCAAGACCGATGAGATCGGGCGGACTTGGAGGATCTTTAATAACATGGCCAGGATCCGGCGCCCCATGATCGTCTTCTGCGCTTGGTCATCGGATGGACGAACCACCGACGCCGTCACGGGACGCCCCTTGGGGGGGCTTGTTGCTGCTGGCTGCTGCACCGTGACCGGGGTGGGATCAGCCGGAACGACGTTGAACTCGAGCGTCCTCGCCCTCTTCGCAATATTGAATTCTTCGCTGAAAAGGACACTCTCAATTTCGCGCGGAATAATGACCCGATCCCTGGGACGGTTGGTGTCAAAAAGAATTCGAAGAGAATTGCGGTTGAAGAACAGGTCTCCCTCGGCATACAACATCACCAACAATTCTTCCGCGAACTTTTCATCGTCTTCAAGGAACTCTTGGCCATAATTATTCGCAAATCCCTCTTTCAATTTCCTAAATGAGGTGACGACCGTTTCATTCTTGTACCACTGGTCATTCTGAAGTTCCTTTAAGAGGGCCTCGACAACCTGGCGTCCGGATTTCCTGCCGACCGCATCCCTTGAGTGACACACGGCATGCAGCTTTTCGTGGAAGTACAGGGCGTTGCGGACCGCCTCGGGAGATAAGTCATTCAGCCAATGCGGCTGAAGACCCACGGTGTTCAACACCTTTGAAAGGAGCGGGAGCGCTTCTTCTTCCATCACAATCACGCCATTGCTCGAGTCATATCGCGCCACGCCAAGGCGTTGATTGACAATCCTGTCGTAGGCCCCCGGAGACAATTCTCCTTCTCTGACGGCCTTTGCCAAAGCAAGTTTGAACGGCCGCCAAATGTAGAGAGGCACGTGATGCGTCGCCTGGCCCTGGGCATCCTTCAGCGCGGATTGGTCAGCATCCGTCGAAGTGATGGCCGGCGGCCCGTCTCGCTCGCCTCGCTTCCTATCTCGCCTTCGGCTCGCCGAGGCGGATGCGGGCGAAGCGGGCTGCTGTGCAGCGGGCGGCTGAGTCCCGTCGGTGAGCGGCGCGGCGGACGACGGGAGCGCCTCAGCGGCAGTCAAGAGTTCTTGATCTTCATATCCTTCCTTGGGGGTGCCTCCGGCAGAACTGAGTCCCGGTTCCTCCGTTCCCTTGGGGGACAGCAGGTCGGCCTCGACCTGGAACACTTCGCCAACTTTCTGTGACTCAAGATCCGGATCATACCACCATAGCCATGCGCCCAAAGGCTTGACATGAAACCTGGCGCGCATTTCATCCCGGCCCACTCGAACCAAGCGCACCGTCGCCTCGTTCAGCTGTCGAACAGCGCCCGCGCCGACGTCCGCGACGAAGACCTTCGTATCGGTAGAAAAAAAGACTTCGCCTCCTGGCTCAACCCAGCGAGACAGATCACGGAAGTGCTGAATCTGGAAGCGCCGAGTGAGGGCGTTTTCCGCCTCGACATAGTCGGAAGACATAAAGAACGGGGTCAAGGCGGACTCGGCGACGTTGAACCGGCGCATCAGCGACGATTCAATGTACGACCACAGCAAACCGATGGGCTGGGTCACCAGCATCGAAGACACCACATACGAAGCCCGGGCGTCCGCCAGCGGCAACACGAAGGGGTCCTGAACGGCGTACTGTAAGACCCGCACGATCTGCGGAAGCGCCGCATCAAGAGAAGGCGAGGTGGCGATCACGCGGTCGAGTTCCGACGTGAGAGAACCGAAGAGACCGCTGAGATCCGCGTTGGATACCACGAATTTATTGACCAAGGCTTCCTGACCGCTCGATTGGAGCACCATCCTGAAACGCCCCAGCGCCTGTGTCACAGAAGCCCCGTCGATATCGACGAGCACGAGACGGTCGAACTGCTCGGCCAGGGCGATCAATGCCGCCGGCGTATATTCCATGCCGTTTCCAAAGCCCAGGAGCATGGCCGTGCCGCTCAGTCCCTTCGCGCCTTCGAGAATATACCGACTACTGTTTTCGATGTGGTTTGTATAGCGGGCGGGAACCTCGAGGCCCGACTGATTCCGATCGTGCACATACTGCAGAAAATTGTCGGAGGCGGGACGGGGTCCCGCAGGGACAGGTGGCGTCGAAGAGTGGCTTTCCTTTCCGGCGGGCGGCGCGGCGGGGGATGGCAGCTTCTCGGCGTCCGCGTGTGCGTCGCTGACATGCTCCGGACCAAACTCATCGTGCGGCCCCAACGTCATCCGCAGGAAGTTTCGCTTCGGCGGCGGTAAATCCTTCCCGTCACTCGACGCCCTAGATGACTCGGTGGGCGGCGCAGGAGAGTCGGCGGAGGGAAGAGTCAGCATGCGAGCGGCGACGCCAAGATCCGCTGCCCCCCAGAGCAACTCGCGGTCCTCATCCGTTTGGGGCGCGGTCACCAAGTCTTTCTCAACGAGGCCGTTGAAGAAGGCGATGCCAACCCCCATTGGCAGCGAGTAGACGACGGTTTGAGCGTGGTGACGGAGCATCGCGTAGGTGCAGAGCAACGTCATGAGGCCATGCCGGTCATAGCGTGCGTCGTGCGTCCTGATCGAGTTCACCCACAGCGTTGTCCCCCACGGCTCCGCCACAGGTTTGAGGGTCGGTGGAATCGTCTCATCCGTGTAGATCGTGAAGGACAGTTTCGCCGCCTCCTCGCCCTTGATTCGAAGGATGATGGCGTCGTGCGTCTCCTGCAGGTCAAGCTCGCGTGGCTGGATAGCTGAATCGCCCAACGCCTCAACGATGCGCGCGCGGAGATGATCCTGTAACGCTGATGGGGTCAGCGTGTCACCGGCGGGCGGCCCTTCGACGGAGCTGGTGGTGAGCGAAGTCGAACCACTCGGGCCTCCCTCGCTGAGGCTCGGTCGCGCGGCGGGGGTGGTGAGGGGGGGCGAATCGGTCGTTAGCGTCTCCGTCCCCCTATCCAGAGAGGTGTTGTGGGCGAGGATGCCACCGAACACCGTCGGAGAACGCTCCGCGGCGATCCAGTGGCCGGCGACGAAGTTGTGCGTGCCCTCGACCTCAATGTCGTAGACCGGCTGGCGGCCGGCCGGCTCAATGGCGACGATCCGATCCCACCGGCGGTTGACAAGCGGATGACCGACCGGTATGCTAGAAAAAGAAGGGAGGGACGGATGCACCCACTCGCGTGGAAAGATTACATCCGAGTCGATCCCCGCATCTGCCACGGCAAGCCGACCTTCAAAGGCACGCGCATCATGGTCGTGACCGTGCTGGAACTGCTGGAGGCCGGCGAGACGTATGCGACCATCAAACGCGGCTACCCCGCGCTCGAACCGCAGCATCTGCAGGCGGCGCTCCAGTTCGCTCGGGAAGCGATCCAAGGCGGCCGGGTCGCGGTCTTCCAGCAGGCCCGGCATGCGGTTTCTCATTGACGAGGACGTGGACATCCGGCTCATCGGCGTCTTGCGTCGGTGGGGCCACGAGGCGATCCGCGTGCCCTCCGGGCTGCGCAACGGCGCGGTCATGCAGTTGGCGCGCGCGCAAGGGCGCGTGCTGATCACCCGCGACGCCGACTTTACGGATGAAGCCGTATACCCGCCGTCGCGGTGTGGCGGCATCATCCATGTCGACATCCACCCGCCACGGCTGGCCCCAATCGTCGCCGCGCTGAAAACGCTCTTCGCCGCCGTGCCCGGTGCGACGTGGGCCGGCAAGCTGGTTATCCTGGACGAGACGGGATACAGCGACTTTTCCTCCCCGTAACCCAGCCCCTCCACTACGGTGATCGTGTCACCCACCTGCAAGTCCTGCACCGCGCGCCAGCCGGTCGTGGTCAGATAGGGATGCGTGCCGGTGGTGCGGATCGCGCGACCGGAGGCGGTGGCCAGCCGGAACACCGGCCTCACACCCATCTCGAGCAGGCCGACGATCCGGTGCCACTCCAGCCGATCCGTCGTCTCGTTCAACGAGACGACGGCATCCCCGGCCTGCACGTCCACAATGGGCAGATACGCCACCGCGTCGTCTCTGAGAATCGGCAGGAGGGTGTCGCCTGTGACGCACCGCTCATGCGCCACGCGGGCATCATCTACTTGTACTTGCGCATCACCTACTTGCGCATCATCCCGCGCACGATGGATGACGTTCACCGAACGCTCCTGACCGCCTTGCGGCGCGTGAACCCCTCCCACCTGCGCGGTGCGCTGCTGATCGTCGAGCCCACCGCCTACCGCCTTTGCCGACCCCTCTCGTAATTCCTCGATCGACAGCTCGCCCCCAAGTGGGCTCTCACTGGGCGCCGCAGCAGGGGCGGGCGGCCCTTCGACGGAGCTGGTGGTGAGCGCAGTCGAACCACT
>CAZUWM010000044.1:0-12773 GCA_964624155.1 uncultured Planctomycetales bacterium
CCGCCCGCCTCGGGGATTGATAGCCGCTGAATAAATCGGGGACACAAACAAATCCCCTCAAAAACGGCAATTTGTTTGTGTCCCCAATTTTTCCGGCAACAAATGCGGGAACGTGGGGCTTCTGAACAAGACGTCCTCACGGCGATTCGGGATGGCGAACGCATACCGGCGAAACATGGGCGAGTCGCTTCTCGGCAGAATTTCCAGTATAATCACCTGTGGGCGGGTAGGCGTTATCGGATCAAGCAAGTGATGCCGATTGTGAAGGACGCAGGTGACCATCTCGTTGTCATCACGGTGTACACGTTTTACTTCTGAGGAGGCAAGGAGGCAGGGCCATGAAAATCAGCTACGATCCGCAGGTTGACGCGGCCTATATCCGCTTCAAGAGCGGGCGATTCCAAGTGACGACGCACCGACTGACTGAGGAGGTCGCGGTGAACTATGCGCCGGATGGCTCCGTGGTCGGGATCGAGGTGCTTGACGCCAGCAAGTACCTCATGAAACACCACCGCCCCCAAGTCGAACTTGAGAACCTCGATCCTGTCGCGCACGCCTGACACCGACGCGCGCACGGCCGAATGGTGAGCGTAGTCGAACCAGAGCACATCCTCCAGGACTATTTGAACGGTTCTGCCGCAAGACTAGGAGATTGATCCAGGCTCCGCTGCCCGCCTGGGCGATTGACAACCCTTGCAGGGGTGGGGCGCACGTGCTAGACTCTACACGGTGATCAATCCATGCTGAAGCGAGCCACCACCATCAAAGCGAACATTCCCGTGATCTACCTGAAAGAGGGCGAGGCGTTTCTCTGCTACTCTCCAGCCTTTGACCTGACCGCCCACGGAGACTCTTTCGAGGATGCGGAACGATCCTTTGCCCAGACCCTCAAGCTCTTTATGGCACAGGTCAGCAGGAAGGGTACGTGGGAAGAGGTCCTGAAAGAGTACGGCTGGGAAAAGGTCCGGCACGAGTGGAATCCTCCCAGAGTTATCGGTCAGGACAGCAAAGCCATCGAAATTCCCGTTCCTGCCTAACCCTGTGGCTGCCCTCCGTCCCCTCCACTACAAGAAATTCGAGCAGTTCCTCCTCACGGTGGGGTGTCGCCTCGTTCGCCAGGAAGGCGATCATCGGGTGTGGGATCGCCATGACTTGATCCGGCCAGTGATCGTCCGCACGAAGAAAGATCTGCCGGTGTTTGAGATCAAGAGCAACCTCCGTACTCTTCACATCAGCACCGAAGAATACCTGAGTCTTCTGGAACAACTCTGAGGAATAAATCGGGGACACAAACAAATTGCCGTTTTTGAGGGGATTTGTTTGTGTCCCCGATTTTTAGAACTTGTTTTGTGTCCCCAAGTACGATAGTTTAGTCGTATGCCACGCCGAGCTCGACTCACGATTCCTGGAATCCCCCATCATGTCACCCAGCGAGGGAATCGTCGGCAGCCGGTCTTTTTTCAGGAGGAGGATCGGCAGACCTACCTCCGGCTGCTGAAGGAAGAGACCACGCGGCATGGCGTGCAGATCTGGGCCTACTGCCTGATGCAGAACCATGTCCACTTCATCGCCGTGCCCGCGCGGTCGGAGAGCCTGGCGAAAGCCTTCGGGGAAACGCACCGACGCTACACCCAAAAGATCAACAAGCGGGAAGGATGGACCGGGTTTCTCTGGCAGGGCCGTTTCTCAAGCTTCCCCTTGGATGAGCGGCACCTGTATGCCGCGATCCGATACGTAGAACGCAACCCCGTCGAAGCTGACCTCGTGGCTCGGGCCGAAGACTACCCCTGGTCGAGTGCCAGGGCCCATGTGGGACGGGTGCCTGACGACCCGATTCTCACGTCCCATCCGGTGCAGAAGGAGATTCAAGCCTGGGCGACGTTTCTGCGCAGCGAGGATGACGAGATACAGAAGCGCTTTGAAAAACATACCAGGAGTGGTCTGCCGTTCGGCGACGACTCGTTCCTACAAGAGGTACAAGAGGTAAGAAAGGGGACACAAACAATTTGATCGAAATTGGGCAATTTGTTTGTGTCCCCGATTTGATTCACGTCGGCATGGTATACTTGGGGCAACATCCGAGGAGGGGAGGGGGGAGATGAGGAAGAATCAGGTGGTGGGGTGGGTGATCGCGGTGAGTCTGATCGTGAACGCCTCACCAGCATGGGCGGCAGACAAGAAGTCGGAAGTGAAAAGCGGAAGATCAGAAGCCGTCAAAGAGACCGCGAAAGAACCCTCCAAAGACGCCAAGTCGGCCGTACCCGCCAAGAAAGAACTGACCAAAGAAACCAAACCCGCGGTCATCAGGATTGATCCGAGCGTCATTGAGGCGATTGAGACGCTGGCGCAGGCGGATCCGAACATCGCCGTGCGGGTCTACTACATCGCCGGAGAAGCCTATCAGTCCCAGAACCAGCAAGACAAGGCCCTGACTATCTATGAGGCCGCCGCGAAGCTCGCACCGCAAAACGAGGATGTGTTGAATCGGCTCGTCAATCTCTACCAGCAGCAGAACAAACAGGATGAGGTGATCGCGACGGCGAAGACGCTCGCGAAGCTGCGGCCGGAGAATGTCTGGTACACCCAGCAGATTGCGAGCGCCCAGTTTACGAAAGGGGATGTGGAGGGCGGACTTGCCACGTGGGCGGCGTTGGTCGAGACGAAGTCCGATGATCCGAATCTACTGATCCAGTACGCCAGCACCTTGCAGGGGCAGGGCAAGCAGGAGGAGGCGATCGCACAGTTTGAGGCCGCGGTGACACTCCGACCGCAGGAGATCGGCTACGCACAGCAACTGGGCCAGGCCTACGTGCGTGCGCAGCAGTGGGATAAGGCGAAAGCGACCTACGAATCGCTCCGGAAGAGCGCCACCGAGCCGTGGGCCAAGCGCGACGCGGGCCGCCAGCTCTTGTCCATCGCGCAGCAGCAGCAGCAGCTTGATGCGTTGCTGACCAGCCTTGAGGCGGCCGTGAAGAAGACGCCGGCCGACGTGACGATCCACTGGCAGTTGATCGAAGGGTACAACATGGCCAACAAGCCCGACCAGGCTCTGGCATCCATCGAGCGTGCGGCGGCCCAATTTCCCGACGACAACGAGCTGCACTGGCAGCTCATCAACGGCTACCAAAACCGCAGCCAGTGGGAGAAGGCGATTGCGGCGTTGACAGCGTTCTCCGCGAAGCAACCCAACGACACTAACATCAAACAGCAGTTGGCCAACGCCCAGGCGAACGCGGGGCAGTTCAAGGAGGCCATCGCGACGTTGCAGACGCTGGCCAAGGCCGATCCCAATAATTTCTCTTACCCGGAGCAGATCGCGGAGATGCACGCGCGGGCGAATCAATTGGATGCGGCGATCAAGCAGTATCAAGCGCTGCTGACGAAAACGACCGAAGACTGGCGCAAGACCAACTACACCTCGCGTTTGGACCAGTTGAAGTCACAGAAACAAGCCGCCATCCCTGCGGCTGGCGGCACTCCCTCGTCAGCAGGGATGGTACCGGCTCGGTCGCAACAGTCGGAAGCCTCGACAGCACCGATGACAGCAACTGCGTCGTCAACAAAGGTTGAGCGGGCGCCGGCTCCGAAGAAGAAGCGCGGCTGGTGGTGATGTAAAAAGGGGACACAAACAAATCCCCTCAAAAACGGCAATTTGTTTGTGTCCCCGATTTAAAAAAGATGGCGGAGACGGTGGAGGAGGTGCAGAGGGCGTTGAGCCAGACGGCCAGCTCCGCGCCAGCGGGTGAGCGGTTGAACATGGTCAGCCTGCTGCGGGTGGCGCTGGAGCGGTCGGCGTCCGACCTGCATCTGGCCGTGGGGGCCCCACCGATGTTTCGCCTCGACGGCGCGCTTGTGCGCTCGGAGTTGCCGACCCTGACACGGGAAGAGAGCAAGCGGCTCATCTACAGTTTGCTCACCGACGCGCAGAAATCCCAGTTCGAGCGGGATCAGGAGTTGGATTTTTCCATCGCCATCAAAGACCTCGGCCGCTTCCGCGTGAACGTCCACTATCAACGGGGAAGTGTCGAGGCGGCGATTCGGGTGGTGCCGCCGGTCATTCGGAGTCTTTCGGCGTTGGGATTGCCACCGGTGGTCGCCGACCTCGCCCGCAAGCCCAATGGCTTGATTCTGGTCACCGGCCCGACCGGGCAGGGCAAGACGACGACGTTGGCCGCGATGGTCGAGCTCATCAACGCCGAGCGCGCCGCTCTGGTCATCGTCATCGAGGATCCGATTGAGCACGTCTTCAAACACCACCGCTCCATCGTGAAACAACGCGAGGTGTTTGCCGATACGAAATCCTTCGCCGAGGCGCTGCGCCGTTCGTTGCGGCAGGATCCGAATGTGATCGTCGTCGGAGACATGCGCGATCTGGAAACGATGGCGACCGCCCTCACCGCGGCGGAGACCGGGCACTTGGTGCTGGCCACGCTGCACACGACGGATGCGCCGCAGACGATTGATCGGATCATCGACGTCTTTCCTCCCCATCAGCAGCAGCAGGTCAAAATCCAACTGGCCGATTGTCTGCAAGGTGTCGTTTCCCAGCAGCTTTTGCCGCGCGCCAAGGGTCCCGGCCTGGTGTTGGCGTATGAGATCATGATCGGCATCCCGGCGGTGCGCGCGCTCATCCGCGACCACGCCACGAGTCAATTGCCGACGGTGATCCAGACAGGCGGCCAACACGGGATGTGCACGATGGATTCCTGTTTGAAGCGCCTCTGCCAACAAGGCCTCATCTCGTCTGAGACCGCCCTCAGCCGCGCCAAATTCCCCAAAGACTTCTCCGACCTCACACGATGAGGCGCTATCGTCTAGCCTGGCCTAGGACGCTTGGTTCTCAGCCAAGAAACCCGGGTTCGAATCCCGGTAGCGCTGTTTTTCGTAATATGCTACACTTACCAACAACAAGGAGGGACGATGGCCTCACAGGCGTATGGGTTTTTGAAAGGCAGTGCCACGGTCTTTAAGGTGTTGGCGTGGGTCAGTTTGATTTTGCAGGTGGTCGTCGGCCTCGTGCTGCTGATCGGCGGAGGGCAAGCCGTTCCCATCGGCGGGGTCGATGTGCCGGCGCGCGTGGTGGGGATCCTCAACTGCGTGGCCGGTGGGATTTATTTCTTCCTGTGGTTGTTCCTGTCGCACATTGTCCGATTGTTGCTGGACATTCGGTGCGGCCTGACGAAGGATAGCGCCTGCTCAAGCTAAGTCGTCTCCCTGGGGGTGGGAAGGGAATGGGCCAGTCCGCTGCCACCTATGAACAATTCAAACTTCGGCTCAAGGCGCGATTGGCGGATGTCATTGCGCAATCTCCCGGTTCCGCGAATGGGCTCCGTGGCGATCGCGAGGCGATGAAGACGGAGATGCGCTCGGCGCTGCATGAGTTGCTGATCGACACGCGCGGGCCGGCCCTCTCCACGGCGGATCAGGAGCGCCTGATTGACGAAGCCCTGGAGGACATGGTGGGCCTCGGCCCGCTCGATGCGCTGCTGAATGATCCGACGGTCACCGAAATCATGGTCAACGGTCCCCATGAGCTCTTCGCCGAGCGCAGCGGACGCCTGCACCGCATCCCCGCCGCCTTTCAGGGCACCCAACAACTGATGTTCGTCATCGAGCGGATGCTCAGCTCAGTGGGCCTGTCGGTGACCGAATCCAACCCCGTGTGCGACGCCCGCCTGCCGGACGGCTCGCGCATGAACGTGATCATCCCGCCGCTGGCCATCAACGGCCCCATCGTGACGATCCGCAAGAAGCTGCGCGATTGGACGATGGAGGAGCTCATCTCGACGGGGGCGCTGGATCAACGCGTCGCGCAATTTCTTGAAGCCTGTGTCAAAGCCCGGGTCAACATGATCCTGGCCGGCGGTACCTCCACCGGCAAGACCACGCTGGTGAGCATCCTCTCCGAGGCGATCCCGATCGAGGAGCGGATTATCACCATCGAGAACGTCTCGGAATTGGATCTGCCGGGTGAGCGCCACTGGATCCGGCTGGTGGGGCGCAGCGCCAATCTGGAAGGGCGCGGCGAAGTGCCGCTGCGGGTGCTGGTGAACAATGCCTTGCGCATGCGGCCCGACCGCATCATCCTCGGAGAGGCCCGCGGGGGCGAAGCGTTGGACGTGGTGCAGGCGATGCATTCCGGCCACGACGGTTTCATGACGGTGCTGCACGCCAACAGCCCCCATGCCGCGCTGGAGCGGCTGCAGACCTTGATGTTGATGAGCGGGCTGGACGTGCCGCCCGCGGCCTGCCGCGCGCAGATCGCCAGCGCGATCGATCTGGTGGTGCACATGAGCCGGTTTGTCGACGGCAGCCGCCGCATCGGCTCGATCACCCAAGTGCTGGGCATGTCGGCCGACGGATTTGGATTGGAGGAGCTGTTTCGTTTCGAGGTCGAAGGCTTTGAAGCCGATGGCCGCCTGCGGGGGGCGCATCGGTATACCGGCGCGCGCCCGAGATTCGCCCAGAAATTTCAATTGAATAACGTCGCCCTGCCTGACTGGATGCATCAAGTCGAAGGAGGACAGCCGAACGCATGAGACGGACGCTTATCTGGAGATGCGGCAGCCTCGCCGTGATCAGTCTGCTGGGATGCGACCGTCTGTTCGCTCCCGCCTCGACGACCGACACCCCTTCCGAACCACCCGCGTCAGCGCCCCTTGCCTCCGTGGTCATTCCTGAGCAGGAGCGGATGGCCGCGGTCAAGGGCGGGACGATTTCCACGACGGATATGGAGTTGGCCGTGACGGAACTCAAGCGGCTCATGGAGGCCTATCAACAGACGTGGCAGCCGCTCTCGAGCGAGGACCGGCCGAATCAGCTGGATCTGCACGACGTGTTGAACAACCTCGTCGACACCGAGCTGAAAGCGCAGGATGCGCGCGCCCGGGGGCTGGATCGTCGGACTGCGGTGCAGCGCCGGCGCGCCTACGTCGAGCGCGGCTTCTATGCGCAGGAGTGGGATCGCTGGCAGCAGGAGCGGGCGGTGCCGACCGAGGAGGCGATTCACCAGTTCTATGAGCAGAACAAACTCGGCTTTACGGATCCGGAGCGGATTCACCTGCGCCAGATCGTGACCGACACCGTCGCCGACGCGGAGGCGATTCGGTCGCAGGCGGTGCAGGGCGCGGTCTTTGCGCAACTGGCGGTGGAACGATCCACGGGGGCGGGGAAGGAGCAGGGGGGCGATATCGGATGGGTGATGCGGGCGGTGGACAAAGACCGCTTGCGCCTCCTGGGGCAGGAGAGCCCAGACAACGTGCTGTTTGCTCAGTTGGAATCCGTGGCGTTCTCCCTCGAGGCGAGTCAGATCAGCCAGCCGGTCAAAGGCCCGGATGGGAAATTCTATCTGGTGCTGCTCGAAGAACGCACGCCCCAACGGCAGAAGACCGAGTTGGACGTCCACGATGCGATCAAGGGGCTCTTGACGTTTCAAGCGATGCAGGAGGCTCTCAACGCCCTGCGCGAGCAGGCCACGTCGCAGATGCAGACGTTTCCCGAGCGCTTGAACTCGGTGGCCCAGTAATGAGGCGCTCTCATGGCGCTGCCTGAGCGGTTCAGACGCCTCGTGCCCTTGGGCGTCGCCGCCCTCGTCGGATTGATCGCCGTCGGTCTGATGCAGCAGTACCTGCGCCAAAAAGAGCAGGTGTTGGAGCGGGAACTCCAGCGCGTGCGAGCCACCTATCCGGAGCCAGTACCGGTAGTCGTGGCGGCGCACGATCTGGACGCCGGCATCGTGCTGGATGCCTCTGACGTGGCGACCGCCGACGTGCCGGAGCGATTTTTCCAACCGTATGCGGTGCGGAATCCCCACGAGGTGTTGGGGATGGTGACCCTCGCGCCCATCGCCGAGGGCGAACAGATTCTCTCCAACAAGATCCGCCGTCCGGAAGACGTGCCGCTCGGCTCGACGCTGTCCGGACTGTTGCCGCAGGGCAATCGGGCGGTGACGATCGGCGTCGATTCCCTCACCGGCGTGGGAGGATTTGTGCAGCCGGGCGATGCCGTGGACGTGCTGTGGACGATCACCGTCCCCCTGCCGGATCAGTCGGGCAATCAGACGGTGACCTGGACCCTCTTTCAAGATGTGCCGGTGGTCGCGGTGGGCGACGCGTTGATCGCTCGCAGCGGCGGACGGGCGGCGGCCGAGGAAGCCTACACGGTGACGTTGTCGCTGGCCCCTCAGGAAACCTCCTTTCTCTTGTTTGCCCGCGAGCAGGGACGGCTTCAGTTGAGTCTGCGCTCGCGCTTTGAGGAAGGGTCAGTGCAGCTGGCTCCGGCGAACATTCAAAACCTCCTCGAGAAGCAACTGGGACTCAAAGCCCCGCTCACTCCGGCCAAGCCCCCCGGTCACCGAGTGGAAATTTACAAAGGACTCAAGCGTGACGTCGTGACGCTTCCGGGGGAGCAGACGCAGCAGACCGGACCATGATGTGTCCTCGACGGAGCGGTTGGCTCCTCAGCCGCGCGGCGTTACTGGGATTCGCGCTCGTCGTCGGATGGCCGGTGTTGGCGGCGCCGGCGCAGGACACCGCAGCGGCGACACCCTCCGCAACACCCCCGCAGCCGTCCGCCGGCTCATCCTCCGAAGCCTCCGAGGTCCTGTCGCTTGAATCCGGCGACATGACGCGCGTGAGCGTCGATCACGTCGAGCGCGTCGCGATCAGCCAGCCGGACGTGATCGATTTGACCGTCATGTCGCCGAATGAAGTGCTGGTGCAGGCCAAGGCCGCGGGGCGCAGCAACCTGATGATCTGGGACCGCCACGGCCAACGCACGTGGGCCGTGGACGTGGTCGATCGAGGCCAGGAACACGCGGAGCTCCACGTGAGGAAGCTGCTGGAGCAGATGCACATCCCCGGGGTCGTGGTCACGAAGGAAGAGGGCCGGGTGTATCTGACGGGAACCGTGACGCGCGCGGAGGATCTGGAACAGGTGGAGAAGGCGTTGGAATCGTTCCCCACCGTGAAGAATCTCGTGCGTTTCGAGGAGGTCCAACCGCCGGCACCCCCGCCCCCGCCGCTGGTCAAACTGGCCGTGCAGGTGGTGGACGTGAGCCGGACCGATCTGGAGCAGTTGGGGGTGAGTTGGTCGCAATCGGTGGCGCTCACCCAAGAAAAAGGGACGGATCTCTCGGTGAGCGAAGCCCTCACCCGGTTCGGCACGACGGCAGGTCCGTCGGCCACCGGCGTGACGCGAGGCAGTCTCGCGGCCACCTTGAATGCGCTGGTGCAGCGGAATCGCGCACGGGTATTGGCCGAGCCGAAGCTGGTGACGACCAGCGGCAAACAAGCCTCCTCGTTCATCGGGGTGGAGGTGCCGGTCATCAAGGCCACGTCGGTGTCGTCGGAATCGGCCGCCGTCAGCGCCAGCATCGAGTTTCGTCAGACCGGCGTCGTGCTGAACATGACACCCTACGTGCACCCCAAGGCTCCGAACGGCCCATCCGGCGATCGGCAGATCACGACCGTCATCACGGCCGAAGTCTCCGATGTGGATGCCTCCGTGGGATTGAGCATTCCCGTCGGGACGAAGTCGATCGCGGTGCCGGGGTTTCAGGTCCGCAGAGCCAGCACCGAGGTGACGACCTCCTCCGGCGAATCCATCGTCATCGCGGGGCTGCTCAAAGCCGAGGACACCCGCACCTCCAGCCAGGTTCCGGCGTTGGGCAGCGTGCCCTTCCTGGGGCGGTTGTTTCGATCCCCCGAAACGAAATCCACCCAGCGGGAGCTGGTGATCGTCGTCACCCCTGAGCTGATGGCGAGCGAAGAGGCCGCCCCAGGGCTCGTCACTGACCGCACCGTCCAACTGGAAGAAGCCCTCGACGTCGCGCAGATTCACGTCACACGTCCGACGCAGGATCCGACGCTGCAGTATGCCCTGACGATTCAGGAACGCATCGCCCGGGCCATCCGCTATCCCTCGGACGAGGAGGGGGATCTCGGTCTGGGGCGGGAGGTGAGGCTGCGCATTCACGTGTTTCGAGACGGCACACTGGGCCGCGCCCTGGTGGCCGAGTCCTCAGGGGTTGAGGCGTTTGACCGCGAGGTATTGAAAGCCACCGAAACCCAGTCGCCCTTTCCGCCTTTCCCGGCGCACATGCCGCAGCAAGACGTGTGGTTGGAGCTGCCCATCCTGTTTCGGCCCTGATGGCTGCGCGAGTGATCGTAGTCTTTGGGACGAAAGGCGGGGTGGGCAAGACCGTGGTTGCGACCAACCTGGCGGTCAGCCTCGTCCGCCGCCGCCCTCAGCCGACCGTCTGTCTGGTGGACCTGGACCTCATGGCCGTGGGGGACGTGTCCAAGATGCTCAACCTCGCCTCCCCGCGGACCCTCATTGAGGTGCTACCGGCGTTCAAGAAAGCGGCGGCGGGGGAGGAGCGCCAAACGTCGGCCCTGGAGGAGGTCACGGTCACACACGCCTGCGGGCTGCACGTCATCAGCGCTCTCGCCAATCCGCGCCAGGCCCACCACCTCGACCCGGCGCTCCTGCCGGCGGTATTCACCCTGTTGAAGCCGCGGTACGACTACATCGTGGTCGACGGCGGCCGAATGTTCTCCGAAGCGCTGGTGCAAGCCTTTGACGCCGCCAATCTCATCCTGTTGGTGACCTCGCCGGACGTCATCGCCCTCTATCAGACCAAGTGGTCGCTCGGCATGTTGGAGAGCCTCTTGTTCCCATCGATGATGGTCAAGGGGGTGCTGAACCGTGCGGAGAGCCGGGGCGGGGTGGAGACCAAAGATGTCCGGGCCGCCCTGCCGTGCGAGGTGATCGGGGAAATCCCCTCCGACGGCCGGACGGTGGGGATGTCGGTGAATCAAGGGGTGCCGCTGGTCGTGGCGTTTGATCACACGAAGGTGGCCCAGGCGTTCGGCGACCTGGCCCAGGCGCTCGTCACCCGTGCCGACCTCTACGTGGAGTCGCATGAGATCCCTCGGCATCGCGACGGCCGGCCGCCGGGGGAGGGGATGCCGGACCGTCTGGCGATGCCGGGAGGGACGTTGGTGACGGAAGACCCGGCGGTTGTCCAGGAGAAGGCCGATGAGATCGTGCAGATGAAGCGGCGGATTCATGAACGCTTGGTCGAGGAGCTGGACCTGAAGAAACTCAACTTGTCGGCGTTGGCCAACCAGGCCGAGATGAACAAATTGCGTCAGAAGACCGAGCAGATCATCGCCAACCTGCTGGCGAAGGAAGCGGGGGGTGTCTTGTTCTCCCATGAGGTGCGCCTTCGCTTGGTGAAGGAGATGGTGGATGAAGCGCTGGGGCTGGGGCCGCTGGAGGAGCTCCTGGCGGATCCGACGATCACCGACATCCTCGTCAACAACAAGGACCAGATTTACGTGGAGCGCTTCGGCAAGCTGGAGCTCACCGCCAAGAAATTCGTCACGAACGATCAGGTCCGTACCATCATCGAGCGCATCGTCGCGCCCATCGGCCGGCGGATCGATGAATCGGCCCCGATGGTCGACGCGCGCCTGCCGGACGGCTCGCGCGTCAACGCGATCATCCCGCCGCTGTCGGTGAAAGGGCCGATGCTCTCCATCCGGAAATTCAGCCGCCAACGCCTGACGATCGATGACCTCATCCGGACGGGGTCCTTGAACCAGGCGATGGCCGATTTCGTCGGGATGTGCGTGTGCGCGCGAAAAAATATCATCGTCTCCGGAGGGACCGGATCAGGCAAGACCACGTTCCTCAACATCCTTTCGGCGTTCATCCCCGAGGAAGAGCGCATCGTCACGATCGAGGATGCGGCGGAATTGCGACTGACCCAGACGCACTGGGTGAGTCTCGAAAGCCGCCCCCCCAACGTGGAAGGCAAGGGCCAGATCACGGTCCGGGATCTGTTCCGCAACACGCTGCGGATGCGGCCCGATCGCATTCTCATCGGCGAGTGCCGCGGGGCGGAGACGCTGGACATGCTGCAGGCGATGAACACCGGCCATGACGGCTCGATGACGACGGTGCACGCCAACTCCCCGAAGGACGTGATCTCGCGGCTCGATTCCATGGTCCTCATGTCCAACGTGGAGCTGCCGATCCGCGCCATCCGCGAGATGACGGCCTCCGCCATCCATCTCATCATCCACACGGCCCGCTTGTCGGACGGCTCGCGCAAGGTGACCGCCGTCAGCGAATTGACGGAGTTGGTCGACGGGACGGACATCCTGTTTCAGGACCTGTTCGTGTTTCGACAGAGCGGTATCGGGCCCGACGGCAAGGTGCTCGGCGAGTTTACGTCGACGGGGAAGTGCCCCACCTTCTTCGACGAGCTGAAAGTGAAGGGCATTCCGATCAGCGAGTCGATGTTCGAACCCACCCCGCGGAGCTGAGTACCTTCCGGATTATCCTTGCGAGGACGGAGCAGCCGCTGGCCGCCCAGGCGGTGATGGCCACGACCTTCCTCGCCCGCGCGAGGGGCTTCTTGGGACGTGACCGTGTGGCGGATGGCGAGGCGATCGTCTTTCCCTCCTGCCGGTCGATCCATACCGTGGGCATGCGCTGCGCCATCGATGCGATCTTTGTCGATCGTCAGTGGCGTGTCGTCGCCCTCACACCGCGGCTGCGGCCCTGGCGCTGGGTGCCGCCGGTCTGGCGGGCGTGGGGTGTCATTGAAGTGGCCTCCGGCACGATCGCGCGCGCGGCTCTTCGCCTCGGCGATCACCTCCTGCTAGTGGGAATTCAATAATTTCCCACGCCTTCTGCCTACCGGCTCTTCTGGTGCTACGGCCCTCAGAAAGGCCAGATCACCGTGATTGCGATCACGCCGC
>CAZUWM010000045.1:0-12310 GCA_964624155.1 uncultured Planctomycetales bacterium
ACTCTGCCGGCAAATGTAGATCGTTTCTGGCGTTGACACGCAACGTATAGGTCATGCCTCCCCCCTTTTTCCCCTCAGCCAGATTAAGCCTACCATGTCTTCATATCTTTTTCAATGAAGATCTGCGCAAAGTTCATATATGAAGACATTCATTCTGTCCCACCTGCGAGAGCCCCCGCGGTTGTGATGCGCCCATCAGGGAACGTCAGCCAGGTACGCGCAACAGGGATCTTCGGCGAGATAGTCCCCGGTCATCGCGAAGGCGCGGGCCCGTGATCCCCCGCAAAGCCGGCGAAACTCGCACCGCCCGCAACGGCCCTTCAGCAGGTCGGGATCACGCAGCCGACGAAACAGCGGATGCGTGCGATAGAGGCTCGCGAGGGCCGTCTGTCGGATGTTGCCGATTGGAAGCGGCAGGAATCCACTGGGGCACACCTCGCCGGTGGAGGACACAAACACATGCCCCTTGCCCGCGTTCACGGTTTGCGCGGAGGTGCCGATTGATCCGTGCGTCGGTCCCCGATGAACAGGTCGCTCGGCTGGGCGACCCGCTCGATGACGCTCCTCGACCCGCTGTTGCGCCATGTAGCGACGGTAGTGCATGCCTTCGGTGACCTTGATCGTGAAGGAAACCCGTTGGGAGAGCGCGTAGAGTTTCTCGAAGACCGCCTCGTACTGGTGCGCCGTCAGACCCTGGAGGGCCGATCCCCGACCGACCGGCACCAAGAAAAACACTTCCCAGAAGACGATGCCAAGCCGCCGCACCAACTCGATCAAGCGATCGACGTCGTGGAAATTCCCGGCCATCATGACCGTGTTGAGCTGCAGCGGAAGGCTCACCTCATGCGCCCACGCCGCCGCGTCCATGATCCTGGCGAAGGCCCCCTCAACGCCGCGAAAGCCGTCGTACGCCTGCGCGGTACTGAAGTCGAGGCTCAGCGCCATCTGATCGAGCCCGGCGTCCTTCAACGCCTGCACCGCCGTGCGAGTCAGCCGCGGGGTCGCCGCGGGAATCGTCCCGACCCGCAACCCTCGCCGTTTTGCGTGACGAATCAACGAGGCCAGGTCGGCACGCGTCAACGGATCCCCCCCACTGAAGACCATGACGGAGGCCCCCATGTCCGCCACCTGATTGATGAGATCATACCCTTCCTCCGTCGTCAGCTCGCCCGGCAGCGGAGTGGGTTGCGCGGTGGCGCGGCAGTGCCGGCAGGCCAAATCGCACGCCCTGGTCGTCTCCCAGATCACGATGAATGGCGTCTGCGAAAAATCCATCCCCTCACGCCTGGCTCACCCTTGAGCCTTCCTGAAACGGCCACGCCCCGCCGTCCCGCGTGAAGGCACAATCCTGCTCGAAACAGTCTCGGTCTTTGTCGAGGCAGTTGACAATCCGCCACGTCCCGTCAGCCTGCTTGGTCACAATCGCCCACACGTCTTTCTTCAGGAAGGGGCAGTAACGAGGCACATACTTCACATCAAGCCGGTCCGCCATCACGCCGCCACCCATTTGATGGGAAGGACAGGAAACCTCCAGTGAGACCGGCACCGCAACATGGACGTATTGGCTTCGTAAAACGTCGGCGGTTCGTACGTCCAGCCGGCTTTCAAGCGCCGGGCTTCCGCTTGCAATTTCGACCAGACGATCCACCCGGCGAGCGGCGCCATCAACCGGGCCTTCAACCCCACCTCCCGCGTGATGTCGTCCAGCAGCGTCGTGAGTTTCCGACAGAGCGCCGGGTTGCGCTCCCTGAACCATCGCTGGGCGGCCCACAGCGTCGCCGGGAACGTCATGACCAGATCCCGTGCCTCCCACGCAAAGCGACTGCGAATGCATGGATTGGCATGGTGCTTATAGCGCTTCCACCCGGCCAGGACGGTGCGCGCGATCCGTAGGACGCTCGGTCCATTCACCTCGAAATCCCGCCGGAACGCCCTCAAGATGATCTCGGTCTCCTGCCCCCGCTTGATGTGCGGATGCCGGTGCCTGAAGATGAACTGCCCATGCACGTCGCCTTCCTGATATTCGCCGGGATCCAGAAGCGTCTGGTTCGCCAGATGCTCCGCATAGAGCTGCGTGCCTGGGATTGGGGTATAGAGCATGAACTGATGGAAATCGGTGCTGTGGCTGACGGCATGGTCGATGGCCTCGTCGATGTTGTCCGGGGTGTGCGTCTCGAGCCCGATGATGCTCGAGCCGAGGACCCGGATCCCGTGCGACTGGAGGGTGCGCACCAAGGCACGGGTATCAATGCCCTGCAGTTTGACGTACTGGCTGTTTTTGCCCTCCAAGCCCATCCACACCCATGAAATCCCCAGCCGCACCAGTTGTTCGATGGGGTAGGATCGCACCACGTGCGCCGAGCTGAAGACGTACAATGACCACGACTTGCCGTGTTCTTCGATCAGTTCCAGGAGTCGCAGGGCGCGCTTTTTGTGCAGCAGGAAGTTCTCATCCATGACGAAGAACGAGCGGACCCCCATGCCCTGCTCGATGCCGCACATGACGCGGAAGAGCTCATCGCCGGTCTCATAAAAGTTGATGAACTTGCCCTTCCCCCCGAACATCGCGGACGTCGCGCAGAAGTTGCAGCCCATCGGGCAGCCGACGGAGGGGAGCAGGGCGGCGGCCACGTTACGCCCGCTGTTTTGCGCCTGGAACCCCATCACCCGTGTGCCGATGGCGGAGGAGATCAGCGGATGCCGGATCGGCTGCGTGGCGTCCTCACCCAGGAACTGGCGAAACCACCGCACGCCTTCTCCCGGCACGATGTAGTCCGCATCGACGGACTGGGCGAGCCCTGGTTTGTTGGCGATGTGGCCCCCCACCACGATCGTGGCACGAGGCAGGTGTTCGCGGATGAGGCTGCACATCTTCTTAACCTTCTCGAGGTTTGGCAAAATCGAGCTGATGCCCACGATGTCATAGCCGAAGCCTTGCAGCTCGCTGATGAAACGCTCCAGCGTGGGGAAATCCAACAGGGTGCAGGGTGCCGCGATGTTCGCTTGGATCAGCATGATGCCCCAGGAGCGGTGGAACATGCGCAGGGAAAACGGCCCCTCCGCCCGCGTGACCTGGTTCTGATACAACTCCATCGGGTTGATGGCCCGGCTGCCGTACTCGTCATCGCGGCCATACGGCCCGAAGACGCTGGTCAACAAGATCTTGGCGCGCGACCCCAGTGGATGCCTCGGCTGCTGATTGCTCATTTCACTGCCTGCCTTCCTTGATATTCCGCATTCCCCATTCCCCACGACGCGATCTCCTTCTCAGTGAGGTAACATGCGGGGTCCGGCGCCCAGGGATCGCCGGTGGCTTGCAGGGCGCGCACGCGGAACGAGCCGCCGCACATCGCCTGCCAGCGGCAGCCGGCGCAGCGACCCGTCAGCAGGGGTAACCGGTTGCGCAGCCCGACCAGGATCGGATCAACGCTCTGCGTCCAGATCTCGCTGAAGGGGCGCTGTCGCACGTTGCCCAACGCGTGCGTCTGCCAGAATTGGTCCGGATGCACGTCGCCGACCGCGTCAATGTTGGCGATGCCGATGCCGGAGGAGTTGGCCCCGCCGCCGTTCCACTCAATCAGACGCCTCGTCGTCTCGGCTCTCTCGGGATCCTCGGCCAGCAACTTGAGATAGAGGTAGACGCCGTCCACGTGGTTGTCCACGGTGAGCACCTCAACCGACAGATTGCGCTCGCGCAGACGGCGCGTCCATGCGCAGATCTGATCCAGGGCTTGCCGCGTCTCGTCATGGGTCAGGTCGTCCTTCGCCAAGCGGCTGCCCCGCCCTGAATACACGAGGTGGTAGAAACAGACGCGGTGGATGCCCTCCCGCTCGACGAGCTCAACGATTTGCGGCAGGGCTTCGAAGTTGCGCCGCGTCATCGTAAAGCGAAGCCCCACCTTTTGCCCGACGGCTTGCAGGTGACGTACGCCGGAGAGCGCCGCGTCGAATGCGCCGAGCCGCCCTCGGAAGCGGTCGTTGATGGCCCCAAGCCCGTCGAAGGAAATCCCCACGTACGAAAACCCGGTCTGCTTGATACGCTGCGCCGTGTCGCGGTCAATCAGCGTGCCGTTGGTGGAGAGCGTCAGCCGCAGCCCGAGCCCTCGAGCGTAGCCCGCGAGGTCGAAGAGGTGCGGGTGGTAGAGCGGCTCCCCGCCGGAGAGCAGCAGCGCCGGAATCTGAAACTGCGCAAGATCCTCCAGCATCCGCTTCGCTTCTTCGACGGTGAGCTCGTGGGGATACTCGCGATCGGCCGAGTTGGAATAGCAGTGCACACAGTGGAGGTTGCAGCGCCGGCTCATCGTCCAGACGACGATCGGTTTGCGCGTCTTCGCCGAAGCCGGGGTGTCGTGGGGATGGCGATCCGTGGGATGGGCTGACGCCGCGGCCTGTTGCGCGCCGGCGGCGTCTCCGTAACGCAGCGCGTCGCTGATGCTCTCAAGACCACAGTAGAGCTTCGTGATGTTGATCATGAGAGACTAGGCTCCATGGTCGCCTGACTTCCTGACAACCGCTTGGGCAGCGTCTCGGCGGCCGCGCACAACGCCTCCACACACAGGTCGATGTGCTCGGCTGGGGTGAAGTATCCCGGACTGATTCGCACCGTGCCGTCGGGAAACGTCCCGAGCGCCCGGTGCGCGCCGGGCGCGCAGTGCAAGCCGGCGCGCACCGCCATCCCATCATCGCGATCAAGGAATTGTGCGACGCGGTCAGCGTGGCAGCCCTGCACCGTCACGGACACCACCGCCACGCGCTCTTCCAGTCGCAACGGCCCATAGACCTTGATCCGTTCATCCGCACTGCATCCCTCGAGCAACCGTTTGATCAGCGACCGCTCATGCATCTGGATCCACGCGACCCCATACTGAAGGATGAATCGGATCGACTCTCGGAGTCCCGCCAGACCCAGCGTGTTGGGCGAGCCGGCTTCCAAGGCATAGGGCAACGCTTCCGGCTGCAACGGCAATTCAGAGAAGACACCGGTTCCCCCTTCCCGCCACGGCTCAAGCGTCACCCTCGGTCCGACACACAACCCGCCGGTTCCCGGCAAGCCGAGGAGGGCTTTGTGTCCTGGAAAGGCCAGAAGATCAACACCGGAGGTTTCGACGTCGATGGGAACCGCCCCGGCAGTCTGCGAGGCGTCCACCAAGAAGAACGCCCTCGAGTCTCGGACGAATGGTCCGATCCGGTCAATCGGTTGGATCGCGCCGGTCACGTTCGAAGCGTGCACCACGGCGACCAATCGCGTGCGCTCGGTCATCGCTCCTCGCACATCATCGGGATCCACGATGCCTTCTCGTGAGGCCGGCACGCGAGTGACGCGGATGAGCCCCTTGCGTTCCAAGCGATTCAACGGACGCATCACCGAATTGTGCTCCAAGACTGTCGTGACGACGTGGTCACCGGGACGCACCACGCCTTTGATCGCCATATTCAGGGCGTCCGTCGCGTTCAAGGTGAAGATGACGCGGGACGGCTCCTCGACATGCAGCAGCTCCGCCAACAGCCCTCGCGTCTCCTCCATGACGCCCTCGGCCTGACGGGCGAGCTGATGGCTGCCGCGTCCGGGACACCCGCCGTATTCTTCGAGATAGCGACGAAGCTGCTCGTAGACGCGTGGCGGTTTCGGGTAGGACGTCGCCGCGTTATCCAGATAGATCATCCCACTCGCTTCATTCGCTCACGGTAGGCCTCCAACCACAAGAGCCCGCCGGAGATCACCAGGAAGACAACCCCGACCACACCGCTCGTGGAGGGAGGCACCTCGGTCTGCCCGAGCATGATGCGCAGCTGCGGGAAGACGAGACCTCGCGCCACATGCACGATCCCGGCGACGCCGAAGAATCCCGACAGCCACGTCGCCCACCAACACCGAGACCACATCCCTCCCATGGCGATGCTCCTTCCCTGTATGATGGACAGTGTCGAGACGGCCGTCCATGATGCGAATCATGAAGAGCGCCTAAGGGCGCTCACGGTCACATACTCTTCTGGGGTATTCACGTCCAGGAAACTGAAGCCCTGAGGGTCGAGCCGTCGAAGCGCGTCAGCCCCAACGATCTTGGCACGGACTCGTCCAATGAGGGCGCTCAGCGCCAGCTCGCCTCGTCGCAGCTGCTCCTCGATGACCGAACGCACCGACACCCGGTAGACCGCATGCAACGGCTGCAACCCGTCGCGGGTCCTCGGCACGGCCACGTCATACCCATCGGCCTCCCGGATGAGCCATCGAATCACACCCGGCTCCAGCCATGGCGTATCGCAGCCGCACACAAAGCACAGGTCAGACGAGGCGGCCATAAGCCCCGTGTAGAGGCCGCCGAGGGCATGCGCGTCAGGCACGACATCCTCGACGACGGTCGCGCGCACGTGACGAAAGCGACGGGCATCTTTCACCGCCACGATGAGCTCATCCGTCACCGGGCGCAGCCGCTCAAGCAGGTGCTCGATGAGCGTCGTGTCGCCCCACGGCAAAAACGCTTTGTCGTATCCCATGCGACGGCTCTGTCCACCAGCCAAGATGATCGCCGTGATAGGAGACGTCATGCGGCTTCCGTGATCGCTGTGCCATCGGCAGCAACCGCCGTCTTCCAGATGGGAACATCCCGCTTGATCGCGTCGATCAAGAAGCGGCAGGCGGCGAACGCCTCCGCTCGATGCGCCGACCGAACCCCCACCAGCACGGCCGTCTCTCCGACCGCCACGCGCCCGAGACGATGGCGCACCTCAACCTGGTGCAACGGCCAGCGCGCGTTGGCGTCCGTGATGAGGCGAGCGATCAGCCGCTCCGCCATGGGCTCGTAGGCTTCGTATGTCATACCCTCGATGGGGTGACCGACCTCCTGGCCGCGCACGATGCCAAGAAACTCCACCGCCGCGCCACAGCTTGGATCCGACGAGAGGCTCTGCCATTCATTCACGTCAATCGGCTTGCGCACAAGATAGGTCATTCCGCATTCCGCATTCCGCGCTCTCCTTAGCCCCCGCTGACAGGCGGTATGACAACCACCTCGTCGCCGTCCTGCAGCCGACGGCTGAGCGACACATACTCGCAGTTCACCGCCAGGCGCGATACCTCCAGCAAACCTGCGAGCTTTGGATTGCGCTGCGACAACCACCGCAGCAGGTCCGCGCCAGTGGCCCCGATGGGGAGCGATACCGACAGTTCATCAGTCCCGAAGCTGTCCTTGAGCTGGGCAAACAAGAGCGCTGTAATCGTCATGGTGGTTGCGGTGTTAGGGGTGCTCATGGCGTTCCTCGCTCGACCCAGTCGCAACCTGACCGCCGCCCAGCTGGCGCGCGACTAGTTCTTCAACCGCCGCGGCCACCTCGTTGCGGGGAATCAGTTGCCCGTTGAGCCGCGCTCCTCCGCCGGTCAGCTCGATGCGCACCGACACAGGGACATCCATTGCTGTGGTCGTGTGGACAAAACCCTCGATGAAGACGCAGTCAAGTTCCTGAGGTAACAGGCCGAGCAGCTCGCTTACGCGTGACCAAGTGCAGCGCTGCCGCACGAACAGTTCCTGGGGCGCCGCGACCAGCACGGCCTGCGCGCCGGCCTGCCACATACGACAGCTATCCTTCCCTTCGGGATCCACGGTGAACCCCTCATGGGCATGTTTGACGGCTCCGACCTTCAGCCCACGTGCCTGCAACCGGGGAATCACGCGCTCAATGAGCGTCGTCTTGCCACTGCCTGAGGGGCCCTGGACCGTGATCACCACAGCCATGGATCGCCTCCGAACGGAATGACGTCGACCACCAAGCCTGCCTCAAGCTGCATCGTGTCTTCCGGCATGACAATCAAGGCATTGGCTTGCGCCAGGCTGTTGAGCATCCCTGAGCCCTGTTGGGGTATTGGCGCGACCTGCAATATTCCCTGAGTCTCGTCGAGCCTTGCGGTCAGAAGCTGCAGGCGTGGCTCTTGTTTGCTGATGGGCTGCGTGAGCCGTGCGTGGATCCGATTGGTGCGAGGGTCCTGCTCCCCCGTCACCTTCTGCAAGAACGGCGCGATGAACTCCAAGAAACAGACGACACACGAGATGGGATTACCCGGAAGCCCAAACACCATTTTCCCTCGCCAACGCCCAAACACCAGCGGCTTGCCCGGCTTCATGTTGACCCGCCAGAAGAGCGTCTCCATCCCGAGGTCCCGCAGGATGCGTGTGACGAAATCGTGGTCGCCAACCGACACGCCGCCGGAAATCAGGATGACATCCGAGACAGCCGCCTCTTCCAGCGCCCGCTGGATGAGCGCCCGGTCATCGATGACGGTACCGAGGTCATTGGGCTGAATCCCACGTCGGCGCAGGAGGGTCGTCAGCATGAGGCTGTTGGAGTTGCGAATCTTTCCTGGTGCCAGCGGTTCGTCGATGTTCACGAGCTCGCTGCCGGTCGCCAGAACCGCCACGGTGGGCACGCGAGAGACCGGCAGCGTCGCATAGCCCAACCCAGCGAGCAGGCCCAGGTGTTGCAGACGAACCCGTGTGCCCGCCTTGAGCACCATCTCGCCCGCCTTGATGTCTTCGCCGGCGTTGCGGATGTGGCTCCCTGGCGCCACGGGGGTCCGGAGCTCCACCACTCCACCACGAAGTCGTGCCTGTTCCAACATGACGACGCTATCCGCGCCAGGTGGAAGCGGTGCGCCGGTCATGATCTTGACGGCCTCGCCATGGCCTAGCATCCGATCCAGCACGCGCCCCGCCGCCACCTCACCCACCAGTCGGAGCTGTACCGGGTGATCGTCCGTGGCCTCCGTCGCGTCGGATGAGCGGAGGGCATAACCATCCATCGCGGAGTTGTCAAACGGGGGCAAGTCCACTTCAGCCACGAGGTTCTTCGCGAGCACGCGCCCGAGGCTTGTTGTCAGTGCCACGCGCTCAACACCACGCGGCGCGGCCTGCTCCAGCACGATGCGCCTGGCGTCCTCGACACTGATCAATCGTGGCGTTGCAACGGCAGGATGCATTAGACCACCCTTCCGGCAACAAGGAACAGCTTAGCCGCGGCGATGAGTAAGACAACCGCCAAGACCCGCTTCAGCATCCTGCCAGAGAAATGATTCGCCCCCAGGTGAGCGCCGACCAGTCCACCGAGAAGCGCCGACAGCAGCAGCGGCCAGAGGGTTCCGTGCGCTAGGCCGGCTCGCGTGGCCCGGCCGATCAGGCCGGCTGCCGAGTTGATGAGGATAAACGCGGCAGAGGTTGCCGCGACCTGTTTGGGAGTTGCCCATCGGAACACGAGCAGCAGCGGACTGAGGAAGATTCCGCCTCCGACTCCGACCACGCCGGAGAGCCAACCAATGCCTCCACCGACCGGCAGAACCGCCGCCAACGAGGGCCGTCGTGGGAGAGCCTCAGCCTCCACGCGGAGTCCAACCGTCAACCGGAAGGCCGCCACACACAGCGCTGCGGCGAGCAACAGAGCGTAGATCCGGACCGGCACAGGGATGAGCCCTCCCAGAAAAGCGGCTGGCACCGACGCGACGACAAACGGCCAGGTGAGCCGGCCGACAAAATGGCCGGCCCGCACAAAGCTCACGAGGGCCATCCCGGCGACGAAGAGATTCAACGTGAGCGCCGTCGTGGCCATCTCATCCGGACGCAGCGCCACGAATGAGAGGGCCGCCAGATATCCCGAAGCGCCCCCGTGCCCCACCGAGGCATACACCAGAGCGATCACAAAGAAAATCGGGATCAGCCACCAGAGGTTATCCATGGTCACGCCCTTCGATCATCTCCAGGGCATGCGGCAACAAGGGAAGTACCACACGCAGACACTCTTCAACCGCCTGCGGGCTCCCGGGAAGGTTGACGATGAGCGTCCGCCCACGGAGCCCGGCAGTCGCCCGTGATAACCACGCCAGGGGATTGTGTTGTGCCGTGGCAGTACGCATCGCCTCGGGCAGGCCCGGCGCTTCGCGCTCGATCACGGCGCGCGTCGCCTCCGGCGTCACATCCCTCGGTCCGAACCCTGTCCCACCGGTGGTGACAACGAGCGAGAGTCTGAGCCGATCCGCGAACTCGATGAGTCGCTCCTGGATCGGCTGTCGCTCATCAGGCACGAGGGCGGTTTCGCGCACGACGAATCCCGATCCTTCCAACAGCCGACGGATCAGCGGCGTCGTGGCATCGGCCCGCACCCCTTGCGAGCGGGTATCGCTGATTGTCAGGATGCCCGCGTGTCTTGTGTGCCCCGTGTCCATGTGCCGCTCTTGCCGCCTGACTTGCTGACCAGACATAACTGTTGAATCACGATGCCCCGCTCGACGACCTTGCACATGTCATAGACCGTCAGCGCCGCGATGGCCGCCGCCGTCAACGCCTCCATCTCCGGGCCGGTCGGCGCGGTGGTGGTGACCACGGCCTCAATCACCACGCATCGGCCGTTCACACGATGGCGCAGCTCGACGTGACTGACGGGAATCGGGTGACACAGGGGGATGAGTTCCGCCGTTCGCTTCGTGGCGAAGATACCGGCGACTTGGGCTGCTGACCACACATCGCCCTTCGGCAGCTTGCCCGCCTTGAGCGTGGCGAGCGTGCGAGGCTTCAAAACCAACTCACATCGTGCCACAGCTGTACGGACCGTCGGCGACTTTCCGCTCACATCCGCCATCCGAACCGGCTCGCGTCGACGACCATCTCCCACCATCCGTCAGCCTCCGACTCCCGCCATGCACACTCGACGACTCCCAATCTCTCGTTGAGCCATGGCGTGTTGTTCGGGCTTGGCGGCCACGGCATCTTGGATGAGTTGCGACAGACGCTCGCGGTCCACCTTCGGTCTCAGCGCCGAGAGAAGATCCACCGCCGAGTCCTGATCCAGACAGGGACGGAGCTGGCCTGCCGCCGTCAGCCGCAGCCGATTGCATCGAGCGCAAAACGCCTGGGTCACCGCGCCGATGATGCCGACCGTCCCTCTTGCCCCGGGCCAAGCATAGGCGCGCGCCGGTCCGCAGCCGATGGGACCATGGATGGGATGCAGATCACCCAAGGCGCTCAGACGAGCCAGGACTTCCTCGGACGGGACCAGCCGCTCCCGCGAGAAATAGTCGCCGAGGGGCATCAGTTCGATAAATCGGACGTGCAGCGGTCGATCCACCGCCAGGCGCCCGAGCTCGACGATCTCATCGTCGTTCACGCCGCGCATGACGACGACGTTGAGCTTGACCGGGTGGAGGCCGGCGTCGAGCGCCGCCTCGATTCCTGCGCGAACATCGTCGATGGTGCCGAATCGGGTCACCTTGCTGAAGCGATCGGCCTGCAAGGTGTCGAGGCTGATGTTCACCCGGCGCAGCCCGGCGCGCTCCAGCGCCCCGGCGTGTCGAGCCAACAGCACGCCGTTGGTCGTTAGCGAGAGATCCGCAAGTTGCGGAATCGCGCTGAGCATACGGACCAACTCCGCGACCTCCTCGCGCACCAGCGGCTCGCCACCGGTCAGCCGCACACGCGTCAGGCCCAGCGCGATCCCGACGCGCACAACCTCCGCGATCTCCTCAAAATGCAGGATCTCCTCACGCGGAATCCAGCGCACGCCTGAGGTCGGCAGACAGTAGACGCAGCGCAGGTTGCACCGGTCCGTCACTGAAATGCGCAGGTACTCGATGCGCCGTCCGAATCGATCACGCAGCCCCTCGCCCATCATCGGGTTCTTCCTTTGCCTTCCGCATGCCGACACGAAAACGGCCAGCTCCTCACAGGAAAGGGGAGCTGGCCGCGCTGACGCGTCAGCAAGTCCTCTCCTTTCCCAGCCTGCTGCGTTCAAGCAGCAGACCGTTGCCTGTCAGCGCGGGGCTGGCAGGCAAACACGAGGAGGCCGGGTTGTTTCCTTTGCGCCACACATCATCGGCGCATCCGCCACGTTCTATGGCGGACCCGGCCCGGTCCAGCGGCACCGTGCCTCCGGACGGGGGCTTACCGACCGTGCTCAACGAGGGTAGGTCGGCAAGCTCGGAGTAGTCTTAAGAGCGCCACAACTCGATCGCGCCCAGATCGTTGACGGTGCGGCAGGCCTCGACGCACACGCCGCAGCCGTCACAGCCAGCCGCCACGATCAGCGGCCGGCCGTCATCCACCATCATCGCCTCATCCCGGCGCGGGCATTGGAGGTAGCAGACCTGACAGGTCCCGCCTGCCCACGCCACACACCGGCTGACGTCCATCACGGCAAGGTGCTTGGTGCGCGCCGCTTCCGGTTTCGACACCACCAACTGTCCAAGCGAGGCCTGGTTGAGGATCCCTTGCACGCCGGCCAACAGCCGGCGAGGCATCTCGACGAGGAATCTGCGCCGCTCAACCGCTGCGTCCGC
>CAZUWM010000046.1:0-12201 GCA_964624155.1 uncultured Planctomycetales bacterium
AAGTGAACCTATGGAAAGACTCCGTGGTGCTCTTCGGCGGGATCAACAATCTGTTTGACGAGCGCTACTACTCGCGCATCCGCAGCGACGGGATTGACCCGGCGTATGAGCGGAACATCTACGGCGGCCTTCGGGTCGGACTGAAGTTCTAAGGAGGAAGCATGATCCAGTGGTTCTTGAAAGGCGGGCCGGTGATGTGGCCGCTGCTGCTCTGTTCGGTCATTGCGGTGGCGGTCATCATCGAGCGCGCGCTCTTCTGGGTGAAGGAGCGCAGCGCGCAGGACACCTCGCTGATCCATAAGCTGCTTCACCTGACCGAACGCGGGCTCTTTGACGAGGCCATCACCAGCGCCAAGGCCTCGCAGGATGCGGTGGCGCGCATCTTGCTCAACGGGCTGTCGCACCACCACTTCTCGTTGGAGGGAGCGTTGGACGTCGCGGTGCAAGCCGAAGTCAAACGGATGAAGCGGTATCTCGGTGTGCTGGATACGATCATCACCGTGGCTCCGCTGCTGGGAATCTTCGGGACGGTGACCGGCATTCTGGTGGCCTTCGGGGCGCTGGAAGGCCGCATCCCGGATCCGAAGATCGTGGCTTCCGGGATCGCCGAGGCGGTTATCACGACGGTGGCCGGGTTGGCCATCGCCATTCCGACGGTGATCGCTTACAACTACTTCTGCGCGAAGGTCGAGGATGCCGCCGGCCGCATCTCCACCCACATCACGAACTTCCAAATCCTCTACCAAAAGGCCAAGGCGAAAGGCAACCATGCTGGTGAAACCCTTTATCGCTAAGCGTCCTCGGGTGGAGATGGTCCCGCTGATTGACATGTTCTTCCTGTTGTTGGTCTTCTTTATTTTCGGGGTCTTCTCCATGACCTTGCAGCAGGGTTTGTTGGTGGATCTGCCTTCTGCCAAGACTGCGACCTCGACGAAGGAGCCGACCGTGACCATTTCACTGATCCCTGAAGGCGGGCTGTTTCTGAACCAACAACCCACGACACTCGACGCGTTAACCGCGTCGTTGCAGCAGATCGCCGGCACACAGCCAAGGATGGTCGTCAGTCTCAACGCGGATCAGACGGTCGCGCATGGACGCGTGCTGCAGGTGTTGGATACGGTGCGGCACGCCGGTCTGCAACGTGTGTCGTTCCAAGCCGCTCCGAAGGAGTAACCGGACATGACCAAAGAATTGAAACTGGCGCTGAGCCTGTCACTGGGGGCGCATGCGGCCGTGTTTATGGGGGTTCCTATGGCGAGTCGAGTGGCATTCGACGTGGAACGCGCCCCCACCAGTGTGGAGATCGTGCTGGTGGCTCCCAAGACGGCGACAACCAGCGTGGAAGCGCCCGTTCCACCTCCACAACGAGAGGCTCCCTCAACGAAGGCCGAATCCCAAGAACCCAACCCCCACACCATCGTGACGCCGGAGCAGAAAGGGGCGTTGACCGAGGTGTTGCCGAACTATCTACGCAATCCGGCTCCGGTCTATCCGACCCTGTCCCGCGAACGAAGCGAGGAAGGAACGGTGCTCCTCGACGTGGAGGTGTTGGCCTCAGGAGCGTGCGGGCACATTCGCATCCTGCGAAGCTCAGGGCACGACCTCCTCGATGAGGCTGCCCGTCAGGGGATTAGCCGATGGCGGTTCAAATCGGCCCGTCGGGCCGGCGTGCCCATGACCGTGTGGGTGGAAATTCCCGTGACGTTTCGATTGTTGGAGGCGAATTAATTGTCATGGACGCGACCTTGCTCGGCTTGGGATTGCTGGCGGGCGGCACCATTATCTTGGGGTTGCCGATTGCGCGGCTGCGCGACGTCACAACCAAAACCCGCGCGTTGTTGAACGCCATCTCCACCGGCATCCTGGTCTTTCTGTTGGTGGAGATCACCGGCCACCTGATCGAGGAAGTCGAGGAGCTTGTCGAAGAAGCGGTGGAACACGGTACGACGCTGGCACCGGCGTTCGGAGCCGGCGGCGTCTTTGTGCTGGGCTTTGCGTTGGGATTGTTGGGACTGGTCTATTTTGAGCGCCGCTTCCTCGGGACCGCGAAGGATCAGGACGGGATTGCGCCGAAGCGCAAGGCGCAACAGCTTGCGATGATGATTGCCGTTGGCCTCGGATTACACAACCTCAGTGAAGGGTTGGCCATCGGGCAGGGCTATGTCGGCGGCGCCATGCAACTTGCGTGGCTGATGGCGATCGGCTTTGCGTTGCACAACGCCACGGAAGGTTTTGGGATTGCCGCCCCACTCTCCGGCCATCGGGTGAGCTGGGGTTTCTTGATGCTGACTGCGCTCGTCGCCGGTGGCCCGACGTTCCTGGGCGCTCTCCTCGGAGGGTGGTGGGTGAACAAATCCTTGGAGATGTTCTGCCTCGCCCTCGCTTCCGGGACCATCCTCTATATTATCGGCGAGTTGCTCCACCTTGGGCGCCAGCTCAAAGAAGAAGCCGTTGTTGAGGTCGGCCTGCTGATCGGCTTCTTCGTGGCGATGGCCACCGAGTTCGTCCTCATCGCCTCCCGCGCGTCGTAGGTCTCTGAGGTATCAAACAACAGGCGCTTGACACACCAACCAAAACTTGCTATAGTTACTTTCATAATCTCAAACGTGGTGCGTTCGAAGGGGTCACCTCCACGTAAAAATAAGTAAAACCTTCGCGGGGTCACGTTCTGTCCGCGAAGGTTTTTTTGTTGCTTGCCAATTGACACTCGTATGCCATTACCTCGCATAGGCCGCCGTCTCTCTCAACCCGTTGCGATCCCACATGAGCGATGCTGGGCAAAGACGACCTCGGACGGACGACCCGGCATCAGCGTCCGCGACCATGGCCTCAATGTCGGCTGCGTCGCAGAAGCCTTGATTGAGTTATTGCCTCCTAAGCTACGTGACCTATTGCCCAAATCCGCAGCAACGCTTGCCGCGTTGCACGATATCGGAAAGGTTTCCCCTGGTTTTCAACAGAAATGCGATAAGTGGAAACCTTCATTCAAGCGCAATGGCGGGTATGAAAGCTGTCACCAGCGGATCTCACAACTAGTTCTGGAATTGGTCTCTGGGGGGCGCTGGCGGCGTTGGGCCGAAGCTATCGGAGCACATCACGGACATGTCCAGGGCACCGATCCTCCAGGCGGATTGGGAGGCAAGGAGTGGGGCCAAGCCCGTCAAGATCTCCTAAAAGAGTTGGAGGCCGAGTTCAAACCGCTTCCAAGCCAAGACGCCGAGTGCGAAGCCGTCCAATGGCTTCTAGCGGGGCTAGTCGTCGTTGCTGACTGGCTTGGTTCGGACGAGGTCAATTTCTCTGCCGAAAATCACGGGAAACTCGATAAAACGATCCAACGTAGAAAAGCCGATGAAGTCGTCAAAAGATTGGAACTGGCTGGTATAACGCCGCTCAACTGCAAGCGATTCGAACAGGTCTTCTGGCCTCGACTCAATGGCAGTCCACCCCGTCCACTCCAGCAAAAAATCATCAGTCTACCTACACCGAAACCAGCCATCTACGTCATCGAGGACGTCATGGGTGGCGGAAAGACCGAAGCGGCTCTTTGGTTGACATACCGTCTTATGGCTGGTGGGCAGGCGCGGGGGCTCTATTTCGGCCTGCCGACGAGGGTGACCAGCGACCGGATTCACCGCCGCGTTCAAGAGTTTCTAGACGAAGTGCATCCCCATGGCGTTAAGCCGCCGCTGGTGCACGGACAGGCGTGGTTGAAAGAAATGCCGGTGGTCAGCCCACCATGGAAAGATGACCATGATCACGTCTTAGATGAAGATGATCCCTGCGAACAGGCTGAAGCGGCGCGCAAATGGTTTGGATCCTCTCGGCGTGGCTTGCTCGCTCCATTTGCTGTCGGGACGGTCGATCAAGCGTTATTGGGTATCGTCGCGGCCAAGTGGTTTTTCCTCCGTCAATTCGCGCTAGCTGGCAAGGTTGTCGTGCTGGATGAGGTGCATTCCTACGATCTCTATACCGGTACGCTCATTCAGCATCTGGTGAAACGACTCCGCGAATTACGGGCCACACCGGTTATTCTGTCGGCAACGTTGACTGCCAAACAGCGAGCCAGCCTCCTCGGTGAGGCCGTCACCTCCAACCCCACCAGCCTGCCATATCCAGCCATTACGATCAAAACTGGAGAGCCGCCGGCAAAACTATTGCCCATTCAGAGCCACACGAGCGCGAAGACGATTCAAATTGTCCATATCCCCGTGTCGGATTTTGACCATGTCCAGACTGTCGCCGCCCACGCTGCGAAACTGGCAGCCGAAGGGCGGAACGTCGTCTGGATTCGTAACACCGTATGTCACGCGCAAGAAGCCTACCGGATGCTTAACGGCGAGCGACGGGGAGATGCGTTTGAAATCGGTTTACTGCATTCCCGTTTCCCCGCATTTCAACGCGCTGGCTACCCCACGTTGACCATGGAAGAACTCAAGCAACATCATCTGCACGAAGAACGTTGGTTGTGGATGCTCGGCAGACCAGAACCGCCCCGTATGGATACTCGTCCCCAGGAGAGCGTGCTGGTGGCCACGCAAGTTGTCGAGCAAAGCGTGGACCTTGATGCCGATGTGCTCATCACCGATCTCGCTCCCACCGACATGCTCCTGCAACGCTTGGGTCGCCTGCACCGGCATGATCGGGGCAATCGTGGTCAGCCTACCGCATATCTGGTCGTGCCGGAACCCATCGCTCAGCGGTCACGAACTTTAGCGGCAGACGACATCAAGAAGTCATTGGGAAGCGTTGGCCGGGTGTACTCGCCTTATGTGCTGGTTCGCACATGGGAGCAGTGGCAGCGGTCACGCGTCGAACTGCGCGGCCAGGTTATTCGCCGGCTATTGGAAGACACCTACTCAGGCAGCCGCAATGATCCCCCCGCTTGGCAGGAGCTTTATAGAGACCTCGAGAGGGAGCGAGAGAAGCTTGAGAACCTCGCTCTCTCAGCCGCGAACGTGCGAGGACAACCGTTACGTCCAGACGAGGAAAGGTTTGGAACGAGGTTTTCTGCTCAACGACAGATGTTACTGTTCTTGGTAAGGGGGGTGTCTGACACATCGGACAACGGTGGAAATCCGACGGAGCTGCACTTGTTGAACGGCAGAAAGCTCAAGGTGGAACACATCCGCAAGTTCAACCTCAAGGCTGCCAGACAACTGCACTTGAATGCCGCGACCATTCCTGCGTGGTGGTTTCCGAAATCCCTTCGGCAGAGGCTGCCGCCTGCGTTCGCTCAGTACTTCGTCGAAGATGTCGCGATGGCTGCATCCCTTCGCCCGCGCAACGATCAGCTTGTGCTTGGCGCAAACGATTCTCGCCGTGCCCCGGTAATCTGCTATCATCCGCTCGAGGGATTGTGGTTGCGTCGACAGCCGGATAGACGAGGGCTTGAGGGAGACGATGGAGAGCATGAAGACGGCATGTTTTAACCTTGTTGACGAACCGTGGCTGCCTGTCACACTTGGGAAGAATTTTCCTGACGCGACAAAGCGTAGACCATTGCCGCGCGTGAGCCTGCGAGAAGCGTTTGAATACGGCGACAGGATCGTTGACCTCCGCTGCTACCCGCACGAACGCATCGCATTGATGCGCTTGCTGATTTGCGTCGCCCAACGCGCACTCGATGGGCCGGAAGATGAGAATGACTGGCAGCACTGCAGGACACGTCTGGCCTCGGAAGCCGTGGCGTACTTGAATAACCACAAGGGCTGTTTCAACCTCCTCGGCGACGAGCCACGGTTCCTCCAGTCACACGGGAACGGCAAGCCGGGTGACATGACAGTCTTCCGTCTTGTTTTCATCGATAAGGACACCCCCGTTCTGTTCGACGGTCACGTTCAACCGGATGCAAAGTTGGAGATACCGGAATTGGCCGTTTCATTAGTTACTTATCAATCATTTGCTGCGGGCGGGAAAACCGGCGGGAGTGAGCCGTCGCTGGCGGGACGCAAAACAAAATCTGGCAAGCTTAAGAATGAACCGCAGTCTGGCGAGGCCGCCCTTTGCCGCGAGGGTGGAGCGTTGCACGCCCTCATCTGCGGAGCTAATCTCAACGAAACCATCCACCGGAACTTGCTTTGCCGCTCTCAGATTTCGCTCCCCATGACTTGGCACAGGACAGCGATGCCAATTTGGGAATACAAGAAGAGCCAACTGGGGGACTTGCCTGGATCCGACATAAAAACCTCCTATCTAGGGCGGCTTGCGCCCTTGAGCCGGGCAGTTTGGTTACGTGAAGACCTGAAGTTTGCAGAAATTGCGAATGGCCTACGGTACGGCGTGTTCGCCGATTCCAAAGATCAGAAAACCAAGAGGATCAAACCCGGCACAGGCATTCGAGAACCGACCGCGTCGATCCAACCAGATAGACGCGACCCAGCCAAGTCGAAGCTGGTTTCGGCTTCCGCAGGGGACGGTGTGCCGAAGGCGACTTGGCGGGAATTGCATTCGATTGCGGTGCTCAGGCATTCTGCCAAACGCGGCGGACCGATTGCGCTCGAACACCTCAACACAATGGACGTTCAGGAAACCGTCTTATGGTGTGGCGCTCTCGTGGGCGATCAAGCCAAGGTCGGCGACGTCATTGAGAGTATGTTCCGCTTGCCGAAAGAATTTCTTGAAGATGCGGATGCCGTGCTAGTAGATGATGATCCCAGGAAGCAGCCAGGGCCGAACCGGGCCTACCGGCAGGGCGTTGGATTTGCGGAGCGCTGGGCCGGGAAGCTTCAATGGGCCGTGCAAGTGTACCATGCATCGCTCAAGGACAACTTCAGACAGAACGTTGATCGCGGCAAGAAGGTTAAAAACCAGTCTGCAATGCGCTATTGGACCACCCTTGAACAACAGGCAGGGCGCGTGTTGCTCCACGGTGTCGCGCTCAACTCCGGCAAGTATTGGAGCTCCGCGGGTGACTGGATCGGTAGGTCCCCGTGGGGTGATGAGGTGCGGAAGGCGGCTCACGACGCCTATGACGTTGCTTGTCCACATAGCACACCCCGCCAGCTCCGTGCGTATGCGGCTGGCCTCGCTGCCTTGCGTGGTGAGAAGCAGACGGGATCCACCGGCGAAGTAAATGAGACCGATGATTCAACGGAAGGGGGTGAATGATGAGGCCTGAAGAAGTTCGAGGTTTAGCTGACCGCTTGGTGACACGGTTAGAACAATGGCATCAACGACAAGACCGCGGCGTGTTGGCACGCTTGCGTCGCGGCCTCAGCGAGACGACGCGGTCAGAGGCCGACATGGTGCTGGGGCAGTTTTTTGGACAGCTGGCAGTTGGCCATCCTGTTTACGAAACGGTTGCTGGCTGTTTCGCGTTGCACCCGCTCCCCAGCGCGCTCGGCATCGGAAACTTCGGCGAAACGATGCGCGCGGTGATGGGCGACAAGATGAGTAAACCGGAGGAAAGCCACGCTCGATCCCGTCGTTTGCTGGCTTGCTCAGACCGTGATGAAATTTGCCAGCACGTCCGCCATGCCATTCGATTAGCCAGGTCAAAAGAGGCGAAGGTCAACTACCGTGCGCTCTTTGAAGATCTCTGGTGGTGGAACGATTGGACGAAGATCGCCTGGGCGAAGGCCTACTGGAAGGTGCCGGCTGACGCCAGCGATGTGACTCTCGCGGGCGTTGGCGCACCGGTCGAGGAAGAACCAGTGCCGATGCCGGAGTGATGCCATGAGTTATCTCACCCAGGTGACGTTCGATGTGGCCACGGTTGCCCGCCTCCGCATCCGAGACGCCTACGACTGGCATCAGCGCGTGTGGGAATGTTTCCCCGGCCGTGACGGTTCTCGGCGGGACTTCCTCACCCGCCTTGATCAGCGAAAAGGCGCCTTTCGGTTGCTGATCGTCTCGCCCATCGAATCGACGAAACCTGATTGGTGTCCACCCGGAGCATGGCGGACCAAACCCATCCCGGATGGCTACTTCACCCACTGCCGCTATGCGTTCCAGCTTTGCGCGAATCCGACCAAGAAAGTCACCAAACTTGGCGCAGACGGGTCGCCGACCAAGAATGGTCGCCGCGTTCCACTCCACATTCGCGAAGAGCTTATCGGGTGGATTGGACGCAAAGGCGAGCAGGGCGGCTTTACGGTGGACATGGACTCGCTGCGCACGTTTCCGCGAGGCCGGGAATACTTTGAGAAACAGGACACGCATGGCCTGCATAGCGCAGTGGAGTTCCAGGGTGCGCTTCGCGTGACCGATCCGCGAAAATTCCGCGAGACCTTCAATCGCGGCATCGGCTCGGCCAAGGCCTTCGGTTTCGGTCTGTTGGCCGTGATTCCATTGGCTGTCGAGGCAGGGGAGACGGAACTCGATGAAGCTGAGTCGGCAAGAGCCGGAAGTCATTTTCATTGAACGATCAATCTATCTGATCCGTGGAATGCGGGTCATGTTGGATTTCGATCTCTCCAGGTTGTACGGGGTGACCACGAGAGACCTGAAACGAGCTGTTCGCCGTAACCTGGAGCGGTTTCCAGGAGACTTTGCCTTTACGTTGGACAGGGAAGAGTATCTTGCTTTAAGGTGCCAAATTGGCACCTTAAAGCGAGGAGGGCACGCGAAATACCTCCCGTACGCGTTTACTGAACAGGGGGTGGCGATGCTCTCCAGCGTGTTGCGAAGCTCCCGCGCCATCCGGGCCAACATCGCGATTATGAGGGTGTTTGTGCGCATCAGGGAAACGCTGTCCACTCATAAAAAACTCGCCACGAAGCTTTCTGAGTTGGAACAAAAGATCGCCAAGCATGACGAGGCGATTCAGAAGTTGTTTCACGCGATCCGGAAGTTGATGAAGGTGCAGGAGGTTCCCAAGGGGCAAATCGGTTTTCAGGTGCGGGAGAAGCGAGCCGTGTACGTTGCAACAGTCAACAGTAAAGGAGGGGGGTTATGAAACTGATCGAGTTGCACATTCTTCAGTCGTTTCCGGTGTCGTGTTTGAATCGCGATGACGTTGGTGCGCCAAAAACCGCGATGTTCGGCGGCGTTAACAGGGCACGGATCTCAAGCCAGTGTCTCAAGCGGGCGATTCGCGAATTGGCGAAGAGCGAATACCCCAATGGCAAGTTTAACGGCGTTCGCACAAAGTTGATTGCTGCGCAGATTCAAGAGGCGCTGGAAGGTCGTCGCAAGCTGCCGACGCCCCGTGCTCTGGAGATGGCATGCGCCGTGGCTGGTGTGCTGAACAAGAAAGAAGGCAAGCCGTTACCTAGCGATGACCCTGAACTCGAGACGCTCTTTTTCGCGTCCCCAAACCAAATCACCAGTTTGGCCGATCTGGCATTCAAAGAATTCGGTGCGAAGGGGGAGACCAAGGCAGATAAGAGGAAGTTTGTAAAGGCCTGTCTTGATGTAGGCGTCTACGACGCAGCCGACATCGCGTTGTTCGGTCGAATGGTGGCAGCGGATGCCTCCCTGACTCTGGAAGGGGCGGCTATGTTCAGCCACGCCCTCTCCACGCACCGGGCCGATAACGACCTAGATTTCTTTTCCGCGGTAGATGAGAAGAAGAACGGCGAAGATGCGGGCGCCGGCATGATTGGAACCTTGGAGTTCACGTCGGCCTGCTACTACCGCTACACGGGATTGAACCTCACACTGTTGGGGCAAGAGAGCCATCTAGGCAAATTGTCACAGCAGGACCGGCGCGGCGTTGTCGATGCTTTCCTCCGTGCTGTCATTCTCGCTGTGCCGGGCGCTCGCAAGAACTCGATGAATGCTAATACCGATGTTGATTATGTTCTTGGCATTGTGAAGGAAAGAAGCCAGCCGTTGCAATTAGTCAATGCGTTTGAGGAGGCCGTGCGGCCCAAGAACGGATTCGTTACGCCTTCTATCAAGGCTGAACTGCTGCGCTTGTACAGAGTCAAATCTGTGTTCAATCCTAGGCACGTGCTGGAATTGGCCACAGGCATGTATGAACCAAAGCCCGATAATGACCTGAAGGAAGACATGATCCCACGACAGGTCAATTTGGACACCTTCTGTAAGGAAATCGCGGATCATGTCGACTGAAACCGCCTATCTCGCGCTGCTGCTGGATGCCCCGCTGCAATCGTGGGGTTTCGAGAGCCGTTTCCAGCGTCGGACTACCGGATGGCACCCAACCAAAAGCGGCGTCATCGGCCTGATCTGCGCGGCGATGGGTTTGGCGAAAGGGCCGGTGGAAGAACGTGAAACGTTGCCGGAGCTTGCTGCGTTGAAGATGACTAGCATCGCTGTGCCTCGCAAACGCGCCAATCCTTGGAAAAACCAGATGGATGAATTGCCGATGCGGCGCTTGGAAGACTTCCACACCGTCGGCGGCGGGTACGACAAGGAGACCGAACGGTTCAATATTCCACGCAAGGCTTCCGGCGGACCGTGTGACGATCCGACGGTTACGCGCCGCCAGTATCTGCTCGATGCATGTTTTGGGGTGATATTGGCCGGCGAGCGGGCGGTATTGGAACGCGTTGCCGCTAAGCTGGAGGATCCGGTTTGGGGAATTTGGTTCGGCCGTAAAAGCTGCATTCCGGCACAACCAGTCTACAGGGGGTTGTTTGCCACTGAAGCGGAGGCCTGCAGAGCGCTGATTGGGGATGCTTCGTTGGAATCGTTTACAGTCGTCAGGGAAGTGGACAATTTCGCTGACGGGACCGATTCTCTGAACGATCAACCCATCAGTTTCGGAGACGGGATGAGTAGCGGCTCAGATATGCGCCGGTTTGCTCCACGCCGAATTGAGGTACGCCCGGCTCTTCATGCCGATCTTTGAAAGACCGCCGCTGGAGACGTTGACACCGGCTAAAGACCGGTGGACACCGATCTACTTGGAGCACGGGCGACTGGAAGTAGACGACTCCAGCATCAAATGGATTGGAGCCGATGGTATGGTCTATCGCTTGCCCGTTGCCACCATCTCGGCCGTGATGCTTGGACCTGGGACGACGGTGACCCATGCCGCCATGAAGGCGTGCGCGGATTCGAATACACCAGTCTGCTGGATCGGCGAAGATGGGATGCGATTCTACGCCTTTGGGATTACTCCTAACCACGATAACACCAAACCACGCCGCCACGCCGTGTTGTGGGCCAACCCCAAGAAGCGCGCTGAGATCGCCCGCCGCATGTTTGCACAACGGTTTCCAGGTGTTGATGTCACTCAACATGCCATCGCCGAACTGCGTGGCATGGAGGGATTGCGCGTCCGCGCCAAATACGCCGAACTCGGTGTGAAATACGGTGTCACATGGAAGGGTCGTGAATACGACAAATCCAACTGGGACTTGGCCGATGCCATCAATCGCGCCCTCTCAGCCGCCAACGCCAGTTTGTATGCCGTCTGTGCCGCGGTGTGCTGTTCGCTGGGCTATGTGCCTTCGTTAGGGTTTATCCACGATGGCGGGACGCTACCTTTCATCTACGACGTGGCTGATCTATATAAAGAGATCACGTCATTTCCTGCCGCTTTCCAAGCCGTCCGACAGAATCCTGGTGATAACGGTGAGCTCGTTCGAACGCTCCTGAAGGAACGCATTGAGCAGGAGCGATTGCTACAGAACATGCCGAAGGACTTGGAAACTCTCCTTCAATGACGGTCATCGTCGCCCATGATACTCCCAACGCCATCCGAGGAATGCTCAAGAGGTGGTTTATCGAGCCACGCCCCAATGTCTTCGTTGGAACGCTAAATCGCCGTACTCACGAAAAAACCATCGAGTACATCAAACGTAACGCTGGTGACATCGGTCTTCTGATTATCAGCAGCCATCCTAATTGCCAGGGTTATAGGATCGATACCACTGGCCCGAGCGACCGGAGGGGGATTGAGGTTGCTGGATTATGGCTGGTCGCTGAGAAATGGGAGGAGGTGGGGTCGCCACTACTACAACGGGCAGAGGTCTGTTAAAGATCATATACAAGATAGCAGGGTTTTCCCCACGCGTGTGGGGATGGTCCGCCTACACGATGATGCGCTACCTTCAGCCCTCCGTTTTCCCCACGCGTGTGGGGATGGTCCGATGCACGTGGGGGATTCGACTCGGACGCAGCCGTTTTCCCCACGCGTGTGGGGATGGTCCGTCAGTCAGGGGCTCAATGAGTGGCGAGAGCAGGTTTTCCCCACGCGTGTGGGGATGGTCCGAATGCGAATTATCAGGCTGACATGCCACATCCGTTTTCCCCACGCGTGTGGGGATGGTCCGCACGATGACGACG
>CAZUWM010000047.1:0-12066 GCA_964624155.1 uncultured Planctomycetales bacterium
CCCGCAGGTGAAGCTGGCGATCGGCCCGCCGATCGAAGACGGCTTCTACTATGATCTCGATCTGCCGGTGAAGCTGACGGACGAGGATCTGCCGAAGATCGAAGCGGAGATGAGCAAGATCATTCATGAGAACCATCCGTTCAGGCAGTCGTTCCTGACGAAATCCGAGGCGTCCAAGCAATTCTCCGCGCAGGATGAGCGGTTCAAGGTTGAACTCATCAACGGCATCGCGGATGACCGTGTCTCGATCTACGCTGACGGAGAATTCGTGGACTTGTGCGAAGGCCCACACGTCGCCTCGACGGGCGAGGTGAAGGCGTTCAAGTTGCTCGCGGTGGCCGGGGCGTACTGGCGAGGGAACGAGCGCAACCCGCAACTGCAGCGGATCTACGGGACCGCGTATTTTGACGCGAAGGCTCTCGACGACCATCTCAAGCGTTTGGAAGAAGCCAAGCGCCGGGATCACCGCAAGCTGGGCAAGGAGTTGGGATTGTTCAGCTTCGAAGAGATGGCCGGCCCTGGGGTGGCGTTCTATCATCCGAAAGGTGCGCGGATTCGTTGGACCATTGAAGACTACATCCGCAAGATCCATCTGGCGAAGGGCTACCAGCCTGTCGTGACCCCGCACATCTTTCGCACGGAGATCTGGAAACGCTCCGGGCACATGGACTACTATCGCGAGTACATGTTTCTCTTCGAGTCCGAGGAGCAGCCGTACGGGATCAAGCCGATGAATTGTCCTGGGCATATCTTGATTTTTGCCTCGGCGCTGCACAGCTATCGGGAACTCCCCATTCGGCTGTTTGAGCTCGGGACGGTGTATCGAAACGAAAAATCCGGGGTCCTCCATGGATTGTTGCGCGTGCGCGGGTTCACCCAAGATGATGCGCACATCTTTCTGCGGGAGGATCAACTCGTCGGAGAGATCGCCGAGATTTTGTCATTTGAGTTTGAGGTCATGAAGGCCTTCGGGTTTACCGACTACGAGGTGGAGTTGTCAACGAGACCGGAGAAATGTATCGGAACCCAAGCGGCCTGGGACCACGCCGAAGCGGCCCTGCGCGCGGCGTTGGACGCCAAGCAGATTGCCTACGAGGTCCACGAAGGGGACGGGGCGTTTTACGGCCCGAAGATCGACATGAAGATTCGCGATGCCCTGGGGCGCAGTTGGCAGTGCGGGACGATCCAATGCGATTTTGCGCTGCCGGAGCGCTTCGATCTGACGTATATTGGCGAAGACGGCAAGCCGCATCGAGTCGTCATGCTCCATCGGGCGCTGCTGGGAAGTTTCGAGCGCTTCTTCGGGATGCTGATTGAGCACTACGCCGGAGCGTTTCCCCTCTGGCTGGCTCCGGTGCAGGTGATGGTCATTCCATTGACCGAGCAGCAAGGTCCCTATGCGCAGCAGGTGTCCGCGCACGTGCGCGAAGCCGGGTTGCGGGTTGAGCTCGATGCACGCAATGAAAAGATGCAGGCGAAAATCCGCGACGCCCAGGTGGCGCAAGTGCCGTATATGTTCGTCGTCGGGGCTCGTGAGGCGGCCCAACAGATGGTGGCGGTTCGCCATCGACGAGAAGGCGATCTGGGCGCCATGTCGATCAACCAGGCGATTGATCGTCTTCGGGGAGAAGCGAACGTGGGGACGGTCTCGTAACGCCCACGTCACAAGAGGAGGTTTCTCATCGAACGGCAGTTACGGGTCAATGAACGGATTCGCATCAGTCAGATTCGCGTGATCGCGGAAGATGGGGCGCAGCTCGGCGTCATGGCGCCGCAAGATGCCCTGCGGATGGCCCGGGAGCGAGGGCTGGATTTGGTCGAGGTCGCTCCGAACACCAACCCTCCGGTGTGCCGGTTCTTGGATTTCAACAAGTTCCGATATGAAGAACAACGGCGGGAGCGGGAAGCCAAACGGAAGCACCACGTCGCGAGGCTCAAGGAAGTCAAGTTCAAACCGCACATCGAGGCGCACGACTACCACGTGAAGCTCCTCCGATTGAAGAAATTCCTCAGCCGTGGGGATAACGCCAAGGTCACCATGGTGTTCAGAGGCCGCGAGCTGGGCCACACGGAGTTGGGTCGTCGGGTGCTGGATCGGTTGGTGGGGGATCTCACCGGGGTCGGTAAAATCGAGCGAACCCCTCTGTTGGAAGGGCGATTTATGACGATGGTGTTCATCCCGGATCACGAAGCGCTCAAGCACGCGGCCTCGAAGAAATCCAAACAGGACATGGTCAATGCCCAAACTCAAAACCCATAAAGGTGTCAAGCGGCGCATTCGGGTCAGCGCAGGCGGGAAGCTCATGCATCTCAAGTCCGGTCGCCGGCATCTGCTCACCGGCAAGTCATCGCGCAAGATGCGGCAGTTGCGTCGATGGACGGAAGTTCCGAAGGCGCTCAAGAAGAAACTGCAGCAGTTGCTTCCCTACAGGTAAGTTGAGGCGAAGGAGTAAAAAATGGCACGGGTGAAATGGCAAGTCGCCTCACGTCATCGACGCAAACGGCTGCTCGCGAAGGCCAAAGGCTACCGCGGCGGTCGGCGCACGCACATTTCGAGCGTGCGCGAGACGGTCATGCGGGCGATGGCGTATGCGACCCGCGATCGCAAAGTCAGGAAGCGCACCTTCCGATCGCTGTGGATCATGCGGTTGAACGCCGCCGCCAGAGAACGAGGGCTGACGTACAGCCAGCTCATGGCGGCGATGCGCCGGGCGAAGATCACGCTGGATCGCAAGCAGCTCGCGGAGCTGGCGATCCATGACCCCGGGGTGTTTGACCGTATCGCCTCCACGGCGTTGGGACGCGAGGTCAGCGTGGCGTCGGAGGCGTCAGCCAGCGCCGGCGCGGCGTCGTAACGCTTTCGCGCCTCCCTTCGACGAATGAGCCCGATCGATTCCGTCCAGATCCAACAAGCGCTCAACACCCTGGAAGAGGTCTTCGGGCACGATCTCCACGCCATGCGCAGTCCCCAGGAGGTCGAGGCGCTGCGTGTGAAATATCTCGGGCGCAAGAGCGCGCTGGCCAATTACCTCAAGCGACTCCCCGAGGTGTCTCCGGATCAGCGGGGGAGTGTCGGCAAGGCGCTCAATACCCTCAAAACGAGTTTTGAAACGCGGTTCTCCGAGCGGCAACGCGAACTCCAGACTCACCAAGCCTCCGAAGCCGTTGACGTCACCCTCCCAGGGGACGCCATCCCGCATGGGCGGTTGCACCCCATCACGCTGACCATGAGCGCCATGCTCGACCTCCTCACTCCCATGGGTTTTGAAGTCGTCGAGGGGCCTGAGCTCGAATATGAGCGGTACAATTTCGATGCGCTCAACATCCCCGCGGATCATCCCTCACGCGAATCGTTTGACACGTTCTTCGTGGAGTCGTCCTCACCCCAGCCCAAGAAGGGGCGGCTGCTGCTGCGCAGCCACACCTCGCCGGTCCAAGTGCGCGTGATGGAGCAGCGCCGGCCGCCGCTTCGCATCCTGGTGCCCGGTGCGGTGTTCCGTCCCGATCCGCTTGATGCGAGCCACAGCTTCATGTTCCATCAGGTCGAGGGACTGATGGTGGATGACCGGACGAGCTTCGCGGATCTCAAAGGGGTCCTCTCGCACTTTATCGAGCGCTTCTTCGGTCCCTCGACGAAGGTCCGATTTCGTCCGCACTACTTTCCCTTCACGGAGCCCTCGGCGGAGGTCGATATCTCCTGCGTCGCGTGTGGGGGACGCGGCTGTTCCACCTGCGGGCACAAGGGCTGGCTGGAGATCATGGGCTGTGGCATGGTGCACCCTCATGTGTTCAAGGCGGTGGGGTATGATCCCTCGTGCGTGCAAGGGTTCGCGTTTGGCATGGGGGTGGAACGGATCGCGATGCTCAAGCACGGCATTACCGACATCCGTCTCTTCTTCGAAAATGATCTGCGATTCTTGGAACAGTTTTGATGCGTGTTCCTATTGAGTGGCTCAAGGAGTACGTCGCGATCCGGATGAAACCGGAGCAGCTGGCGCGCCGGCTGACGATGGCGGGCCTGGAAGTGACCGGCATCGCCACCGTCGACGGGCAGCCGGTGTTCGAGCTGGAGATCACCCCGAACCGCGCGGATTGTTTGTCGATCATCGGCATCGCGAGGGAGGTCGCGGCGATCACCGGACAGCGCCTGAAACCGCCTGAAGTCGGAAGTCAGAAGTCGGAAGTCAGAAGGACAAAAAAACGTTCTCAGTTCACCCTTCCCCCCGCCCCCTTCCACCTTCGGATTGAGGATCGCAAAGGATGTCGCCGGTACATTGGGCGGGTGATCACCGGAGTGAAGATTGCCCCCTCGCCGTCGTGGATGCAGCGGCGCCTGATCGCCTGCGGGATTCGTCCGATCAACAACGTGGTGGACATCACGAACTACGTGCTCCTCGAGTACGGTCAACCGCTGCACGCCTTCGATTACGCTCAGTTGGCGCAGGGCGCGATCATCGTCCGTCGGGCCAAAGACAAAGAACTGCTGACGACACTTGATGGTATCCAGCGTACGCTGACCGCGGCCATGCTCGTCATCGCTGATTCGACGAGGGCGGTGGCGGTTGCCGGCGTGATGGGTGGGGTGGGCAGCGAGGTGACGCCGCAGACGACGAACATCCTGTTGGAGAGCGCTGAGTTCGATCCGATCACGGTTCGGCGCACCGCCAGGGCGTTGGGACTCTCCAGCGAGTCCTCCTATCGGTTCGAACGTGGCATCGATCCGTCTGGTGTTGAGGCCGCCTCTGCCAGAGCGTCGGCGTTCATGGGGCAGCTTGCCGGAGGAGTCGAGCGGGCCGTGCGTGACGCGGGGATACAACCGACAGCGCGTCCTGCAATCGTCGTGGACAGTGGACGGGCGAGCCGATGGCTTGGTCTACGACTCTCACCGACGGAGATTCGCTCGACGCTCGCGCGTCTGTCCTGCCACGTGGCCTCTGCTGAGGGGAGTGGGGTGTTACGGGTGATCCCGCCGTCGTTTCGTCGCGATGTGATGAGTGAAGTGGATTGCTTTGAAGAACTCGCTCGCCTGATGGGCTATGAGAGGATTCCCGCGACCCTCCCCACCTCGCCTCTTCCAGCGGCTCGGGGCAACCGGCGGACGCTCTACTCTCACGTGCAATCCATCCGATGTCTCTGTGCCAGCTTCGGCTTGGTGGAGGCGATCAACTGGTCGCTGGTCTCTGAGGCGGAATTATCGCGCTGCGGGTTCTCGGTTGGGGAGGCGGTTCGATTAAGCAATCCCATCAGCCAAGATCATGCATGGGTCCGTCCATCGCTGATGATCGGGTTGTTGCGGACCATCCGTCGCAATCTCTCACAGGGGGCTGAGGGAGTACAGGTGTTTGAAATCGGGCATCTGCTGCGCCCGGCCTCAACACCAGAGGAGCATGTCGCGCTTGGCATTGCGCTGACTGGCGTCTGGAGCCGCGATTGGCGCACCCAAGAGCGGTGCGACTTCTTCAAATTGAAGGGTCTTGCGGAGCTTCTCATGCAGCGTGTCTGCCGAGGGCATCCGACGTTCCGTTCCGCAGATCTCGGGTGGGCGGAATCCGGGGAGGCCGCGACCATCCTCCTTCAGGATCGATCCGTTGGAGTGATTGGCAAGCTCGCGCGCCGCGTGGCGATGGCGTGGGATCTGGAACACGAGGTGTGGCTCGCGGAGTTGGACGTGACGTCGCTGCTCGAAGCCCGTCGAGGACTTGAGCGAGTGGCGGCTCTCACGCCGTTTCCTCCGGTCAAGCGCGATCTGTCGTTGTTGGTCAATCGAACGGTGGCCTTCGAGCAGGTCGCCGCGACGATTCGCGAGAGCGGCAGCCCGCTCGCCCAGCGGGTGATGCTCATCGACCGCTACACCGGCAAGCAATTGCCAGCGAATACCTACAGTCTGACCTTCTCCATCGACTACCGCGATCCCCGCAAGACCCTGACCGCCGACGAGGTGGATGCAATTCACGGTCGGATCGGCCGCGCCCTTGTTGAGCGATTGGGTGCTCAACTGCGTTAGCCAGATACGACTTGACTTCCGCCTTTCTCGCAGAGTACGCTAGAAGGAGCCCTGCGCTGCTCGTGAGGTTCCAGTCAACGTGAGCCAACACCACGTGACCGGGAATCCGGCTTCCGTTGGGGAGTGCATGCCCCGCCATCGGCGGGGACGCACAGAACCTCCGGAGAGGATACCCACCTGTTGAGGGTAGGGTTCATCGTTTGACGGATTCGCCCACGGCAGAGGCGGGGCTATTTTTATGAAGCCACGTTAATACCGAAACGACCGCGAATAGGATATCGTTTATAGCGAAGAGAAAAACGGAGGCATCTCATGGCGAATACCGTGAAGATTCCGTTCCAGGGCCAAGAACACGAGGCTGTACTCGTGGAAGCCAATCAATCTAACGAATATTGGAATCAATATTTGCTTGACGATGGTTCTGTTTTGAAACTCAAAGCGGTTGTGACGAATATCTACAGACTTCTGGGGGCTTACAACGACACCGGAGAGCCTATTTATGTAATCAAGTCAGGAAATATTGTAACGGCGAATTGTCCAGATAATTTGAAAAGAAAATAACCATGCTCATTTTTGAGCCCACGCTTACATTTGAACCAGCCGTCGATCGAATTCGAGAGGATGCCCTAACCGTTTGCGAAGAAGCAGTGGCTGGCAGACCTCCTGTAAAATCGCTCAGGGTACCAGTGCACTCTATACAAATCACCCCGTTTGATCTTGCAGAGACTGAGTGGAAGAATTTTTTGCGAGGCTTAAATGCCAACGACACTATTTCCGACTCCTTAGAAAGGACAATTGTTCGATATCTGGCAGATATTCCGGAAGTAACGGATGTGTATTTTGCTCAACAAGGAGATGTAATTGATATTTGGACGATCATATCCTCCAACAGCAAGGAAATTCGGCACAAGGTATACGCCAAGGAATTAGAGATTATTAACGAAATTCCCGGGTTTGTATTAAATTTCAGGGTGTCCGGACAGATGGGGTCCTCTACGCCGATCTCAGCTGGATATCGGAAAGTAGATATGATTTCCATTCGATCCGATGTCAGGCATCAACGATCATCTTTTTAAGGTCAGGCACAATCTAAGGTTTTTAAACTGGCTTACGCTGACGTGGGGAAGGTTTCCTGATTGGCGGATCAGTGCCCAGTTTTATACAGCCCTTCATCTCGTGGATGCGTACCTTGCCACGAGGGATGAGCATCCGCCTTCCCATCATTTAAGAGGAGATTATATCGGTAGAAATCTGGAACTCAAGCCTATCTATTTCGATTATCAGGATCTCTCAAATCTAAGTCGAGACGCCCGATACACCAATCAACCAATCAGCAGAGACAATTTGAGAGATTGTTTTGTTGCTCTCGCAGCAATCCGGCAGCACATAGAACGTTTGATTGGAAACGTATAGTTCGGTCGTGGTTTCCCAATCCCTCTCTCAAACCCAATGCGCTCCCTCCGATGAACGATCTTTTTCAGACTCCTGGTGAAGAAAAGATGGCCTTTGAGCCATTGGCTGCGAGGATGCGGCCGAGGACGCTCGAGGAATTCGTCGGCCAGGAGCACCTCGTCGGGCCGGGCAAATTGCTTCGGCGGGCGATCGAGGCGGACCGCATTACCTCACTCATTCTCTACGGACCTCCTGGCTGCGGAAAGACGGCGTTGGCGACGGTCATCGCCAACCGGACTTCCCTCGGCACTGGCCTCGGGATCAGGGGACAGACAGCCGTGGAGCGCCTCAACGCGACCTCCTCCGGTGTGGCCGAACTGCGCGAGGCGATCGCGCGAGCCAAGGAGCGCCAACGGTTCTCCGCCACAAGTCGTGGCGGATCCGCCGCTGGCGGAAACGGCGCGCGCACCATCCTGTTTATCGACGAGATCCACCGGTTCAACAAAGCCCAGCAGGATGTCTTGATGCCAGACGTCGAGTCGGGCAATCCCATTCTGATCGGTGCCACGACGTTCAATCCCTTCTTTGCCATCCTGCCGGCCCTCGTCTCGCGATCGCTCGTGTGCGAGTTGAAACCGTTGCCGCACGCGGATCTGCTCACCCTCCTCAAACGGGCGTTGGCCGACGAGGAGCGAGGACTTGGAAAGCTTCCACTCGACGTGGACGACGAGGCGCTGGAGCATCTGGCGACGGTCAGCGACGGGGATGCGCGTCGGGCGCTCAACGCGCTGGAGATCGCGGCGCTCACCACGTCCAAGACGAACGGGCGCATTCACCTGACACGAGCCGTCGTCGAAGAATCGATCCAAAAGAAAGCCGTCGTGTATGATCGCGATGAGGACGCGCACTACGACACCATTTCAGCGTTCATCAAATCGATGCGCGGTTCCGACCCAGACGCCACGCTCTATTGGCTGGCGAAGATGCTCTACGCCGGCGAGGATCCGCGGTTCATCACGCGGCGGATCATGATCTGCGCGGCCGAGGATGTAGGCAACGCCGATCCCCAAGCGTTGGTCGTGGCGACCGCCGCCATGCAAGCCTCCGAGTTTGTCGGGATGCCGGAAGCACGGATCCCGCTGGCTCAGGCTGCGGTCTATGTCGCCTGCGCGCCGAAGTCCAACGCGGCGTACCTGGGCATCGAGAAAGCCATGAAGGACGTGGAAGCCGGACGCACCCTTGAGGTACCGAAGCATCTACAAGATGCTCACTACAAGGGAGCAGAGAAGTTGGGACGGGGAAAAGGCTATAAGTACGCCCACGACTTCCCGGACCACCACGTCAAACAAGAGTACTTGCCACAGTCGCGCACCTATTATGAGCCGACCGATCTCGGCTATGAGAAGACGATCAAATCGTGGCTTGAGCGCCTTCAGAGGAAAGCTTCTTCGTAAGACTGTTTGAATTATCCTACCGTATTAGTAGTATATTTACTGAATTTTAAAATATAATCATTGACGTATTTTATCAAATATGGCATCTTACATGAAGCCACGACTTACGGAGCCCTGGCGGGCTCCATAACGTGTGCCGTCATTGAGGAGGAAAGCATGAGTGCAGTCGGTTCGTCTGTGAAGTCGGTGATTGAAAGCGGCCAACTCGAATCCAAATCCGCCCAAGAGGTCGTGCGATGGGCCTTGGAGACGTTCGGCGACAAGGTGGCGCTCGCTTCGAGCTTCAGCGCGGAAGATGTGGCGATCATCGACATGATGGTCAAGGTCAATCCCAAGGCGCGCATCTTTACGCTGGATACTGGACGGCTCAACCAGGAAACGTACGACGTGATGGATACGATTCGCGAGAAGCACAAGGTGCGCATCGAAGTCATGTTCCCGCAGCGAGAGGCGGTCGAACAGATGGTCCGTGAGAAGGGGCTCAATCTGTTCTACCACTCGATCGAGAACCGCAAGTTCTGCTGTGGGATCCGCAAGGTCGAACCACTCAATCGGGCGCTGGCCACGGTCGATGCCTGGATCACCGGGCTGCGCCGCGAGCAGGTGGTGACGCGCGCGGCCGTCAAGAAGGTGGACATCGATGCGGATCACGGCGGGATCGCCAAGATCAACCCGCTGGCCGACTGGACGTGGAAGCAGACGATGGACTACGTGAAGCAGCACGGGGTCCCGTACAATGCGCTTCACGACCAAGGCTACCCCTCGATTGGTTGCGCGCCCTGCACCCGTGCGATCAAGCCGGGAGAAGATTTCCGCGCCGGACGATGGTGGTGGGAGCAGCCTGAGCAAAAGGAATGCGGCTTGCACGTCTCGAAACATTGATGATGGAAAGCATCCATCATTCGCTGAGTGGAGCGAAGCGATGATTACGCCGCATGGTGGCACGTTAGTCAATCGGATTGTTGAGGGGAAGGAGCGCGAGGCGCTGCTGGCAAAGGCAGGGAGCTTGCCGACCATCGAGCTCGACGCCTGGGCCTTATCCGACGTCGAGATGATCGCCATCGGCGGCTTCAGCCCGCTCGAAGGCTTCCTGACGCGCAAGGGCTATGAGTCGGTGGTCAAGAACCGACGGCTGGCGAAGGGATTGGTGTGGACGATTCCGGTCGTCTTAGCCGTTGAAGCCGACGTCGCGAAGAGCCTCAAGTCCAAACGTGACGTCGCGCTGGTGGCGAATGGCGCCGTCGTGGCCATCCTCCATCTCGAGGAGATCTATACGCCGGACAAACACGCCGAGGCTGAGCAAGTCTTCAAGACCACAGACGTCTCGCATCCCGGAGTCGCGCGGTTGCAAGCCATCGGATCGGTCTATCTCGGCGGGCGCATCAGCGTCGTGAATCGCCCGAAGGCGACGACGTTTCTTCCGTATCGGATCGATCCGGTTAACACGAGACGGCTCTTCGCCGAGCGAGGCTGGAAACGGATCGTGGCGTTTCAAACCCGTAATCCGATTCACCGGGCGCATGAGTACATCCAGAAATGCGCGCTGGAAATCTGCGACGGGATACTGCTACATCCCATCGTGGGGGAGACCAAGGGCGACGACGTGCCGGCCGCCGTGCGGATGAAGAGCTACGAGGTGTTGCTGGCGAATTACTATCCCAAGGACCGCGTCGTGCTCGCGGTCAACCCCGCTTCGATGCGCTACGCGGGGCCGCGCGAGGCGATCTTCCACGCGCTCATCCGCAAAAACTACGGCTGCACCCACTTCATCGTCGGCAGAGATCATGCCGGGGTGGGGAAGTTTTACGGGACGTACGACGCGCAGAAAATCTTTGACGACTTCTCTCCGGAAGAGATCGGCATCACCCCCCTCTGTTTCGAGAACACTGCCTACTGCACGGTGTGCGGGTCGATGGTGTCGTCGAAGACGTGCCCGCATCCACCGGAGAAGCATGCGTCGTTGAGCGGCACGAAGGTGCGTGAGCTGCTCCAAGCCGGCACGCCTCCGCCGCCTGAGGTGTCTCGTCCGGAAGTCGCGGCTGTCCTCATCGAGGCGATGCACGCGCGATATGCAAGTTGACGTTCAGCACGTCTTCAAATCGTTTCCTCACAACGAAACCACCATTAAGGTGCTGGAGGATATCAACCTCACGGTGGCCGAGGGGGAGTTCGTCTGTCTTGTGGGCCCCTCCGGCTGTGGCAAGAGCACGATCATTCACCTCATCGCGGGCCTGGAGCCCCCAACCTCCGGAGACATCCTCGTCGGCGGACGACCAGTGACCGGTCCGGACCCCAGCCGTACGGTCGTGTTCCAGGACGCGGCGCTGTTTCCGTGGTTGAGCGTATTGGGTAACGTCGAGTTCGGATTGCGGATGGCCGGTGTGCCGATGGCCACGCGGCGCAAGCGCGCCCTGGAGTACATCAAGCTGGTGCATCTTTCCCGCTTCGCCCATGCCTATCCCCATCAGCTCTCCGGCGGCATGAAGCAGCGCGTGGCGATCGCGCGCGCCCTGGCGTTGCAGCCGGAAATTCTCTTGCTGGATGAGCCCTTCGCCGCACTCGATGCGCAGACGCGCTCCGTGCTCCAGAACGAACTGATGGAAATTTGGGAACTGGCGCGTCCCACGATCCTCTTCGTGACGCATAACGTCCGCGAAGCGACCGGATTGGCGGACCGCGTCTACGTCATCTCCTCCCGCCCCGGCCAGATCCGCGACATCCAGGCGATCAAGGTCCCCCGACCGCGACATGCCGAGGACGCCACTCTTCTGACCCACCAGCATAAAATCCTCGACCTGCTGGGCGAGGAAGTCGAGAAAGTGCTGCAGGAGGAGCTTGGTGAGAGGGTGCACTTTCCGGAGGCGCAGCATGCTGTGCCGCCGGAGCAGACTCGCGGGATGCATATCTGACAAGCCGATGAACGTGTTCAGATTGCCAAAGGGGGTCACGTTCCTCAAGCCGGCACAGGCACTCTTGCTGCTGTACGTCTTGTGGGAAGCGACGGCGCTGCTGTTTCCCGCTTGGCCGTCTCCTCGGGCAGTGTTCGGCGCGTTGATGGACGACTTCCGCCAACCCATCTTTCGCGCGGCGCTGGCCGGCAGCGCCTGGCGGATGGTCATCGGCTATGCGCTGGTGATCCTGGTGGGCATCAGCGGCGGACTGCTGCTCGGTCGGATCCCACTCATCGACCAGATCATCGGTAGCTTCGCCGTCGCC
>CAZUWM010000048.1:0-11935 GCA_964624155.1 uncultured Planctomycetales bacterium
GTAATAACCATTAACAACGGATAACAATGAGCAATTCGAGATGATGCTTGAAGGCGAAATCCTGACACTGGAAGAGCTCCATACCTACCTCAAAATCCCCAAGCCGACCCTCTATTCGCTAGCGCAGGGCGGTCGCATCCCCGCTGCGAAGATCGGGAAGCACTGGCGGTTCCGCAAAACCGATGTCGATGAGTGGCTCAATGCCCAAAAGTGGTCCCGACCGATCCAGCGACGAAACCGGAGAAAGCAGGTGAGCGATGGCCGCTAGCGCCTGTCGGGTGGTCATCACCGGTGTTGGGCCGATTACCGCCATCGGCTCCGGCAAAGAAGCCTTCTGGGACTCGCTGAAAGCGGGGCGAGGAGGGATCGCCAGGGTCAAGAAGTTTGATCCCTCGCCCTATCCCACCCAGATGGCCGCGCAGCTCAACGGGTTTGATTTCAGCGCCTACATCGATGCGAAGTGGTCTCGCCGGATGGACCTCACCTCCCAGCTTGCGGTCTCGGCGGCCAAGATGGCGGTGCTCGACGCCGGGTTGGATCTTGACAAAGAGGATCGGGAGCGCATCGGTGTCGTGGTAGGCACGGCCATGGCGGGCCAGGCGTTCATCCTGGAGCAACATGACGTCTATAAGGCCAAGGGGCCCATGAAGATCAACCCCTTCACCGCCTTGACCGTCTTTCCAGATGCGCCCGCCAGTTTCATCTCGATTGACCTCGGGATTTCGGGCCCCAGCTTCTCGCTGGCCACCGCCTGCTCCTCCGCGTTGGATGCGGTGGGCTATTCGTTCAACGCGATTCGCCGCGGCGAGCTAGATGCCATCATCATGGGAGGGGCCGAGGCGACCGTCTTTCCCCAAGCCTTCTCCGCCTTCTGCATGTTGCGGGCGATGTCGCAGCAGAATGATGAGCCGGAGCGCGCCTGCCGGCCGTTTGACAAGTTGCGGGATGGCTTTGTGTTGGGTGAGGGGGCCGGCATGCTGGTGCTCGAGGACTTGGAACATGCCAAGCGTCGGAGTGCTCATATCTATGCAGAGATTCTGGGGTTTGGCATGACCTGCGATGCCTACCACATGACCGCCCCGGAGCCATCGGGTCGTCAAGCCGCCCGCGCCATCCACCTGGCCCTTGAGGATGCCGGGGTCAGTCCACAAGACATCGACCATATCAATGCGCACGGCACCTCGACCCCCCTCAACGATAAGACCGAAACCCTCGTCATCAAACAGATCTTCGGCCAAGACGCGTACAAAATTCCCGTCTCCGCCACCAAATCGATGATCGGTCACCTCATCGGCGCCGCCGGCGCGGTGGAGCTCATCGCCACGGTGCTGGCCATGGAGCACCAGCTTATCCCACCAACGATCAACTACGAAGTCCCCGACCCAGAATGCGACCTGGACTACGTGCCCAACGTCTCCCGTAAAGCGACCATCGGCATCGCGCTCAAGAACTCCTTCGGCTTTGGTGGAAAGAATTCCGCCTTGGTGATTCGGACATTCGAGCCGAGGTAATGGATTGATCAAAAAGTAATTCAAATTTAAAATAGTAAGGAATTATGGTATACTCCTTGATCGGAGGTGATGCGGATGCCCATCTCAGTGATGACGTCAAAAGGCCAAACCACCATTCCCAAAACGGTGCGGGACTCCTTGCGTCTAAGACCTAAGGACAAACTCCTGTACATCGTGGAAGGGAACCACGCCATCGTTCGGCCTATTCATGGAAGCCTTCGGGGTCTGAAAGGGATTTTTAGAGGTGTCGTCAAGGGACCGATTGATTTCAAAAAGCTGCGTGAGGAGACCAAGCGGATCGTCGCGCGCCAAGTCGTTGAAGAGATGCGATGACGTGGCTTGATACCAATGTCTTCATCCGGTATCTGACGGCTGACGATCCGATCAAAGCCGCTCGGTGCGAGCGGCTCTTCGACAAAATCGCCAAGGGCCATGAGCAGGTCGCTACACACGTGGTGGTTATCGCTGAAGTTATTTGGGTCTTGACGGGCCGCTATGGCTTACCCAAGATACGGGTGGTTGATGTGTTAACGCCGCTGATCTCGCTCGATGAATTGCACATGGATGATAAAGAAGACGTCCTCTCCGCGCTGGAACTGTTTCGATCCTACCCGCTGGATTTCGTTGATGCGCTGAACGTCATCACGATGCAGACCAGAGGCCTACGACAGATTTACTCCTACGACACGGACTTCGAGCAGATCGCCGGTCTTCGGCGCGTTGAACCATGAACTCTACGCCATGAAACGGTTTGACGATAGCAAGCATCTGCTTGCGCTTCAGGAGCGATTTCTCGATCGACTGATCAAAGGAGTGCGGCCAGCGTGGCAGACGAACGCGTGATCATTCGCGACAAGCTCACTCGGATGGGCCAGCACCTCCAAGAGCTTGAGCCATTGGGGAAGCGTTACTACGCTTCATTCCTTGAGCTCGGCCGGTTGGGCCTCTATCCCTTCGTGTACCGCAATGTGAAAATCATCCCCTCCCTCTATCGACGGTACATCAGCTACCTCCGCCACCACCTTTCTCGGCAGCGGGCAAGGTGAGTCAGATGACCATCCTCTTCACGAACTCCTTCGGCTTCGGCGGCAAGAACTCAGCCTTGGTCATTCGGAAATTCGAACCATGAACGCCTTTATCTTCCACAAGCGGGCGTATCTGAAGGACACCAATGCCGAGGGGAACGTGTATTTCTCCCGGTACTTCGAATGGATGGGTGAGGCTCGCGAGGATTTCTTTCGACAGGCCGTCCACGACCACCAAGAGATTCTGCAGAGCGGCACCAGGCTGATCACGGTGCACTCGTGGATGAAGAACGAGCAGGCCTCCTATGTCTTTGATGAAATTGTGATCAGCATCCAGACGACCTCGTTGAAGAAAATGAGCATGGAGCTCGGCTTTACGTTGACCCACAAGGCCACCGGTCAGGTAATCGCCGTCGGCGGCCAAAAACTGGCGTTTGCGGATCGAGAGGGCCGCCTCATTCTCATCCCTCCCTCGATCCGTGCGGGGGCGGCGACCTGCCTGGCCGACTCCAACGCGACGGTGTGGCATATGGAGCTGATCAGGAAAAAGCCAGCCGAGCACGATCTCCTCACCGCATGAATCATTTCACGCTGTCGGCGTCGGTCAGTTCCGTTTGCGCCCTCGTGGTGGCGGGGTTGGTGTTGGGGTTAGGTCTTCGACGTCGCGTCAATCAGATCGCCGCGTGGTACTGGTTCAGCATCGGCTTTTGGGCGTTCTTCGTCGGTTCCCAATTTTCCACGATCCGGCTCCTCTCACCGTTCTGGTGGGGGTGGCTGCTGCATGTGGGGTGCACCTTCATCCCTGTCCTCATGTTTCATTTCGCGCTGGCCTTGACCGGTGACACCACCCTGGCTAGCCGCCGGGGTCTGCTCGTTGGCTACGCCCTGACCATCGTGTTTAATCTGCTGAACTTGTGGACGAGCTTCTTTACCGATGGGACGGCTTACCGAGATGCCTATGCCTACCCCAAGCCGGCCATCGCGTATCCGCTCTATTTTCTCCTCTTTGTCGTGATGGTCGTCTGGGGAACGGTCCGATTGCTCCGCCATCTACCCCGTCTGCCTCGAGGCAAGCAAGTCGCTCTTCGCATTCTGCTCCTGACGCATCTGCTGGCCTATCTCGGCGGGATGGATAATTTCCTGATCATGATTGATGTCCGTATTCCTCCGTGGTACCCCTTCGGGTTGTATCTGATTCCACCCTACGCGATTGCCATGGCGTATGCCGCATGGAGCACACGTCTGTTAGAAGGAGTTTCCTGATCGAAGGCACGGCATGTTACCCCATTACGTCACCGCGTTTCTCGTGACCGCCGCCACGCATTGTGTGTTGGCGGTTTTTATTTATCTGAAAGGCCGCAAACGGCTCACGAACGTGACCTACGCGCTCTATTCGCTCGCCATCTCGTGGTGGAGCAGCCTTGAGGTGCTGGCGATCACCGCCGCAGATGCCCGCACGGCGCTCTTCTGGTGGCGGCTCAATCACGTGGGGGTCATCTTCATCCCCATCTTTTTCGTGCACTTTGTCATGAGCGTGCTGGATCCACCGTTGCAACGGAAGAGGCGGCCATTCATACGAGCCGTGTATCTCTTCGGCATCCTCTGCTTGCTCCTCAACGCCAGCCCGCTGTTCATTCGAGAGGTGGTCCCGAAGTTTTCCTTCCGCTACTTCATCAACCCGGGAACTGTCTATCCGGTCTTCTTTGTCTTCTGGGTCGGACTGGCGGTGTATGGGTTGATTGAACTCTTCAAGGTGTACGTCTCCTCCTCAGGGGCCAAGCGGAATCAACTGACGTATTTCTACTGGTCCATGTTCATCGCGTATCTTGGCGGGGCGCCCAACTTTCTTCCGACCTTCAACATCGAGATTCCGTCTGTCATGCCATTTGGAACGTATGCGATTCCGCTCTACGCTCTGGCGACGACGTATGCCATCGTCCGGTATCGGCTGATGGATATCAACGTGGTGGTCACGCGGACGGCGGTGTTTGCGGTGGTGTATGCGTTGCTGTTGGGGGTGCCGCTGGGGGTGGCGTTGACGTGGCAGGCCCATCTGGAACAAGCGCTGGGCGCCCGGTGGTGGGTGTGGGCGTGGGTGGGCGGGGCGGGGCTGACGACGGTCGCGCACTACGTCAATCTCTATTGGCAGAAACGGGCCGAGAACCGGTTGTTGAAAGAGCAACGGCGCTATCAGAACACCTTGTTGCGGGCCTCGCAAGGGATGACCCAGATTCGGGAGCTGAAACGGCTGCTGAACCTGATTGTCTATATCATCACCAAGGCGGTCAAGCTGACCCATGCGGCGGTGTTCCTGGAAGACGTCCATGAGGGCGGGGCGTTTGTCTTAAGCGCCGCTCGGAACCGCCAGTGGATTGAGTCGAGCCATCGCGTCTTAAGCGATACCCAGTTGATTGAGCTGTTGAAGCATGCCCGCGAGCCCCTCGTGCGGGAAGAGCTCGCTTCAGAGATCGGGGGCGAGCCTACTCGCGATGCGCAGACGTTTCGGAAGGCACGGGCGGTGAAGCAGATGGAGGCCTTGCACGCCAGCGTCGTCGTGCCGAGTTTCCGAGAGGATCACCTGATCGGGTTTGTGGTGCTGGGCGAAAAGCCGCGCGGCCAGCTCTTTACCACCGAGGACTTGGTGGTGTTTTCGACGCTGGCGAATCAGGCGGCGGTGGCGATTGAAAATGCGCGGTTCTACGAAGAAGAGAAACAGCGGCAGGCCGCGTTGTTTCACGCCGCCACCCTGGCTTCACTCGGGACGATGGCCAGCTCGATGGGCCATCAGGTGAACAACCGCTTCAACGTGGTGTCGGTGGTGTCCTCGAGTCAGAAGTACAAAATCAGACAACTGCTGGCGAATGGCTCTGATGACGCGTCAACGCTGCGGCAAGCGCTGCAGGAGTGCTACGACCAGTTTGCCAGCCTCGAGGAAGAAGCGATGAAGGGCGGGGAGGTGGTGGCCTCGATCCGCAAGCTGGCCAGGCCCGCCGCCAGCGGGTATCAACCGCTCTCCCTCGCCGCCGCCATCAAGGCCGGTGTCGATGTGGTGCAGCACAAGGTGAAGCTGGATGAGGTGGATTTTTCAGTGAGCGTCCCTGAAGATTTGCCGCCGATCCTGGGGGATCTGTCGCAGTTGGGCGAGTGTTTTTTGAACTTCGTTGATAACGCCTATGATGCGATCAAAACCAAGGAGCAGCTCATCGCTGAGGGCAGGCTGCGCTATCATCTGGACGGTCGACCCTATCGCGGGACGATTCAGATCACGGCGACGTTGAAAGAACCACAGACGATCGGGATCGAGGTCGCGGACACCGGCATCGGCGTGGAATCCGAGAAACTGTCGAGATTGTTTGTGCCGTTCTATACGACGAAAGCGACGGTGGAGAAAGGCACGGGCTTAGGGTTATACGTCATCAAGAAAATCATTGAGGCGCACGGGGGCACGATTCGGGCGCATTCGAAGTACGGACAAGGCATGGTGTTTACGATTGAACTGCCCGTCGCCAAGCTCGCCGTGATGAAATGATCCCACCACCTGCTCGCGGCCCGGAGGGCCAACGTTCTTCGAACGTGCCGCCTTCAGCGGCTCGAGCAGGTGGTGGGATGAACGTCCTCATCGTGGAGGATGAGCCGAAGGTCCTGAACCTCCTGACCTCGCATTTCCAATCGCAGGGCCATCAGGTCGCCGGCTACGACTCTGGGGAACGTGCCGTCGCCCACCTGCAACGCCATCCACCGCCTGACGTGCTCCTCGTCGATGTGTTCCTCAAGGGGGACGTTGATGGTCTTCGCGTGTTGCGGCACGCCCGGCAGGTGAACCCTCGAGTGAAGGCCGTCGTGATCACGGGATCCGACGAGGTGTCCCGTGAAGACATGATCCCTCTAGATGCCGCCTTCCTCAAGAAGCCCATCCGTCTTGAGGAGCTGGATCAACTTGTCAAGTGAAGCGGGAATAGGGTAAGGTGGTAGCAGAGCCCGATGGTGAAACTACTAGTCGCTGACGACGAGCAGAAAATCTGTCGGTTGTTCCAGGATTTCTTCTCCGAACGAGGCTACCAGGTGCTGGTGGCCCATGACGGTGCCTCCGCGCTGAAATGCATCCGCAGCGAACGGCCTCACTTGGTGTTTCTCGACTTGCGGATGCCGGGTCTCAATGGGCTGGATATCCTCAAGGAAGCTCGAGCGGTGGATGAGACCATGAAGATCATCGTGATCACGGCGACGGAGGATGAGGAGACCATCCGCAAAGCGCGGGAGCTGGGGGTCAGCGACTACGTGGTCAAGCCCTTCAGCCTGGAGTACTTGAAAGAAGAGGTCCTCGCCAAAGTCAGCACCTCGCTGTATGAGGAGCTGCGGCAGGTCAATGAGGAACTGAAAGAGTCGGTCGCGCGCCTGCGGCGGGTGGTGCATGGTATCGTGGCCGCCTTCTCCGCGGTGGTGTCCAAGATCGATCCGCACTATACCCAAGAACACGTGCTGCGCAGCGTCGAGTACGCGTCGAAAATCATCAAGAAATTGCGCGAACAAGGGGCGGACTTTGGGACGAGCTCTGAAGAGGTGCTGCTTGCGGGCATCCTCCTGCATGACATTGGCAAGATTTTTACTCCGAAAGAAATCCTGTACAAACCCGGACCCCTGACGGAGGAGGAGTGGAACGTCATGCGCCGACACCCGGTGGAGGGAGCGGAGGTGTTGGAGAAGATCGCCCATCTGAGGGACATGGCGATGAACGTCCGCTACCACCATGAGCGCTACGATGGCTCGGGGTACCCCGAGGGGCGCAAGGGCGAGGAGATCCCGTTCGGGGCGCGCATCGCGGCGGTGGTGGATGCCTTTGATGCGATGATCAGCGACCGGCCCTATCGGAAAGGGATGCTTATCGCTGAAGCCATCGAAGAACTCACACGCTGCCGCGGGACCCAGTTCGATCCCAAGGTGGTCGATGCGGTGGTGGCGCTCTATCAGGAAGGGAAGTTGACGCCCAACCATGTGCCCAAACTGGATCCGGCGGATGCGCATCTCCACGGATCCGCCTCGGAACCTCACACCCACTAAGCCGCGTTTTCTGCTATAATCCCTCGCCATGCAACTGACCAACCACGTCGCCCTGATTACCGGCGGTGCCCGGGGTATCGGGAAGGAAATCGCCACCCTCTTTGCCAGGGAGGGAGCGGATGTGGCGCTGTTCGATGTCAACGCGCCGGCTCTCGAACAGACCGCTTCCGAGCTGCGGGCGTTGGGCCGACGGGCCGAGGGCTTCGTCGTCGATGTGACGAGCGCCTCCGTCGTGGAGGAGGCCGTCTCGAAAGTCCTTGACAAGCTAGGCAAAATCGATATACTCGTCAACAACGCTGGGATCACCCAAGATGGTTTGCTCGTCCGCATGGACGAGGCCCAGTGGGACCGGGTGCTCGATATCAATTTGAAGGGATCCTTCCTCTGCACCCGAGCCGTCGCGAAGGCAATGCTGAAAGCCCGGCGAGGCCGGATCGTGAGCATCGCCTCCATCGTGGGGCTCATTGGCAATCCTGGTCAGGCGAATTACGCGGCGTCCAAAGCGGGCATGATCGGTATGACCAAGGCTGTCGCGAAGGAATTGGCCAGCCGCGGGATTACGTGTAACGCGATTGCTCCGGGATTTATCAAAACGGAGATGACGGAGAAGTTGCCTGACGAGGCGAAAGAGCGGCTGAGGGCGCTCATCCCGATGGGGATGCTGGGCGAACCCCTGGATGTCGCGCAGGCCGCGCTGTTTTTGGTCAGTGATGCCTCCCGGTACATCACGGGACATGTCCTCGTGGTGGACGGCGGCATGACCGGCTGGTGAGGAGTTGTGGTGTAGCGGGGTGATGCGTGGCTTTTTCTTGACTATCGACTTCGCAAGTGGCGAACCTATTAACAGGAGGAAGTGATGGCTGAGTCGGTGCATGATCGAGTTCGAGCGATTATTGCCGAGCAACTCGGGGTGAAGATCGAGGAAGTGACGGATACGGCCTCCTTTGTCGAAGACCTCGGCGCGGACTCGCTGGATACGGTGGAATTGGTCATGGCGCTCGAGGAAGAGTTCGGGATTGAGATTCCCGACGAAGACGCCGAGAAGATGGTGGCCGTCGGCGATGCCATGCGCTACATCGATCAGAAAAGCGCCGGCGCCAAGTAAGCCTTCCCTCCATTCACACAATCGAGTGAACGTCCGCTGATGTCCGCGGACGTTTTTCATTTGAGACCGTCACCCCGCCGAAGGCGGGGTGTAACTCGCGCAGCGACTTATGTTCACTATCGTTCCATAAGTCGCGCGCTCATAACATGAGACGCGTCGTCGTGACAGGGTGGGGGGCGATCACCCCCGTGGGCAACGATGTGCCGAGCATGTGGCAGCATCTCGTGGAGGGCCACAGCGGCATTCGGCGCATTACCGCCTTCGATCCCACCCCGTTCGCTTCGCAGATCGCCGGAGAAGTCAGGGATTTTGACCCTGCCGTCTATCTCAGTGCCAAGGAGGTGAAGCGTACCGAGCGGTTTGTGCAGTTTTCGGTCTCGGCGGCCAAGCAGGCCGTTGCGGACTCGGGGTTGAATCTCGCTGATGGGGATCCGTTCCGCGTGGGGGTGTGGATCGGCTGCGGGATTGGCAGCATCGGTCTCATCGAGCAGCAGCAGGAAACCCTCGCCTCGAAAGGTCCGCAGAAACTGAGCCCGTTCCTGATTCCGATGATGATCAGCAACATGGCCTCGGGTCAGGTGGCGATCACGCTGGGGATGAAGGGGCCGAACTGCTGTACGACCTCGGCCTGTGCCTCAGGGGCCCACGGCATTGGGGAGGCGTTTCGGATTGTCCAGCGCGGCGATGCCGACATCATGTTGGGCGGCGGAACCGAGAGTTGTATCACCCCGCTAGCGGTCGGAGGCTTCTGCGCGCTCATGGCGCTCTCGCGTCGCAACGACGAGCCCACCCGCGCCAGCCGACCGTTTGACAACGAACGCGATGGCTTTGTGATCGGAGAAGGCTCCGGCGTGATGGTGTTGGAAGAATTGGAGCATGCCAAGACGCGAGGAGCCACGATCTACGCCGAGATGGTGGGCTATGGCCGAACCGCCGATGCGTACCACATGACGGCACCTGATCCGGACGGCGCCGGTGCGGCAGGGGCGATGGAAGCGGCCTTGCAGGATGCGAAGCTGAATCCCGAGCAGGTGTCCTATATGAATGCACACGGCACCTCCACCGAGCTGAACGACAAGATCGAAACGATGGCCATGAAGCGGGTCTTCAAGGATCATGCCAAGCGTATGCCGATCTCTTCGACCAAGTCGATGATGGGTCACCTCATCGGTGGAGCCGGCGCGGTGGAAGGCATCATTAGTTGCCTGACCATCCATCACGGGGCGATCCCCCCCACGATCAACTACGAGCATCCCGATCCGGAGTGCGACCTCGATTACGTGCCGAACCACGCCCGCCGGCAACCGGTGGATGTCGCCCTCTCCAATTCCCTCGGCTTCGGCGGCCACAACGCCACCCTCGCCTTCCGCGCCTTCCGCGGCTAATCGTCCCCGCTCTTGTCCTCATCTCAGAGGTATGGTATGGTTGATCCTGTTATGGCGGTTGCGCGCAAGCGGCAGATGATCGGCCAGATCCTGGTTGAACGGGGACTCGTCACCTCGCAAGACTTGGAGGCGGCGCTCGCCGAGCAGAAGCGGACCGAGGAGTTTCTGGGCAAGATCCTCATCCGCATGGGGGTCGTCTCTGAAGAAGTTTTGGTCCCCCTGCTGGCGGACCAGCTCAGCCTCCCCTTCGTACGATTGAAAGCATTCGTCCTCGACCCCAAAGCCCTTGAGAAAGTTCCCGCGAAATTCGCCGACCACTACACCCTGCTTCCCCTTCGATTCGTCAACAACGCCTTGGAAGTCGCGGTGGCGGATCCGTTTGATGTCCATACGATTGATGAGCTGAAGCTCCTCCTGGATTGCGACGTCAAACCGGTCTTGGCGGGACCGCAGGAAATCCGCGAGGCGATTCAGCGGCATTATGGACTCGGCGCCTCAGCCGTTGAGCAACTGTTGGATGAGGGCACGCGAACAGCCGCACCGTCCGCCCCCGCGGCGGAGGACCTCGGTGCGCTGGCCGATGAAGCCTCGATCGTCTCCTTCGTCAATCAGTTGATCCTCCAAGCCGTCAAGGATCGAGCCACCGACATCCACATTGAACCGTATGAGAAATTCATGCGCATCCGCCAGCGCATCGACGGCGTGTTGCATGAAGTCCCCATTCCACAAGATTTGGTGAAACTGCACCAGGCCGTGATCTCTCGCGTGAAGGTCATGGCGAGACTCGATATCGCGGAGAAGCGCCTGCCGCAAGACGGTCGGATCAAGGTCCGCTTGAACAATCAGGAGTTCGACCTGCGCGTCTCCGTGGTGCCGACCCCTCACGGAGAAGGGATTGTCACCCGGTTGTTGTCCCAGACGATGCTCTACAGCCTGGAACACTTGGGACTGGTGAAGGATCACCTGGAGATCCTCTCGCAGCTCATCGATCGGCCGCATGGGATCCTGTTTGTTACCGGGCCGACGGGTTCGGGCAAAACGACGACCCTCTATGCGTGTCTCTCCAAGCTGAATTCGACTGACCGGAAGATCCTGACCATCGAAGACCCCATCGAGTATCAACTGGCGGGGATTACGCAGATTCAGGTGCACCCGAAAATCGGTTTGTCGTTTGCCCAGGGACTGCGTTCGATGTTGCGGCATGATCCCGACGTGATGATGGTCGGGGAGGTGCGCGATCCGGAGACGGCGGAGATCACGATTCGCAGCGCCTTGACAGGGCACCTGGTCTTTTCGACCCTGCACACCAATGATGCCGCCGGAGGGGTGACTCGCTTGCTCGACATGGGCATCGAGCCGTTTTTAGTCTCCTCATCGGTGCTGTGTTTCATCGCCCAGCGGTTGGTACGGGTCGTGTGTCAGGAGTGCCAAGAAGACGTGCCGGCTCCACCAGCCCTGCGGGAGCAGTTCGACGTCAAGGACCTTCCGCGGACGCTCAAGCGGGGCCGAGGGTGTCAGACCTGCAAAGGGACGGGGTATCGAGGCCGTACCGCGATTTACGAATTCTTGGTGGTGGATGATCCCATCCAGCAGATGATCCTCAAACGAGCGTCCTCCCATGAGATCCGTCGCGCAGCTCAGCAGCACGGCATGAGAGCCTTGCGCCAGGACGGGTGGCTCAGAATCACGCAAGGTCTCACGACCCCGCAAGAAGTCCTTCGCGTCACCTAGCCACAGATGACGCAGATTCTTACCACAGATGACACAGATGTAAAATCCTTTGCTATACTCACACTATGCCCACGTACACCTACCGGGCGAAAGACCGCGCATTGAAAATCGTCGAAGGCG
>CAZUWM010000049.1:0-11863 GCA_964624155.1 uncultured Planctomycetales bacterium
GCTACTGGCGATCGACCTCCGGCTTTGAAGTGGATTTCCTGCTGGGCGACCACACAGCCATCGAGGTCAAGGCCAAGGAGCACGTTTCGCCCAACGATCTCAAGTCGCTGATCGCACTGGCTGAAGAGCAGCGACTCAAACGCTATCTGTGCGTGACCCTTGAGGCGCGGCCGAGAACCGTCGGGCGCGTGTCGCTCCTGCCCTGGCGCGAGTTCCTGGACGCGTTGTGGGACGGCGCCTACACGTCGTAGCGGGCGGCCATCCCGTTGGAAGATCCCAACGTCAGGTCGCATCGCTATCGCAGTGATATGCTCTCAGAGTTGAAGTAAATCGTATCGCCTGTCTTGAGCTCGTGACGTTCCTGCTCCCCTAGATGTGGGGACGAAATCTAGGGGAGCAAGAAGCCGGTCGTCAGGATGCGCTGGCCGGCCTCCATCGCGACCTGGCCGACCTCAGAGCTCAGCAGACCCAGGAACTGACCCATGCCCAGGCTCAGGCGGAGGCGGCGGGAGCCCCACTCGACGCGCTCACCGATGACTGACCCTCAACCCAGCTTCACACCAGAGTCCCCGGATCCTCGACTCGAAGCCCTTGATGACGAAATCGCCAACCTCATCGCCGAGGCGCTGTTCGATCACCTCCTCCGCCATGGCTTGCATAAACCGCAGAGTGATGAGGAGAATGCCGTTGACAACAGACCGTGAATATACTACGTTAGAGAAAACTGTTTCTACAGCAGAGAGCCACGACCCGATGTACCTCTCGCCCGGCAAGGAGCGCATCCTCCACCTGTACTTCCAGGACCCTCTCCTAGAGCTCCACCAGCTGGCCATCTCCAGGAAGACGGATCTCGTCCCAGACAACGTCCACAAGTTCACCAAGGCCTTTGCAGAGGCCGGGTTGCTGCGCCGACGCAAGGTCGGGGCGATGACGTTCTTCACGGCCAACCTGGCTAACCCCGAACTCATCAAGATCTTCGAAGGTTTTGAGCTGGCGCGCAGACAGGCCTTCCTCCAGCGCCACAAGGCCATGGCGAGGTTGCTGGGCGAACTGACCGACCGGCTGCTGGCGGTGTCAGAGCATGAGATCCAACTGATCGCCCTGTTCGGCTCGGTGGCCCGAGGCGCCTGGAAGCGAGGCAGCGACATTGACCTGTTGACCGTCACCCCACGCGACACGAAAGCCACCGGCAAATGGTTTGACGCCGTCCGCCGCCATGTGGAACCGTTACTCGACCTGGCCCCGGTCAATACGACTATCGCGCAGTTCACGGACGGCCTGCGCAAGCGGACCGCGTTCTATGACGAGCTCTGGCGGGATCGGGTGGTGCTCTATAACGAGTTCCTCTTTTGGCGACTGGCCCTGGAGGCACTGAACAGCCATGGCTGAGCGAATTGATCGGCTCCTGCACGAGTGCGGGCATCCCCCACACCAGGACTGGTGCGGATTTCCCCGGATGAGCGCACCGCGCGGGCACATCTGGAGAAAGCCCGCGTGAACCTCCGGGCCATGCAGCTGATGTACCGGGAGGGAGCTGTTTGACTGGACGGTCGTCTGCGGCTACTACGCCATGTACCACGCGGTGCTCGGCGCCCTGGCGCACATCGGATTGCGCGGACTTTCACACCCTTGTGCCCTGGCGGCCTTCCGGAAGTTCTATGTCGAGCGCAAGCGCGTCCCGCCGGAGTATCTCCAGTTCCTTAATCGGGCCCAACAACTCAAGAAGCGCTACGTCGAGACCCTGGAAGCCCGCCCGTGAAGATCGCATCGTCGTCCAGTATGGCATCGAAGAGGTCACCCGCTGGCGGTTCAAAGAACGCGAGATCGAGAGCCTCCCAGGAGGAGGGTATGGCGAGACGGTCGACCACAATCATCATGACTCGAAGGATATGGCAGCTGATTGCAGTCACGGCGTTTGTCGTGCTGATGACCGTGGCCCGATATTATCCGTTTAGTTTTTCTTACGGCTTACGGCTCGGCGGGAGTATTTTTCTCATCGTGTTTGGCCTCACCTATCTGAGGGAAGAGCGGAGAGCGATGCGCTCGCCCAACTCCAACCTCGTCCTCAATTGGAATGTGGCTGAGGCCGTGGTGCTCTTAGCAAGCCTTCTGGGATATTATGTCCTCGCCTTCGTTCGTGATTTTGACAAGGCGCTGTTTTATGGCTATTTCCATACCGGGACCTTGGGGTGGTTGGGTGGGTTGGCGATCGGTGAATTCGTCTGGCAAAATATGCAGCTCAGGCGCCTGGAGGAGACCTGCCGGCAGCGGTATTGGGCGAATTACAAAAACTCAATCTTTTGAAACCTTCCTGATTGTGGTTGAATATCGAAATGACTGAACGGTGGACGAACGGGCCGGGGGCGATCTATGCGGTGCATGAACATCCGTACCGCAAGGTGCTGGTCATCGAGCAGGGCAGCATCACCTTCCATCTGACCCTGGAGAGACGCGATGTGGTGCTGCGCGCCGGTGAGCAGCTCGACTTGCCCCCTCACACGCCGCATGAGGCCACCGTCGGCCCCGATGGTGTGAGCTGTGTTGAGGTGCATCATCACGCAGGCTCGTGAGGTTCTCAATATTGTGCTTGACTAACATAATGTTCATTGTGTACTATTTAAAGCGCCATGCAGGGATTTTGGGATCGTGAGAATGAGCTGGCGCACATCGCCCGGCGGCTCCGGCAGGGGGGCTTCGGGTATGTGACGGGCCGTCGCCGCGTCGGGAAGACGGCGCTCCTCCAGCATGCCATCCAGCGCTTTGGCGGGATCTACCACCAAGCTGTTGAGGGGACCCCCCAGCAACAACTGCTCCATCTCGTAGAAGAGGTCCGGGAGGCGTGGCCGATCTTTCGTGACGTGACGCCGAAGAGCTGGGGGGAGTTCTTCCGACTGCTCTCCCGTGAGCGGCTTCCCCGGCTTATGGTCCTCGATGAGTTCCCCTATTGGGTGCAGGGCGATCCCACCCTCCCCAGCCTTGTGCAGAAGTGGGTTGACCACGAGCTTCCCAAGCATCGGACGTTGGTGCTTGTTTCCGGCTCATCCCAATCCATGCTGTATTCCCAGTTCCTCCACCAAGCCTCACCGCTGTATGGACGGGCCTCCCTCCATCTAAATCTGCAGCCGCTGGGCTACCGCTGGTTTTGCCGCGCCCTCGGGTATGAGCGACGGGACCCGACGTCCTTTGTTCGCTTTAGCCTGGTCGGGGGGGTGCCGCATTACTGGAAGTTGATGCCTCGCACTTCGCTGGTGCGTCAAGTCGAACACCTCTATATGAATCCCGCAGCCATCTTGGCCGAAGAGCCCAGCCATCTTCTGCGGGATGAAGGCATCGTGGGTTCACTGCCGAAGGCCATCCTGGACCTGGTGGGTCGCGGGGTCACCAAACCCAGTGAACTCGCCGCGCGGCTGGGCACGGTCCAAAGCAATCTCTCAAGGCCCTTGGCGCTGCTCCTTCAGTTGGGTCTGCTCCATCGAGAGCTACCGTTTGGCGAATCCCCTCGCACGACCAAGAAAGTGCTCTACAGCATTCCTGATCCGGCCCTGGCCTTTTACTATGGGACCTATCTGGCCACGCGCAGCCGCTGGCCTCATCTGACACCTCGAGAACGACACAACCTCCTGCATCAGCACGCCGCGCGCCTCTGGGAATCATACTGCCGTCAGGCGTATCCGGGGGCTTGCCGGTATTGGGAGGGCGACGTTGAACTCGACCTTGTCGCACCGCTGCCCAACCGGCGATGGCTCATCGCTGAGTGCAAGTGGGCTCAGGTCAACCCACGACAAGAGCGGAGGCTCCTTGAAGGATTACGGGCGAGATTCCTCCGGACCCGCCTCGCTCGGAAGCAGCCGCGCGTGTCGTTCAAGCTGTTGACCCCTCACGATCTTCTCACCGTCCCATGAGGCGCGTATGGAGCGCGTGGATTCTTGTGCCGCTTATTCCGCTGGTTGTGGGGGCGGGGATGAATCCGAAGACGCCGAAGACGATCCAAATCTTTAATCCGGAGACGAACGCGGTGGAAGAGGTCGAGCCGGTGGTCAAGTCGGATGCCGAGTGGAAGCAGCTCTTGACCCCTGAGCAATACGAGGTGATGCGCCGCAAGGGGACGGAGCGGCCCTTCAGCCGCCAGTGCGCGATTCCCCACTCAGGCGAAGGCGTCTATCGCTGTGTCGCGTGCGGCACGGCGCTGTTTGCCTACGGGAAGAAATTTGAGTCCGGCACGGGCTGGCCGAGTTTTTGGGAGCCGGTGTCGCCCTTGAACGTGACGGTCCACAAAGACGTTTCCTTCGGCATGGTGCGCGAGGAGGTGCGCTGCACGCGATGCGGCTCCCACCTGGGGCACGTGTTTGGCGACGGACCGCAGCCCACAGGGAAACGATACTGCGTCAATGCGGTTGCGCTGACGCTGGAGGCGCCTCGATGAGTGGAGCCCATCTGGCGACATCCCGAGCGACCCCGCCAAAGGCGGGGGAGTCGAGGGGACGGGTATTCGTGGGTGTTGTGTTGGGAGTGGCTGGTTTCTTGATGACACCACCAGCGTCCGCGTCGATTGACACGGCGTTCATTGAGGCGCCGTGGCCGAGGCAATGGGTCCACGACTACGAGGTAGGCACCTGGATGGTGCGGTGGCGGCAGAAGGCCAGTCGGCGTGAGGGGATTTTTGCCGGCGCGGGCTTTATGGCGCCGACCGATCTGCAGCAAACCTGGGCGCTGTCCACCGACTACAGCGATCTCGGGCCGATGACGCCAGGGGTCAATTCGGTGACGATCCTTGAGGAGACCGAAAACCGCCGGGTGATTGCCATTGATATCAAGGTGCTCTGGAAAGATCTCCATTTCGTCTTCGAGGTGGAGCAGGAGCCGCCGAAGGCCGTCCGCTTCCGCATGGTCCATGAGATCATCGGGGATTACCGAGGGGTCTGTTGGCTTGAGCCTGACGAGGACGGGGGGACTCACGTGGAACTGGCCACGTGGTTGAAGCCTGCGGTCAACGTTCCGAGCCGGTTGGTGTTGTGGGTGGAGCGGTCCGTCATGTTGAAAGGGATTCGCAGCTTTTTGGAAACGTGCAAGATACAACACGCGCGCGAGGTCGGGGTTGACAAAGCTGGCTAGTCGACTATACTAATATTTCATACTTGCAGCATTGGTCAAGGAGGTGAAGGGACATGAAGCGCACGTTCTCATCGTGGATGGTTGCGGCGGCGATGATGACCGCAGCAGCCGCGCCGGTCGTGTTGGCGGAGGAAGGCTCGAAAACCTTGCCGACCCTGCTGATTAAGGGGGAGGTGATCTCCCTTGATACGAACGATCCCGCGGTGACACTCCTCAAGGTCAAAGATCGCTACGGGTTTGAGACGCCGATCTATCTGAGTCAGGAAACGAAGATTGCCCGCGGGGAACAGGCCGTGGCAGCGGCCGATTTGGCCCAAGGTCTGGCGGTGGAGGTGGAGTACAACTTTGACATTAACACCGCCAAGCGGCACGCGGTCAATGTCAAAGTGACCAGCGCAGAAGCACCAGCCACTGCCACAGCCCCGACCACGGGACAGTCGATGTCGGGGCCAGTCGCTCCTGTCGCCCCACCAGCCGAAATCCCTGCTGCACCGGTGGCTGATACGGCCGCACCGGCACCCGAAGCGGCTCAGGCGGAATCGGCTCCAGCCCAGACCGCAGAACAGCCGGCATCCGGGACCACGTCTCCTGATGCAGCCACTTCGGCTCCAGCGTCAGCGGGTGAGACGACCACTCCATAACGTGCACGGCCTGTGGTACCCTCCGCAGGGTTGACATTCCGATACGGCAGCGTCATGATGATGCTGCCGTGTTCTATTTTGAGACGACGATAGATGGGACAAGGCTTAGCGTTTCAATTCCGCAAACCCGTCAAGAGCGCGCTGGTATGGTGGCTGCGCTTCCTCGGCGTGGTCGCGTTTGCGGTGCTGTTGCTGCGGCTTCCCACCAGCGAAGGGGTGCAGCTAACTCGCATCGACCTGCGCTGGCTGGGGTTGTGCATGGTCCTGACGGTCTTCCAACTGCTGCTCGAGGCGTTCGTGTGGCAACTGCTCCTCGCTCGCCAGCGCATCCAACAGGCGTATCCGAAGACGCTTGTCGCCTATTTGGCGAGCCAATACCTGGGGCTTGTCACACCCGGCCATGTGGGCGAGTTGCTCGCGGCCGGCTATATCTCGATGAATACCGGCATCACCTTCGGCTATGCGCTGTCGAGTGTCGTGATGAAAAAAGTGCTCAATTGGGTCGTGATCGTGGGATTCGGGCTGTGGGGACTGCAATTGCTGGCCGCGTTTCCCCTCGTTCAAGGCGTCCAGCGTGTGGTGCTGGTGAGTGCGGTGGTGTTATGCGTCCTCGCGGCGGGAATCGGCATCTGGGTGGTCTCGTTGCGTAAACTGGCCAAGAAATGGCGCAAGCTCTCCCCCTGGCAGATCGACATGACCGAATTTTGGGCAGGGATGAAAACGCTGAGTTCGCCGAAACTGATCGTCCCGCTCCTCGTCACGGCGCTCGCGTTCGTGATCTTGTTCTATCAGTTCGACGCCATCCTTCGATCGCTGGGCATCGCGTTGCCGATTGTCCTCACCGGCCAGATTATGGCGTTTAGCCGAATCATCGGCCGCATCATCCCGATTTCGATGGTCGGATTCGGTTCAAAGGACCTCGCCACGATCACCGTCCTCGAATGGCAGGGCATTGATCCGTCGGTCGGATTGACGGTGACGCTGTTGTTGCTCTTGTGTTCCTACCTGGTGACGCTGCTCTTGAGTGGGCTGTGTTGGTGGGTTAAGCCGTTGATCGTTCGACGTGCTTCGCTTGCTCACGATCATCCTGAGCGAGCGTAAGCGAGTCGAAGGATCATCGTGCGTCGCGTGCGGGCTACGCATTCGTAGAAAAGTGCCAGCTCGTCAGATAGCGCGTGGCCGGCACGTGCAGAATCCACGGGTGATCCTCCGCCTGCAGCCACTGATCGCGGACGCTCAAGCGACATCCCACGTCGGCTGACGCAATCCGCACGATCTCCTCGGTCGCGTTGAGCAAATGATAGGTGCACACGCTCAACAGGAGCGAGCCGTCGGGTGGCAGCAGACGGAGCGCGTGCACGACGAGGTGATGCAGGGCTTGGCGGCCCTTCACCACCTGCGATTTCTGTTTGGCTAAAGCCGGCGGATCGAGCACGACCCACTGGAAGTTCGTCTTGCTCTCGGCCTGGGCGGTCAGCCAGTAGAACGCATCCCCCGCGACCCACTCGATACGGTCCTCCACGCCATTGAGTCGAGCGTTCTCCTTGGCCAGCTCGATGAACGATTCCTGCTGTTCGACGCACACCACGCGGGCCCCACGCCGGGCCGCCGCAATCCCCAGCGAGCCGGTATAGCTGAAGGCATCCAGCACCCGTTGGTTCGGCTCCACCAGAGCCAGCAATCGGGTTCGCGTGGGGCGCTGATCAAGGTAGAAGCCGGTCTTCAGGCCCTGGTAGGGATCAACGAGAAATCGCAGGGGCCCTTCCTCGATCAGGATGCGCTGCGGGACGTCTCCACGGAGGACCTGCGTGATTGCCGGCAAGCCTTCTTCCTCGCGGAACTCTTTGTCGCTTCGCTCCAACATCCCTTGGGGTTGCAGCAAGGCGTGCAGCGACTCGACGACTATCCCGCGCAGCCGATCCATGCCGGCGCTGCGGAATTGGACGACGAGATAATCGGCATACTGGTCAACGATCAAGCCGGGGAGGCGATCCGCTTCGCTGAAGATGAGCCGCTTGGCGTTCGTGTGGGTGAGGCGCTGCCGCTGCGCGATCGCCTGGGTGATCCGATGAGGCAGCCACGTCGGATCATTGGCCTCGTCGGCATCGAGGCTGACGATGCGAAGGGGGATATGGGAATGGGCGTTATAGAAGGCGCAGGCCACAAACCGTTCTTGGTGATCGGTCACGTCAACGAGTTCTCCTGCGGGGAGGGAGGCGTCGGCGCGGAGGATTTCGTCACGAAAGACCCAGCCGTCGTGATTGCGCACCCGCTTGATCGCCGCGGAAGTGATAGTGATTCGTGGACGTGCCATGGTCTTATTGTACAATAGGAGTCGCCCATGTCCACACGGCCGATCTACCTCAAGCAATTGGAGCTGGGGCCCATGCAGAATTTCATCTATCTGCTGGGCGATCCGACGACCAAGGAAGCCGCCGTGATCGATCCCGGCTGGGAGGTGCCCTCGATCCTTCGTGCGGCTGAGCAGGATGGCTATCGCCTGACGGGCGCGATCCTCACGCACACCCACTTCGACCATGTCCTGGGGCTTGGACCGTTGCTCAAGGCGGTGGATGTGCCGGTCCATGTCCATACCACCGAGGCGGGCCTGTTGGACATCCAGCCCTCCAGTCTCAAGCCGGTCAAACACGGGGACATCATCCAGGTCGGGACGATTCCCGTCACCCTGGTCCACACGCCCGGCCATACGCCCGGTTCGCAGTGCCTCCAGGTCGGCGATCGGCTGCTGACCGGCGACACGCTGTTCATCCGCGCCTGCGGGCGCTGCGATCTGCCGGGCGGGGATCCTCGCGCGCTCTACGACAGCCTCGTGAACACCCTGAAGAAGCTCGACGATGGCACCACCGTCTACCCCGGGCACAACTACGCCGACGTGCCCACCTCGACGATCGGCCAGGAAAAACAACACAATCCCTTCCTGAAGATCCCGACCCTGGAGGATTTCTTGAAGCTTGTCGGAGCCCGATGACAACACTGAAGAACATGTCTTGTCAGATGGCTTTGAAGGAATGGGCGACCGTGCTCCTCGCCATCGAACGGGGAGAGCAGCTCGTGTTGATCCGCAAGGGCGGCCTGATCGAGCCGGGCAGCGGGTTTGAGTGGGCGGCCCGGCAGTTCGTGTGCTATCCGACGTTTGAGCACCAGGCGATGAAATTTCTCCGTCAACCGTTCGAGGGATATTTCGACGAGGCCGTTCAACAACGGGCGCCTGAAGGCTCCGTGCGGTTCGTGCTCTACGGGGAAGTGGTGGAGTCGGTCGCTTCGGTTGATCCGGCCATCGTCAAGCGGTTGGAGCCCTTTCATATCTATAACGACGCCTTTCTTGAGCAGCGGCTCAAGTGGCAGCCCCAGCAACCCTTGGTGGTTGGCGTCATCCGCGCCTTCCGGTTGCCGGCCCCCCAGACCGTCCCCCTGATCGATCGCTACGCCGGCTGCAAGTCCTGGGTCGAGCTCGAGGCGTCCGTGTCGTTGGCGGGCGCCCAGCCCGTGATGGACGATGCGGCGTTCGATGCGCGGCTGCAAACGATCCGCTCCATTTTGGGCAACACCGTCTAATCGGAGGGAACACACATGAGAACAGCATACGAGTTTTCCAAGATGCAAGGCCGCCGCAATCCGTATGCCAGGCTGCTCAAGAAGCCAGTGACTATGAGACTCAGAGTAAAAAGAAAGAGCGGTGCCGTCCTCAATAGTCCCCCCCGCTGTTTTGCTTCGCAAAACAAGCCGCGGGGGCTTACGCCGCCTCGCTGATCCGGGCTGGTGATGTTGGGCGTGTGATGGTATACTGTATTTCAGCAGTATACTGAATAGCGGTAAACAGGGAGGTGCCTGATGATCACGACGACGCCGAGGCCGGTCAAGCTCTGGGGGCGAGGGCAATTGACCATTCCCAAAGAATTCCGCCAGGCCTTGAGGCTGGATGAGGAGAACCAGTTGTCCGCGTTTGTGGTCGGGCGGTGCCTGGTGCTGACACCGAAACGCCTGCTGGGCCCTTCGCTGGCTAAAGCGGTCGGTCGATCGATGAAAGAGCAGGGGCTTAGCTTGGACGATCTCTTGCGTGATCTCAAGGCCGAACGCCGACGCTACAACCGCGAGCGGCATGGCGGCTGACCGCTGGCGGGTATTCCTGGACACCAACGTCCTCATCGCCGGCCTCGTCTCACCCACAGGGGCGTCGGCGGCCATCCGCGATCTGGGTGAAGCTGAAGAGCTTCGGGTAGTGATCAGCCGCCAGGTCCTCGTGGAAGCCGATCGCGTGCTGCTCAAGAAATTTCCCCGACTCATCGAACGCTACCGCCTCTTCATCAAGAACGTGTCTCCGGAGTTGGCGGAGGATCCGTCGCCGAAAGCCATTCGGGAAGCCGAGGCGGTGATCGATCCGGACGATGCGCCGATTTTGGCAGCGGCCAAGCAGGATGGGGTGGACTACCTCGTCACGCTGAACACGAAGCACTTCCTCACGCCGAAGGCCCGGGCGTTTTTTGCAAAGCCGATCCTGACCCCGGGCGAGTTCCTCAGCGCGTTTCGTGAGTTCTATGAATCCCGCGGTCATCCTTAATGCTATAATCTTCTACCAATGACCATCGACCTTCGACGACACAGCCGCATCCTGCTTGATGGGCTCGACCGCGCGCCGGCCCGCGCCATGCTCAAAGCCGTCGGGTTCACCGATCGCGATCTGAGCCGTCCGCTGATCGGCATCGCCAACACCTGGATTGAGGTGATGCCGTGCAACTACCATCTGCGTGACCTTGCCCAGCGCGTGAAGGCGGGCGTGCGGGCCGCGGGCGGCACGCCCATCGAATTCAACACCATCGCGGTCTCCGACGGGATCGGCATGGGGACGGAAGGGATGAAAGCCTCGCTGATCAGCCGCGAGGTGATCGCCGATTCCATCGAGCTGACGGTGCGGGGACATCTGTTTGACGGGGTCGTGGCGCTCTCCGGCTGCGACAAGACAATTCCCGGCACGGTGATGGCGTTGATCCGCTTAAATCTTCCGTCGTTGATGCTCTACGGAGGGTCCATTGCGCCGGGGAAGTTCGAGCGGCGCGATGTGACGATTCAAGACGTGTTTGAAGCCGTCGGACGATGCGCGGCTGGCACGATGAGCAAACAATCGCTCAAGCGCTTGGAAGATTGCGCCTGTCCTGGAGCCGGGGCGTGCGGCGGGCAATTTACCGCCAACACCATGGCGATGGCGATGGAAATATTGGGCGTCTCTCCGATGGGATCGGCGAGTGTGCCGGCCACGGATGCTCGCAAGGGGACCGTCGCCTTTGCCGCCGGGAAACTCGTCATGGAGCTCCTGCGAAAGAATCTTCGTCCCCGTCGAATCGTGACGCGCCAGGCGTTGGAGAATGCGATCGCCGCCGTTGCGGCCACCGGCGGATCAACGAACAGCGTGTTGCATCTGCTGGCCATTGCCCGCGAGGCGGGAGTGGCGCTTTCCATCGATGATTTCGATCGCATCAGCCGTCGCACCCCTCTGCTGGCGGATCTCAAACCCTGGGGCCGATATGTCGCGACGGATCTGTATCGGGCCGGCGGGGTGCCCTTGGTGGCCAAGCGTCTGTTGGATGCGGGACGCTTGCATCCACGAGCGATGACGGTCACCGGGCGGACGATTGGCGAGGAAGCCAGGCGCGCACGTGAAACCCGGGGACAGCATGTGGTCTCTCCACTGTCACGCCCCATCCAGCCAACCGGAGGGCTGGTCATCCTTCGCGGCAATCTTGCCCCTGAGGGGTGCGTCGTGAAAATCACAGGGCATGAACCGTTGCGTCACGAAGGGCCCGCACGCGTCTTCAATTGCGAAGAAGACGCCTTCCGTGCGGTCCGGCAGCGGCGCATCGTGCCTGGAGAGGTCATCGTCATCCGCTACGAAGGGCCGAAGGGAGGCCCGGGGATGCGGGAGATGCTAGGGGTGACCTCGGCGATCGTCGGGGAAGGATTGGGGGAGTCGGTGGCCTTGCTGACCGACGGCCGATTCTCCGGAGCGACTCGAGGACTGATGGCCGGTCATGTCGCTCCCGAGGCGGCGGTGGGCGGTCCCATCGCGCTCTTGCGCAACGGCGATCGGATTATCT
>CAZUWM010000050.1:0-11253 GCA_964624155.1 uncultured Planctomycetales bacterium
CTCTAGCTTTCTGCCACGCTTGGATGTCCTCAAATTTGGTGATCGTCGCCATGATTTTTTGAACTCTCAACTCTCAACTCGACAACTCTCAACTCATTCGGTGAGCGTGGCGATGTGGACGGCATGAATGCCGGCGGCACGGCACAGATCCCACAGGGCAATGAGTTTATCCACATAGGCGAAGCGATCCGCTCGAATCAGGACGGTGGTGGAGCGGGAGGCGCGTGAGAGCTTGGTCTTCAACTCATTCAAGGTGACCAACTCGTCGTCAACGTAGATGAGATGATCTTTGTTCAACGTAATGACCACGCCTGAGGGGCTGGCCGCCTTGGCGGTTGAGGCCTTGGGCAGACGCACATCAATCCCCTGCTCCAAGAGCGGGGCCGTCACCATGAAGATGATGAGCAGGACCAGCATGACGTCCACGAACGGGGTGACGTTGATCTCCGCCATCGCCCCTCGAACGCGATCCGCTCTCATGATGATGACGCGGCCGTGAGAGTGAGAAGCTCCTCGGAGAAATCTTCCATCGCAATCGTGAGGCGTCGGGCGCGGCTGAGATACGCGTTGTAGGCGACCACCGCGGGAATGGCCGCCGCGAGCCCCACCGCCGTCGCGATCAACGCCTCGGCAATGCCGGGTGCGACAATAGCGAGCGAGGCGGATCCCGAAGCCCCGATGCTGCGGAAGGAATCCATGATGCCCCAGACGGTGCCGAAGAGCCCGATGAACGGGGTGGTCGAACCGGTAGTCGCAAGGAAGGTCAGGCGCGATTCGAGCTTGGCGGATTCCAGCGTTTCATACCGGTTCAGGAGCCGACGGCACTCCTCAGGATTGCGGGGAAGATGATTGGAGAAGACAGCCTGAAACACGTTCGCCACGGGACTGTGCGAGAACGTCTGCGCCATGGTGAGGAGGGGCGTGAGATCCTTCCGGTGTCGATGTTGACGAAACGCCTTGACGAAATCCTCCGATTGTGCCGCGGCGGTGGTGAAGTGCCAAGCTTTGTAGCCGATAATCGCCCACGAGAAGGCGGAGAAGAATACGAGGATCAACAGCACGCATTTGACGACCAGCCCGGCTTCAAGGACGAGTTGCAATGCGGATGGCATGGTTATTGCGGCTGAGATTCGGCTTCGAGCGTGCTTAAGGCCGCGAGACGCTCCTGCGCGATCTTCGCTTCGGGCACGGCTTGTTGCACAATCGACTGGTAGAGCCGCGCGGCTTCTTGCCATTGCGCCGCCCGTTCCAGCAGTTTGGCCGCGGCCAGATGCCCCCGAATCGTCCACGGCGGTTGGCGGATCGCCCGATAGCGATTGCTCGCGAGGATCCAATCCCCTCCCTCTTCATAACAGGAAGCGATGCGGTAGTCAAGCTCGCCTTGCTGTGAGGGCACCAGGCGCCACGCGGTTTCATACCATCGGATCGCCGTGGCATAGGCGCCAATCGGCCGCGCGAAGTGCCCGATTTTCTGGGCGATGATCCCTCGACGACGAACCGGCAACTGCTCGAAGGTCTCGACGAAGGTCTGCAGACGCTCCAAGGCCGCCCCCAGCGATTCCTCGCTGGCGATGAAGTCAATCAGCAGCAGTTGGGCATCGAAGGCTTCGTCCGATTCCGGCGCCTGACGCACCACCTGCTGACAGAGCTGTTTCGCTTGGTCATGATCGCCCTCTCGCAGCGCCACCAACGCCAGATAGTAATTCACGCGGGCCGCTTGGCGGCTCTCCGGCGCCTCCTGAACAGCCCGATGAAGTTCTTCACGAGCGCGATCAGGGTGATCGTCCATGATGTGCGCCAGGGCCATCGCCAGTCGGGCGTTCAACCGGATGAGGGGGTTGGGCCACCGCTCCGTTCGAGCGATCAACGCCCGAAAGTGTTCAATCCCTTCCTGTCGTCGCGCGGCTTTCAACAGCAACCGTCCCTGTTGATAGGCCGCGTACTGCCCTGCGACGCTGGTGGGATCCAGCGCCACCGCGCGGTCGTACCACTCGTGCGCATCCTCGTCATGGCCGAGGAACAACGCCGCATCGCCTAACCCGTTGAAGGCGGCTTGGCGCAACTCAGCCTCCTGGGCGTCCGTGACTGACAGAAATCGCGCCTGAGCTGAGTCCGCCTCGCCGGCGAGCAGCTCCAGCGAACCCAATCGTGCTTGCGCATGGTGTCGGTGGCTGAGCGGCACCGAGGGACCAGTCCACGGGGCGATCACCGCGCGCGCTTCATCCAACCGTTGCTGACGCTCCAAGAGTTCTGAATGGCTCAGGGCCGCCTCGATGGCGCGCGGATGGTCCGGGACGAGGCGTTCCAGCGTCTCAAAGTGTGCGATGGCGGCTTCTGCGTCGCCCAGCTCCATCAGGCAACGCCCCTGCGCCGCCCAGAGTTGGACGAGGGTCTCCTCGACACTCCCGCCGCTCATGGACGAGACGGTCTCAACCGATTCCGTCCGACCTCTCCAGGGTCGATCGGCTCGTTGACGGATCGCCGGCGGGAGGCTGTTCACGTAGTCTTTGAAGGCTTCCAGGCTCTCTGAACATCGGTGCTGTTGGAAATAGATCCAGCCGATCCCAAACCGAGCCACTCGAGCCCACGACGAATCCGATCCTTCAGCGATCACGCGTTGGTAGGTGACGATCGCCTCTTCGAGATGCGCCAGTGCTGCCAGCGCCTCGGCAAGAGACAGGGTCACGTGTTGACGCAACTCGGCGTTGAGCGGTTGCGTGAGCAGTTCGCGAAAGAGCTGTTGGGCATCCTCGGCCTGTCCGCGTTTCAGGTGAGCGAGACCTTCGAGGAACATCGCCTCGCGGACGACGGGCGACTCAATCGATCCCCGAGCGACTTCCCGCACCTGCTCTCCGGCCGCCTCATAGGCCTGCTGTTGGAAGAGGACGAGTCCCAGTCCCAGTTGGGCTTGGGCGCGCCAGATGGCACGGGGGAATCGGGTCAGCAACTGCTGGTAGGCGTGACGGGCACGAACCAATTCATGCGCCCGCCGACCGATCTCCCCTTCCCAAAACAGCGTCTCGGCCACGAGGCGGTGGTGATCCGCGAGATCAGGATGCGTCACGAGATGAGTCTTGAGGCGATCGAGTTCACGCAGGGCCTCGCCGGCTCGCTGGGATCGATCCAGGCTGAGGGCATACCACAACCCCATGCGGATCTGCAGGGGGACTACCTGTCGGGTGTCTTCGCCGACGGGGAACGACTCCACCAGCGTGATGACCCGCCCGAAATCCTCCTGCAAAAACGCCGCCTGCACCGTGCTGTAGCGCTCCTCCACTGATGAGTCATCCTGCGCCCACCCACTCGCCGTCATGAGAACCAGCGCAAAAAGGGGACACAAACAAATTGCCCAATGACGACCAAATTGTTTGTGTCCCCGTTTTTTCGTCATGCTAACTTCCGACTTCCGACTTCCCACTTGATTGAGACGCCGGCTTCAAGAGGCGCTTCAAGAATTGGCCGGTGTGCGAGGCGGGCACGCGGGTCAACTCTTCAGGGGTGCCGGCGGCCACCAGATAGCCTCCCCCCTCGCCCCCCTCCGGACCCAAATCAATGAGATAGTCAGCGGTCTTCACCACTTCGAGATTATGTTCAATAACGATGACCGTGTTGCCCTGGTCCACGAGGCGATGCAGGACGTTCAGCAATTTCTCGACGTCTGCGAAGTGCAATCCCGTCGTCGGCTCATCCAAGAGATAGACGGTTCGACCCGTGGCTCGCTTGGAGAGCTCTTTGGAGAGTTTGATCCGCTGGGCTTCTCCGCCGGAGAGTGTCGTGGCGGATTGCCCCAGTTCGATGTAGCCGAGCCCCACCTCCTGGATCGTTCGCAATTTCTCCGCGATGCTCGGCAGGTTGGCAAAGAGCTCAACGGCCTCCTCCACGGTCATTGCCAGCACGTCCGCAATCGACTGGCCTTTATAGGTCACCTGCAAGGTCTGCTCGTTGAAGCGACGCCCTTTGCACACCTCGCAGTGCACGTAGACATCCGGCAAGAAGTGCATCTCGATGCGCTTGATCCCATCCCCCTCGCAGGCCTCACACCGCCCACCCTTCACATTGAAACTGAAGCGGCCCGGTTTAAACCCCCGCATCCGCGCTTCCGGCGTGTGGCTGAACAGGTCTCGAACGGGACTGAAGACCCCCGTGTAGGTCGCCGGATTGGACCGAGGGGTGCGCCCAATGGGCGATTGATCGATGACGATGACTTTGTCGATGTGCTCAACGCCGGCGAGGCCGTCATGCGCTCCGGGTTTCTCCTTGCTGCCGTACAGGCGCCTCGCGAGGGCTCGATACACGATCTCATCGACCAGCGTGGATTTGCCTGAGCCGGAAACCCCGGTGACGCACACAAACAGCCCTAACGGAATCACGACGTCGATCGATTTCAAATTATGTTCTCGGGCGTTGTGGATGATGAGCTGCGGCCGCCCGCCGACGGGACGCCGGTGAGACGGAACCGGGATGCGCCGTCTTCCCATGAGGTACTGCGCCGTGACACTCCGAGGAGCAGCCAGCACCGTTTCTAACGGACCCGCCGCGACCACTTCGCCCCCGTGTTTGCCCGCCCCGGGTCCGAGGTCCACGATGTAATCCGCATGTCGAATCGTCTCTTCATCGTGTTCGACGACCACCAGGGTGTTGCCCAGGTCTCGCAGGCGCGTGAGGGTGTTGAGGAGCTTGCGGTTATCCCGCGGATGCAATCCGATGGAGGGCTCATCCAAGATGTACAAGACGCCCACCAGGCCCGATCCGACTTGCGTCGCCAAGCGAATCCGCTGCGCTTCCCCGCCGGAGAGGCTGGCGGCCTGACGATCCAGCGTCAGATAGCCGAGCCCCACATCGATGAGAAACTGCAATCGCTTCTCGATTTCTTTGACCACGGGAGCGGCGATGGGCTCTTGTTGGGCGGTCCATCGCAGTCCATGAATCCACTCGGAGGCCGCCGTGACAGACAGCTGGGTGACGTCAGCGATCGACCGGCGATCAATCACCACCGCCAGACTGTCCGGTTTCAGCCGCGCCCCATGACACGAGGGACAGGGCAAGACACTCATGAATTTGGCGATCTCTTCCTTCACGTAATCCGATTGGGTCTCTCGGAATCGCCGTTCCAAGTTCGGAATGACGCCTTCATAGCGATCGCCCCAAATCTCATCATTCGAACCGTACAGGATGCTCCGCTGGAGGCGTCGATCGATCTGCCGGAACGGGGTGTCCATCTTGACGTCGTAGTAGTCGGCGACTTCGCGCAACAGCCGCGTGTAGTACATCATCATGTGCATCCCGCCTCGACGCCACGGCTCAATGGCGCCGTCACGCAGCGATTTCGATCGATCCGGCACGACCAGGTCTGGATCGATTTCCAGACGCGTCCCCAACCCATTGCACGTCGGACACGCCCCATACGGCGAGTTGAATGAAAAGATGCGCGGTGAGATTTCTGAGAAGCTGAAGCCGCACTTCACACACGCGTATAACTCACTGAAGATCAATTCGGAATTGGGAATTCGGAATTCGGAATGTTTGTTGCCTTTCGAACGTTTTGGGGTTGTCAATTCCGCATTCCCCATTCCGCATTCCGCATTCACGATGACCATGCCCTTGCCGACGCGCAGCGCGGTTTCGATGGATTCGGTCAAACGGCTGGTGAGCCCATCCTCCAACGTGAGCCGGTCAACGACCGCCTCAATGGTATGCGCTCGCTTGTTGTCCAACGCCATCGGCTCGTCCACATCGCGCACCGTCCCGTCGACTCGGACCTTCACAAATCCTTGCCGCTTGACATCCCGAAAGAGCTCCAGGTATTCGCCTTTCCGGCCGCGAACGAGGGGGGCGATGATCATCAGGCTGGTCCCCGGAGCGAGTTTCAGCATCTGGGCCACGATTTCTTGGGCTGATTGATGGCTGATCGGAATGCGGCAGGCAGGACAGTGGGGATCTCCGGCGCGCGCAAACAACACCCGCAGGTAATCGTAGAGCTCGGTTTGGGTGGCAACGGTCGAGCGAGGATTGCCCCCGACGGTGCGCTGTTCGATGGCAATCGCTGGAGACAAGCCTTCAATCGCCTCAACGTCCGGTTTCTCCAGACGCTCAAGAAATTGGCGGGCGTAGGCCGAGAGACTCTCGACGTACCGGCGCTGGCCTTCCGCATAGAGCGTGTCAAAAGCCAGCGAGGATTTCCCTGAGCCGGAGAGGCCGGTCATCACGATGAGGCGATTGCGCGGCAGGACGAGGTCGATGTTCTTGAGGTTGTGTTCCCTCGCCCCACGAATGCGAATCACGTCGTCAGATGCCATGATGAAAAAATTGGGAAAAAATTGGGGACGGTTCTATTTTCTTCCCAGTGGTTCTTCAAAAATAGAACCGTCCCCGACGTTTATCTTCGCCGACGACGACGCTGACCCCCGCGCGCCATGCGTGCTCGGGAGATGTCGCCTTGCTTGTCGACAAAGTAGAGATACCCCCCTTGCTTCTTGATCCCGACTTTTGCGACCTTCTCTGCCACGTGGACTCACCTCCTCCCTGCTGTTAGACGATTATGGATGTGGGTTATGTCCCGATCCGAACCGGGTCAAACAGTTGTTTCGCGGTCGCGAGCGCCGAATCGACGGCTATTTGACTGGTTTTGGGATTGGTCGCTGAGGGACGGCTTTCGATGGCGCAGCTCATCCGTCCGTGCGTCCCTTCCACCTCTAACTCGTGGCGGTTCACCCGAATCGTCGGATCCGCGATGACCCGAACCCTGATGGGGGGGTGTTGTCGTGTGAAGCATGAAGCGGCCAACGTCGCCGTGGCAGCCACATTGGTATTGTGTGGAAAGGCTCGCACGACATCGGCGGGCGAGCCCTCGAAGAGGACTTTCGGTCGACGCAGACGGTTCAACTGAAGACGGGCGAAAGCCTGAGGGGGTTTACGGGTCGTCAATCGCACCCGTCGGATCCTTCCCACCGCCATCGCCTTGACTCCATCAATGCCTCCCAATGCCCCGCTGGGCACATGCAAGCGTCCCCGACAGCGCATGGCGGTGCGTCGCCAGCCGGATGACAGGAGCAAGCCACCGGTGCTCATGATCAGGACGTCGCGACCGGCGGCCAAGGCCAACTGAGCCACGTGCGGAGCGAGGGACGCTGAGGCGGCTTCGATGACGATCTGACTTCGACGGATAAGTTGTGGAAGGGTAACGATGGCTGGATGGCTGGCAAGGTGTTGCTGGAGGCTCGTCGCAGCGCGTCGATCGGAATCCACCAAGGCGACGATCTTCGCCACATCGTGACAATCGCGCTCAAGTCCTCGTGCGAGTGCTGAGCCGATCGTTCCGCAGCCCACAATCCCCACGGTTTTCTTGGACACCACAGATGTCACAGAAATTCCACAGATGGCACAGAGAAAAAGCAGACACAGATGTCACAGAGATTTCTCTGTGGGCTCTGTGGTGTGGTCATGGTCTACTCTGTGCCTCTGTGATCTCGGTGTGTTGCACCTGCGAGACGTGGTTCTGTTCATCCACGAAGACAAGTTTCGGGGTCAGGTGCTGCACGTCGTCTTCCGCGACGTGCGCGTACGAAATGACGATGATCTTATCACCGACGGCGGCGTGTCGGGCGGCGGCGCCGTTCAAACACACTGTGCCGGATCCGGGAAGACCTTCGATGCAGTAGGTCTCCAGCCGAGCGCCGTTATTGAGGTTGACGACGTGCACCTGTTCATACGGCACCAGGTCGGCGGCGCGCATCAGCAACGAATCCAACGTCAGGCTGCCCGTGTATTGGAGGTTGGCCTCCGTGACCGTCGCGCCGTGAATTTTCGATTTGCACAAGGTTCGCCACATCATTCACGTATCCACTCTTCGCGCTTCTCTCCGACGGCGTATTATGTCACGTCGACGAGGAGGTTGTCAATCAGTCGTGTGGAGCCGATGCGTACAGCCACGAGGATGGCCACCCGTCCCCTGATGGCCTTCAGCGGTGCCAGCGTCTGCGCGTCGACGATGGCCAGATCCTGTACCCGGACCAAGGACTCAGCGTGCATGATCTTGCGCATGCGCGTGCGCAGACGTTCCACCGATCGCTCCCCCTGCCGAATCGCGGCGTGCGCGTCTTGCAGCGCACGGTAGATGACTGTGGCGTGTTGCCGTTGAGCGGCCCTCAGGTAGCCATTGCGCGAGCTCATCGCCAACCCATTCGGCTCGCGCACCGTCGGCAGCACCTGGATGCGCACCGAAATATTCAAATCCTCCACCATCCGTGTGATGATCACGGCTTGTTGATAGTCTTTTTGGCCGACGTACGCCGTCGTGGGCTGCACCACGTGAAAGAGTTTCGCCACGACCGTGGTGACCCCGCGGAAATGCCCGCTCCGTCTGGCCCCTTCGAGCTGATCGCTGAGGCCTTCGACCTCCACGGTGGTGCGAGCCCCTGCGGGGTACATCTCCTCAACCGAGGGCGCGAAGACGACATCGGTTCCTTCGCGTGCGGCCAGGGCGATATCGCGCGGCAGATCCCTGGGATAGCGCGCGAAGTCTTCCTTCGGTCCAAACTGGAGGGGGTTCACAAAGATACTCACGACCACGGTGTCGGTCTCCCGGCGCGCAGCCCGAATCAATGACAGGTGGCCCTCGTGCAGCGCGCCCATCGTGGGCACGAAGCCGATGCGCTCTCCGCGCCGACGCAGTTGCTCGGCCATCTGCGCCATGGCTTCGACGCGTTTGATCACTCGCATGCTTCAAGCAGTTCTTTGATCGTTCGTTTCAGCACGGGATGCATGAGATCGGGGGCGAGTTGCGCGAGAGGCTCTAACACAAATCGGCGGAGGTGCATCTGCGGATGGGGGATGGCCAGGTGAGGTTCGTTGATCGACCGATCATCGTACAAGAGGATGTCTAGATCGATCACCCGTGGTCCCCATCGTTGTGGCGAGGGGACACGCCCCAAGGACTGTTCGAGGCGTTGAAGCTGCTGCAGGAGCGCGTGTGGAGACACGGCCGTCTCGACCTCGACCACCGTGTTCAAGAAGTTCGGTTGATCAGGACCGCCGACAGGTTCTGTTTCAGTAATGGTGGCCATCTGGATGAGACGAACCGCGCCGGAAGCCGCAAGGGCCTGCGCGGCTCGCGAAATATTGTCCAGGCGGTCGCCTTCATTCGTTCCGACACCGAGAAACACTCGCGCCATATCAGGAACGCGTGGCTAGAGGATTTTGGTGATGCGGGCGACGGCTTCTTGGACGCGATCAGTGGGAAGGGTCAGCGAGAAGCGCACGTAGCCTTCCCCATGCGTTCCAAAGCCGGCACCGGGGGTGATGACGACGTGGGCTTCTTCGAGCACGCGTGCGGCAAAGGGGATTGAGGATTGCCCTCCCGGCACCGGAGCCCAGACGTAGAAGGTGGCTTGCGGTTTGGGCGCCGTCCATCCGGCTTGTGCCAGTCCCTCAATCAGGAGATCGCGACGCTGCTGGTAGGTGGCCGTCGCCTCAACGAGGGAGCGTTGATCGCCGGTGAGGGCTTCGATCGCGGCCCACTGGACCGGTTGGAAGATGCCGGAATCGAGATTCGACTTCAGGTGGTTCAACGCCGCGATGACAGCGGCGTTCCCGCACACCCATCCCACCCGCCACCCGGTCATGTTGTAGGTCTTTGACAGGCTGTGAAATTCCACCCCCACCTCTTTCGCGCCAGGGACCTGCAAGAAGCTGATGGGCTTGATCCCATCGAAGGCCATCTCGGAGTACGCCGCATCGTGGGCGATGACGATGCGGTACTCGTTGGCTAATTGAACGGCTTCCTGAAAACACGCCTCACTCGCGACGGCGGCCGTCGGGTTGTTGGGATAATTGAGGAACAGAAGCCGAGCCGCTCGTGCGGCTTTCTGACTGATCGCGCCGAAATCCGGGAGGAAGCGGTTCTCTTCCAGCAACGGCATCGACGAGACAGCGGCCCCTGCAAGGATCGCCCCGCTGCGATACGGCGGGTAACACGGATCAGGAACCAGCACGACGTCCCCCGGATTCGCCAGTGCCAGCGGCAAATGCGCGATGCCCTCTTTCGAGCCTAAGAGCGGCAAGACCTCCGTCGAGGGATCCAACGTCACGCCGAATCGCCGCTGGTACCAACCGGCAATGGCCTGCCGAAGCGGCAGTAAGCCTTCAGTGAAACTGTACCGATGGTTGGCTGGATCGTCGGCTGTCTCCTGCAGCTTCTTGATGATGCGGGGGGGTGTGGGCAGATCCGGATCACCGACGCCGAGGTCGATGACATCCACCCCCTGCTGTTTGAGGCGCTGCTTGGCCTGGTCGATCTCCACGAAGAGATACGGCGGCAGCGCCTTCAACCGCTGCGCCTTCTCAATCTCCAACTTGATTTCCATCACGTGGCTTTTCTCACTCACTTACTCACTCACTCCCTCACTCACGGCTTTCAAGACATCTCGCATGTCGTACAATCCCGCGGGACGATGCGCGAGGAATTGCGCCGCCCTCAGCGCGCCGAGCGCGAACACATCGCGGCTGTGGGCTCGATGCGTGAGCTCGAGGCGCTCTGAAGTCCCCGCGAAGACGATGGTATGGTCACCGACGATATCGCCGGCTCGAATCGCGTGCACCGGGATCTTCTCGAGGGGCTGCCGACGGCTCTCGGCGAGCAGCTCCGCCAATCGCTTGGCCGTACCGCTGGGCTGATCGAGTTTGGCCTTGTGGTGGGCTTCGATGACCTCGACGTCATAGGCCAGTCCCAGCCGTTGGGCAGCCGTCCGGACCAGCTCAAAGAGGAGATTGACTCCGACACTCATGTTGGGACTGAGGACAATCGGGATTGTCTTGGCGGCCTCTGCGATGGCGCTGCGTTGCGCCTCGGACAATCCCGTGGTGCCGATGACGACGGGTTTCTTCAACTGGGCGGCGAGGCGAACGTGTTCAACGGTCGCCTCGGGCCGCGTAAATTCGATCAGCACATCACCGGCAGTCATCGCGGCCTTGGCATCGTCGGTCACCTGGATGCCAAGCGCCTCCAGCCCGAGCAGCGAGCCCGCGTCTTTGCCGAGGGCCTGATGGCCTGCCGACTCAATCGCTCCTGCGATGGAGAAGACCGAGTCCCTCGACCCCGCTCGGGATCCCTCTCCGAGGGACAGGGCGAGCGCAGCAATGCGCGAACCCATCCGTCCGGCACACCCTGAGATGATCAGCCGTATCGCCATCTTCACAAGTGGGAAGTGGGAAGCGGGAAGTGGGAAGTGGAGTTCTTACTTCCGACTTCCGACTTCC
>CAZUWM010000051.1:0-11097 GCA_964624155.1 uncultured Planctomycetales bacterium
CAATGGGAACAACTCAAAGCGTGGGAGATCCGTCTGGCGGCTGATGAATTGAAGGGCGGGGAACAGCTACAGCGGACGTTGCAGGAACAGGTGAGCGTCCTCACACAGCAACGCCAGGGGCTCGATCAGCAGAAACAGTCGCTCTTGACATCGCTTGAAACGTGCAACGCGGCGGTCAGTCGTACGCAGGCGACGTTACAGGACGTGCGCACACGGGTCATGGAATGTACCAGTCAGATCGAGCAGCACACCAGTCAGCTCGGCCTCAAAACCACCTGGATCGAAGAGCTCTCACGCCAGCGAGAGCAAATGACCCGTGAGGTCGCGCAGCTCGAGGAACGACATCGAGCCGGACAGGAACACACCGTTCGTTTCCAGGAACAGCTCGGTCAACTCGAGCAACAATGTGGCGAGACGCGTGAGCAACACAGCCGCATGCAGGCAGAGCTTGCCGCACTCGAACAATCCATGAGCGAGGCGCTGAAGGCCGTTGACCAGTTTAAAGCTGAGCTCTTCGGGATCGCATCAGAAGCCTCTCAACAGCGCAACGCCCTGGCCGCTCATACCCAGCGGTTGCAAGCGGTCAATGGACAGATCGCTCGCCGTGATGAGCAGCGGACGACCATCCTCAGCCGCATCGACTCGCTGACACAGCGACAACAGGAACTGGAGCAAGAGCGCGCGACTTACGGCCAACAGCGGAGCGCCCTTCAGCAGCAACTCGCTGCGGTTCAGCAGACCGTGAGCCAGGCGCAGGCGGTACGTCATGAACTCATGGGACGTCTGAATCAGGTGCGCGAGCAACTCGTCAGTCAGCGTGCCCGCGTCCAACTGCTGGAAGAAACCTGGCAGCGATATGAAGGCTTTCCGGAGACGGTCAAGACGCTGTTGTCGCAAACCCCGGAAGGAGTGGTGGGGCTGCTGGCTGATCTCGTGGAGGCGCAATCAGGGTATGAACACGCGCTCGAGGTCGCGCTCGGGCCGCTCAGTTCCGCCATCGTCGTGCGCGATCGCGAAGCCCTGCGGCGATGCCAGGAATTGTTGAGACAGCAAGGGCTCGAGGCGGCGCAATTCGTGTCGCTGTCGGACGCCGTCCAGGCAGAACGCTCGCCGGAGCGGCTCTCGCACTATGTGCGCTGCGATGTCACCTATCGGGCGTTAGTTGACTGGCTGCTGGCTCCGTGGGGCGTCGTCGAGGACATCAACCGTGTGCTGGGACACTCAACACGCCCGAGCGGTTCGTGGGTTGCGCCATCCGGCGAGGCGTGGGATGGCAGGATGTGGCATCTGGCCGGCCGACCGTCCAGCGGATCGTTTCGCATCGGCCGGAAACAACGGTGGGAGCGCGCCAAGGAAGAACTCGCGGCCCTGGAGCAGCGCGTTGCACAGCTCCAGACGGGTTCTGACCAGGCTCAGGCGCAATGGCAGCAATTGGTGGATGAAGAAGCTCGGATCCGAGGACAGGATCAGCAGATCATGCCGACCCTCACCAAGCTTGAGGGTCAACTGACGCAATTAACGCATGAGCTCAAGCGCGCACAGGATGAGCTCTCCTCTCTGGCATTCGATCACCGAGAGCTGGCTGAGCAACAGCGGACGCTGCAAGAGGCGGAAGGCTCCGTGCGGCACGCGGTGGAAAGCGCCGAGACTCGTCAACAAGCCCTTGAGGTCTCGTTGAACGAGGCGCGCACCCGCCATCAGACCGGGCGTGAGCGACAGCAGCAGATGACGATCAATCTCGCCCAACTGGACACGACGATCCGCTCATTCGATGATCGGCTGGAAGCCGTGCGCGGCCGGATTGAGGAAGTCCAGCGTGAGTCTCAGCAGGTGAGCGGCGAACTGGAAGCCAAGCGATCCCAACGTGAAGGGACGGTGACTCGTCTCGAGGAGCTCGCCACCCAACTGGAGAGCCACCGAACCCAGGTCACTACCCTCACCGAAGAGCGAGGACGGTTGAACGCTGAGGTGGAACAGGCCGCGTCATCACTTCGAGAGGATGAGCAGCGGCGCGATGAGGTGTTGCCGAAGGTGTTGGAAGCGGAGCAGCAGTTGCTGTCCTTGATCCAGACGCTGCAAGCGCATGAGACGCAATTGGCGCAGCGGCTGTTCCGTCGCACGCGAATTCTGGAGCGTTTACAGGACGTCTACCACATTGGTGAAGCGGCGGTCCTGGCCGAGGCCGCCGGTCCAGCGACCCCGACCGCTGTCGGGGCTCGGTCGCAGTCTACACCACTCCTGACCGAGGATGAGCGGGCAAGTTTGACGGAACAAACCCAACAGTTGAAGGCGAAGCTCGAGGCGATAGGGCCGGTCAGCCTGGGCTCGGTGGAAGAGTACGACGAATTGACGAAACGCTCGGAGTTCCTCCAGAACCAGCAACACGATCTCTTGAAGGCCAAGACGGATTTGCGTGAGTCGATCCATCAGATCAACCGCTCGGCGCGCCAGCAGTTCCGCGACACCTTCGCCAAGATTCGCGAGGAGTTTCGGCACTATTTTACGCGGCTGTTTGGGGGCGGGGAAGCCGACCTCATGCTCATGGACGAGGAGGACGTCTTGGAGTCCGGCATCGAGATCGTCGCCCGCCCGCCTGGCAAGCGTCTCCAGAGCATCAGCCTGCTCTCCGGCGGGGAGCGGGCTCTGACCGCCATCGCCCTGTTGTTTGCCTTGTTTAAGGTGCGTCCCTCGCCCTTCTGCATCCTGGATGAGATTGACGCTCCGCTCGATGAGGCGAACGTGGACCGCTTCACCCGAGTCCTCGAGGAGTTCCTCAGCCTCTCCCAGTTCATCCTCATCACGCACAATAAGAAGACGATCACCAAAGCCGATTGTCTCTATGGCGTGACAATGGAACAGCCGGGCATCTCCAAGATCGTCTCGGTCAAGCTCACCAAGTCCGAGCCTCCCCAACCCCCTGCAGCCCGCGACCGAGCCCCGACAGCGGTCGGGGTCGCTGGACCGTCGGCTGCCGAAGCGGTTCAGTAAAAAAGGGGACACAAACCAATTGTGAGAAATTGGTTTGTGTCCCCAGTTTATCCGCGTTATACTAATAAATTCCGATGAGCACGTTTCATTCCATTCCAGAGATTCTTGAGGAGCTGCGCGAGGGGCATCTGGTCATCGTCGTGGATGACGGGGATCGCGAGAACGAAGGCGATCTCGTGATGGCCGCCAGCTTCGTGACGCCCGAGCACATCAACTTTATGGCTAAGTTCGGGCGCGGGATCGTCTGCGTGCCGATGGAGCCCAAGCGGCTGGATGAGTTGGGGTTGCATCAAATGGTGAGCCCCTCACAGGATCCGATGAAGACCGCCTGGACGATTTCGGTGGACGCCAAGCAGGGCATCACCACCGGCATTTCCGCCCACGACCGCGCGCATACCATCCAGGTGCTGATTAATTCGAACACCAAACCGGAGGAGCTTGTGCGGCCCGGCCACGTGTTTCCGTTGCGCGCGAAAGACGGGGGGGTGCTGCGTCGAGCCGGGCATACCGAGGCGGCGGTCGATCTGGCGCGACTGGCCGGGCTCTACCCCGCGGGGATCATTTGCGAGATCATGAACGATGACGGGACGATGGCCCGCACGCCCCAACTGTTTGCCTTCGCCACGCAGCACGGACTCAAGATTTGCACGATCGCCAGCCTGATCGAGTACCGCCGACGCTTCGAACGATTGGTCCGTCGGGTGGTGACGACGAAGTTGCCGACGGAGCACGGGACGTTTGACGTGGTGTTGTATGAGACGAGCATTGACGATCGTCAACATCTCGCGTTGGTCGCGGGACGAGTGGATGGCGGCCAACCCGCGCTGGTGCGGGTCCATTCGCAGTGTCTCACGGGCGATGTGCTGCAGAGCTTGCGCTGCGACTGCGGTCCGCAATTGCACCAGGCGATGCGGCAAATTGCCCAGGCCGGCCGAGGAGTGGTGCTCTACATCAGTCAGGAGGGTCGAGGCATCGGCCTGGCGAACAAACTGAAGGCCTACGCCCTCCAAGACGAGGGGCTCGATACGGTCGAAGCCAACCGGGCCCTGGGGTTTGAACCGGACCTGCGCGATTACGGGATCGGCGCGCAGATTCTGGTCGATCTCGGTCTGAAGGATCTGAGATTGTTGACCAACAATCCGCGTAAAATCGTGGGACTTGAAGGCTACGGGCTTCGCGTGGTGGAGCGAGTGCCCATCGAAACAGCCCCACGTCCGGAAAACGCCCGCTATCTGGCGACCAAGCGCGACAAGCTCGGTCATTTGCTCAATGGCGGACATTCGTAACACGCCTATTCCCGAGCGCAACGGCCGCCTGCGCGTGGCGATCGTCGCCTCTCAGTTCAACGAAGCGATTACCAACAAGCTGGTCGAGGGGGCGCGCAGCGCCCTCCGTCAGTACGGGGTTCCGGCGTCCGCCATCACCACGTGGTGGGTCCCTGGCGCATTTGAGCTTCCTGTGGCGGCGGCGGCCGTGGCGCGGCGCAGACCAGATGCCGTGATTACCGTGGGCTGCGTGCTCAAAGGGCAGACGCCGCAGTATGCCGCGATCGGTCAAGCGGTTGCCAACGCGTTGGCCCACCTCTCCGTGATGGCCAACATTCCCGTGGCCTTCGGCGTGATTGTGGCCGACTCGATGGCGCAGGCCAAGGCTCGGGCGGGTGGACGAAAGGGCAACCGTGGCCGTGAAGCCGCGCTGGCAGCCTTGGCCACGATCAGTATCTTGGCGAAGGTCCGTCGCACCGCGTAAGAAGTCCCCCGATGCGCAAACGCACCAAAGCCCGCGAGTATGCGCTGCAAATCCTCTACCAGGTTGACCTGACGCGAACCGATCCCGCGACATCCGTCCAGGATTTCTGGACCTACCGCACTGCCCCTTCGGAGGTCAGAACGTTTGCCACTCGGTTGGTCGAAGGCACGCTCTCCCATTTGGACGACATCGATCGACTGATTGCCTCCCACGCCAACAACTGGGAGATCGCCCGGATGGCGGTCGTCGATCGCAATATCTTACGCATGGGAACCTATGAGTTGCTCTACGTGGAAGAGGTGCCTCCCAAGGTCTGCCTGAACGAAGCCATCGAATTGGCCAAGCGGTTTGGGGATGAGGAGTCGAGCAAATTCGTCAACGGCATCCTCGATACGATTCACAAAACTCACGCCCGGTCGCAGCCTTCCATCGAAACCCCGTAACCATGTCGATCGCTCCACAAGGCAAAGCGTCCTCCACAATACTTCGGCGGACGCCCGACAAAGCTGTGTGGCGGGCGGATCTCCATCTCCACACGATCTATTCTGACGGCACCGAGACCCCCGCGCGCGTGGTCGACATGGCTCAGGCGGTAGGTCTTCGCGCCATGGCGATCACCGATCACGATATCCTCGATAGTTACCCGGAAGCCTCGTCAGCCGCGCAGGCACGGGGCATTGAGCTCATCCCAGGCATCGAAATGTCAGCCGCCTTGGATGGCATCGAGGTGCACGTGCTCGGGTTCTTCCTGGACCTTGCGTGCCAGCCGCTTCAGCGGCTCTTGGCCGAGCAACGCCAGCGGCGGATCGGACGGATTCGTGAGATGGTGGGTCGATTGCAGCGCCTGGGGCTTCACCTCGAGGCTGACGAGGTGTTCGCCGTGGCGGGGCCCCAGGGCTCCGTCGGCCGTCCGCATGTCGCCCAGGCCCTCGTCAAGCGCGGCTATGTCGCCACTGAAAGAGAAGCGTTTGATCGCTACATCCGTAACGATGGTCCGGCGTTTGTGCCGGGTTCGTCCCTAAGCCCCCGGTTGGTCATCGACATGATCCGTCAGGCCGGCGGGATTCCCGTCCTGGCGCATCCCATCTATCTGAAGGACGACAGCTTGATCGAGCGCTTCACCAACGAGGGGTTGATCGGTCTTGAGGTGTATCACTCCAGCCACGCGCCGGATGTGGTGCAACGCTACGAGCGCATCGCGGAGGAGTTGGGATTGCTCAAAACCGGCGGGAGCGACTATCACGGCAGAGGCAAGGAAGGCGCTGAGATCGGCTCCACCACGATCCCGTACAGCCTGGTGGAAACCCTGAAAGCATGGAAACGCGAACACACGCAGACTTCATGCGAGTCGCCCTGAATCTGGCAGCGCGAGCCATTGGGGACACCTCGCCGAACCCGGCCGTGGGGGCGGTGATTGTCAAGGATGGTCGCCTGGTCGGGCGGGGCTACCACCGGCGAGCCGGTTTGCCGCACGCGGAGATTGAGGCCTTGCGGCGTGCCGGCAAGCAAGCTCGGGGGGCCACGATGTACGTGACGTTGGAGCCATGCGATCATGTCGGACGCACCCCGCCATGTTGTGATGCCGTGATTGCGGCAGGGATCACACACGTCGTCGTGGCGATGAAAGATCCCAATCCGATCACCAATGGGCACGGCCTCACCCATTTACGTCGCGCCGGGGTGGCCATCACCACCGGCGTACTCGAAGAAGAGGCCGAGCGCCTCAACGCGCCCTTTGTCAAAGCCATGACCGCCAAACGTCCGTGGGTCATTGCCAAGGTGGCTCAGAGTCTCGATGGGAAGATCGCGACGACCACGGGATCGTCTCGCTGGATTTCCTCTGAGGCGTCTCGCCGGATGAGCCATCAGCTTCGCCGAGGGGTCGATGCGATTCTCGTCGGCGTCAACACCGTGATCGCTGATAATCCCTCGTTGACGGTGCGGTTCGGTCAACGGCCTCGTCGGAAGGATCGGCCGCTGAAGGTGATTGTGGACAGCCGATTACGCACGCCCCTCTCCAGTCGTTGCCTTGCTTCGTCTGCCGCTCCGGCGGTCATTGCAACCACCGAGCGCGCCGTGAAGAAGCACGCGTCCTATCGCCGGCGGAGAATCGATCTGATCGTCCTGCGCCCCTCACGTGGACGCGTCCCGTTGAAACCACTCCTGCGCGAGCTCTTGGTCCGCCATCAGGTCCAGTCGATCTTGATCGAGGGCGGGGGAGAGGTGATGGCAAGCGCTTTGAAGGAACGGGTGGTGGATCGCCTGGTCTGGGTCGTTGCACCCCTCATCATCGGAGGACGGACGAGCCCCTCGTCCGTCGGAGGCCTAGGCATTCGGCGGCTTGGGCAAGCGGTCCGATTGCGGCATCTCACCGTCAGGCGGGTTGGCAGCGACATCGTGATCGAGGCGGACGTAGTCTACCCATCGTATTGATGTTTACGGGAATTGTTCAGGAACTTGGGACCGTGGTGCGCGTGGAACGCCGGGATGCCGTGGATCGCCTGACGGTTCAAGCGTCCAAGGTCGCTGACGGCCTTCAGGTCGGGGAGAGCGTCGCGGTCAACGGGGTATGTCTGAGTGTCGTGCGACAACGGCAGAGTGACCTTGTCTTCGAGGTGATCCCGGAGACGCGACGGCTCACTTCGCTCAAGACTGTCGCCGCCGGCTCCCGCGTGAATCTCGAGCGAAGCCTGACATTGAACGACCGTCTCAACGGTCATCTCGTGTTGGGGCACGTGGATGGCGTGGGGCGGATTGTACGGCGTAGTCACAAAGCTTCGGACGTGATGTTGGAAATTCGGGTTGATCGCGCCCTGCGTCGTTTCATCGTGCCCAAAGGGCCGATCGCCGTGGATGGTATCAGCCTCACCGTCGGCACGAAGTTGACCGCGGCCTCCTTTCACGTCTTTCTGATCCCTGATACGATTCGCAAGACGACTCTCGGACTCCGGAAGACCGGCGACCTCGTCAACATCGAGCTCGACTACTTCGCTAAACTCATCACTCAACTCATCCAAGTACACTCGTGAAATCTTCGAGTCTCTACGTTATTGCGGGGCCGAACGGCGCAGGGAAGACGACCTTCGCGAAGGAGTTTTTGCCGCACTATGCGAAGTGCGAAAATTTCGTCAACGCTGATCTGATTGCTCAAGGCTTATCGCCGTTTTCCCCGGCAGCGGCCGGAATCAAAGCTGGTAGACTGCTGCTCAAACAAATTCATGAATTTGCCAACCGCCGTGTAGATTTCGCGTTTGAAACCACCTTGGCCGGCAAGACCTACGTGCGACTCTTGCGACGCTTAAAACAGCGAGGCTATGTGACCCACTTGTTTTTTCTCTGGATCCCGAGCGTTGACTTGGCCGTGGCGCGCATCAAACACCGAGTGGCAGAGGGTGGGCACGATGTGCCGGCGACGGACGTTCACCGCCGGTTTAGTCGGAGCATTGACAATTTTTTCAGAGTTTACCGACCGTTGTTAGATTCCTGGACCCTGTTTGATAACTCGACCACACGGCCTTCGTTGATCGCCGAGGAGAAGGACGGCAAACTAGCCGTCGTAGACGCGGCACTATTTGCGGAGATCCGCAAAACGGCGGAGGATTGACATGCGCGCCAAAAAAGTGAGCATCTCTGCCTTATCGTCCAAAGCTGAGAGGGCTCTAAAAAGCGCGGTTCGACAAGTTGTTAAAGAGCATAAGCGTACAGGACACCCAGTTGTTGTCTGGCGCTCGGGCAAAGTCGTGCGAATCCCTGCCGATCGCCTATCAGATTAATCACGCTCTTACTGCTTCAAATAGCGGCGGGGATTTTCCAGCTCTCTGGGGTGGGAGCAACAATGGGAGGATGATGATATGAGCAAGGGGTTCGACTTTATTGATGAAACGATCGCGGTGCTTATTTCTCCCGCGTCATTTTTCTCATCGAGAGATAGGGCAGACATCAGGTGGTTTGTGCTGATTCTGAAGATCTTCTTATACGTTGCGCTCGCACAGCTTATCGGTGTTATTCCCGCGTCGCTTACACAAGGAAGCTTTGCTTTTGATAGCACGTATGTCCTGATTTCTTGCGGCCTTCTCGTTGCGGCAATTCCCATTCTTTTCATCGCTGCACTACTGCTTTGTATCATCTCCGCTATTTGTGGCGGCATTACGAATCTTAAAGTCAATGCAGACGTCACAGCTTCGGTCATAATCGTCTATCCTGTGAGCGCCTTAATGAGCATTTTTTACCACATCAACGTTTATTTTCATGCTGTCCTCTCTGCCCTTGTCACATTGTATGGGCTATGGCTTTTATACTTGGGTCTCGTTAAGAGACTCAAAGCTCAACCTGCCCTATCCGCTGTTGCAGTAGTTCTCATGGCAATCTTCCCAATCTATTCAGGGGGGAAGACCGTGTATTACAAGGCTCACGGCCTTCAGTTGCCTCACGAGATTGAGCAGAAGCGCATCCAGGGGAGAGTCAAGGAGTTGCTCAAGCAGCCAGCACAGGACGTGAGACAGGAGCTTTGAGCAAGATAACTTCTGTCGGAGATTCGACGGTATTCGGCGCGGCTTTCCGTCACAGTGTGTGGTGGATCGGTACACTGGACGAAAATTATCGGGGCGTGGCTCAGCTTGGCTAGAGCGCTTGGTTCGGGACCAAGAGGTCGAGAGTTCTGCGCCCCATCGATCAGCACGCAGGGCGCATCCGCCCCGCGCCTTAGACGAGAGGGCGGAAAATCTCTCCGCCCCGATATCTTTCTCGGGTCCTGGGTTCTCCGCCACAAAGCATGGCGCCCACCACAAGGCTTTGGCGGGTCCGCCGTTGGCCGCCAACGCTCTTTGGCGGAGATCCGCCAATCCGTGTGGCGGAAAATCCTGCGCAGCGAAGCCGTAGAAATTATAATATTGAAAAATAGAATATATTATTCTATAATTCAAGTATGATAAAACGCGACGCAGCCCAGAGGTTGATCGACCTCTGGACCGATTTCCCGGTGGTGTTGGTGTCTGGGGCGCGGCAAGTGGGCAAGACCACCTTGGTCACCCACCTGGCGCGCAGGCTCGCTCTTGCCCAGCAGGCGACTCTGGATCATTCGGGGACGCGGGAGCGGGCCGCGGAGGATCCGGAGTTGTTCGTGGAGGGGCTGCGTGTTCCAGCCTTCATTGACGAAGCGCAAAAAAGCCCAACCCTCTTTGGGGCGATCAAGCAACAGGTGGATCAGAATCGGCGGCCAGGGCGATTTGTGTTGTCAGGATCGGCTAATTTTCTCCTGCTGCGGCGCGTTTCTGAAAGCCTCGCAGGGCGAGCGGCTCGACTCTTTCTCCGCGGGGTATCGCTACGGGAACGGCTGGGGCGCGTGGGTCAGCCACCGCATGTGATGGACTGCTTGAAGGCGAGGTCGGCCAAAGACCTCCTGGCGCGGTGTCACGCCTCGCGCCATGCAGGATGGTGGCCGGCGGCCGAGTGGTCAAGTGATCTACCCAAGGGGCGTTTTCCGGAGCTTGTCACGCGATCACGACGCGAGGCCTTTCGCATGACGTGGTTGGAAGGCTACGTGGATGCGTTCGTTGAAAAAGATTTGCCCGATTTAGGCGATGTGCACAGCCGAATGGAATTTCGACGGTTCTGGCGCATCGCAGCATCCTCAACGGCTCAATTGCGTGAACTGTCCGCCTTGGGGAGCGCCCTGGGGGTATCGTATCACACCGCTGCGCGCTACTTGGGGCTGCTGGAGCAGGGGTGCCACGTGTTTCATCTGGAGCCGTACTACGCGAATATCGGCAAGCGCCTCACGAAAGCTCCGAAGCTCTTTTTTGAAGATACCGGCTTGGCGTTATTCCTTTCGGGCATTCGTCAGCAAGCGCAGTTCGAGGCATCAGATCGACGTGGCGCGTGGCTTGAGAATTTCGCCGTCGCCGAGCTCAAGAGCGCCATTGAGCTCTTGTGCCCCGGCGTGCAGATGTGGTTTTGGCGCACGCTGGCTGGCGCTGAAGTGGATCTAGTGCTCGAAGATGGGCGGCGCCTCTTGCCGATTGAAGTGAAGTGGTCTTCCAAACCGACGCGGATGGATGGCAAGGCGCTAGAGATGTTTGCGACCGACTTGAAATCCAAAGTTCCCTTCGGCATCATTGCCTGCGGCGCACCTGAGCCGTTTCTGTTGAGCGATCGTATCGTCGTCGTTCCGCTCGGGTGGCTGCTCACGTAAATATGTCAGGAGAAGTTGGGCATGGCAGCGCAACCGTCCCATGTGGATCAATGGCTTAAGCGGGAAACCCCTCGAGTCCGCAAGGCGCTTGAAGGCGCCTCGAGATACTTTGACGCGAACGACACCCTCACAGTGAATACGCTTGAGGCCGTCTACGGGCAGGAAAGCAG
>CAZUWM010000052.1:0-1734 GCA_964624155.1 uncultured Planctomycetales bacterium
CTCCGCCAGCGGCACAACCCAATCCTGCACCGGCGCCAGCCCCGGCGCCAGCCCCAGCGCCAGCACCTGCTCCCCCTCCAGTACCCCCTCCAGATGGTGATCGCCAGGGCCGAGGCACGCAGCCCAACTAAAAGCGGTGTGTTGAAGGAGGAAGGCATCATGCGAGGACGGCGAGGACAATACACGGGGGAGTTTGCGATCCTCATCGGGACCGCGGCGCTGGCCGCCATCGCCATGCAGTTGATCGTGCGCCGCTCGATTCAGGCAGGGGTGGGCAGAGCCAGCGACGTGTTTCTGGGCATTCCGGCGAAAGAGGAACCGGAGTCTTCGACTCCTCTCTTGCTGGCCTTCCCGTGCGATCCGATTGTTGAGGCGTTGAACGTCGTCTCAACGAACCCTTCAACGAATACCTCGGCTACCTCCAACGGCCCTTCACAACAGGGCAAGAAGACCGCCTTGTGCGTCACGGCCTCTGGCGCGACGGATGAGATCGGATCCCCGAGCGCTCAAAGTCCCATGAGGCGGACGGCTACCCTCTCCGGCATCACGGGACATAGCGTGAATCAAGAGGTGCGGCTGCAGGCCGTTCCGGTATTGGGGGTCGCCCCCACCCAACCGCAGGACCTCTCGGGTGTCGGCTTGGGAGGCAGGTTGTCCTCGGCGGTACAGGGAACGGTGGCGGCCGTGAATCGGGCCAACTCCGTGGCCTCATCAGCATCATCAGCCTCATCGACGTCCGCCGGATCAGCCTCAGCGCCACCATCCAATCAAAAGGGCCAGGGCAAGGGGAAGGCTCGCGACGACGCAACATCCCCCGATGATGACGCGACTCCTCATCTTCATGACGGAACGCCCATCGTTGGCGAGTCCACCCCAACTCTGACGGTGAGGGCCGTGGGTCTCCAGACCGCCGTCCGGTCCGACAACCGCCTCGAAAGGCTCACCGACGAAATCACCGCGACCACGCAGGCGGTGCGGCGCGTGGAAGAGATAGTGAGAGAAACCTCCGATGGCTCCCTCGTCGAGGCTCCACGCGAGACCGCTCAGGAGACCACCCCCCGTCCTCGCGGGGCTGCCGCCCACCGTCCTGAGGACCCATCATCCCGTCAGGCCCCATCGGTTCGTCTCCTAGGGTCCAGGACTTCCAACGCCGCCGATGGTTCAGCGGGGAACGACGATCGCGCCCTGGTACCGGCGTCGCCAACCCTGGCTGCGAGGGCCAACAGCCCACAGAATAGTGGAGGTTCCGAGAGTCGTCTGGAGGCCCTCACCAAGGAAATCACCGCCACCACGCAGGCCGTCCGTCGAGTGGAAACGGTCATCGGCGCGGGGCGCGACGAGGCCCTTCCATCGCAAGTCGGGACGGCGCCCATTCCTCCACCTCGTCTCGCCGATGATCGCACGCCCGTACCGGCTGTCCCGAGCCGGACTGCGGCGGCCGCACCATCCCCGACCGACGCCGGTGCCACCTCTCCGATCGCGACCCGGCCGGAACAGCCGGTCTCTACGCCGACAACTCCCGCCCTCGTTGCTGCTCCCACAACTCCGAAGACCTCCGGCGGGACAGAGGTCCGTCTCCAGGGCCTTGCCAAGGAAATCACGTCCACCGCGCAGGCGGTGCAGCGCGTGGAAGGGGCGATTGGTTCCGTGCCCGAAGCCCTTGACGGCTCAGGACTCAAGGCTCTAGGCTCAGGACAATTGCCCACAGCCTCAAGGCCAGAGCCCAGCGCCAAT
>CAZUWM010000052.1:1834-10662 GCA_964624155.1 uncultured Planctomycetales bacterium
GGCTCTAGGCTCAGGACAATTGCCCACAGCCTCAAGGCCAGAGCCCAGCGCCAATGGAGTCCAGAGCCTCGGAGGTGTCGGGACACGTTCTACCCCGACGCGAGCCGCGATGTCCGTCGACCGCGAAACCGCTCCCGTCGGTACTGAGAGTCGTCTTGGGCATCATGCAGCAGAGGGTATCGCTGCCACCACCCCGTCGGGGCGTCCGGTGGAGACGGCGGCGACCTCAGGACGCGAGGGGGCTCTTCCGAATCAATCTGGAACCCCGCAGCGCGACGCGGGTGCCGAGAAGCGTCTGGAGGCCATCACCAAGGAAATCGAGGCGATCGAGCAGGCGGTCGATCGCGTCGAGGACGTGGTCGGCGAGGTGCCCGATGATGAACCCAGCCCCACGAAATAAGCTCACTACTCCAGCTGGCTCAAGGCTGAAGGCTCAAGGCTCGGGCCAGACGACGGTGGAGACCGCCATCCTGGTGGGGGCGGCGGTGACAGCGATGGTCGCCATGTCCCTCTACGTCCAACGCGCCTACCAGGGCTACCTCTATTCCTCCGCCTCAACCCACGGGCCGCAATTTGAGCCGAACAATCCGGCGCATCCCTATCTCGAGGTGCAGGAACTGACGAACTCCTTCAGACCGCCACCGTCTCCTTCGCCGACGCCCTCCCCAGGTCCACGCATCGGCCCGGCCTTCCGGCAGATTCAGGAGGTGACGGTCAGCAGCGAAGCCGACCTCAGCGGGTCGCCGAAGGGGACTGCGAGTCTGCCGTCGGTGCCCGGGGGGCAGTTGCCCGGCCGCATCCTCAAGACCGAGGTCGATGTGACCACAGATTGGAACGTCAACCGCCGCGCCTGTTACGGAGACACCGCGCCATGCGAATGAACGGCCAAGCGCTAACTGAGTTTGCGGTGATGGGGGGGATCGCCCTGATGGCGCTGACGTTCCTCATTCAGATCGGCCTGCGGATGAACTACCAGCAAGAGCTGGAACAGGACACGTTTCGCCGCGCGCTGGCGGAAGCCCGCGCGGAGTGGAACGACGACAACAGCAAGGATAACGAGTCCCATTCGGTGCAGTACTACCAGTTGCGCAACCGCGAGCTGCCCGATCCCGGGCAGGGATTCGCCATCATGCCCAAGACCTTAACACAGGCCAATGCCACGGTCCTGTGGGGCAAATGGAAAACGCATCTGGGGGATGACCTGGACAGCCTGCCGAAAATCATCGTGGAGGTCGACAACAGCGGCAAGGCCCCGGATGAGACGGGCTTCAGGGGCGAGAACGCCTACCACGCCGGCAACGGCAACAAGAATTTTTCTGAGCTTCGCATCGGCTCCTACGAACGTCGGAAGGAATACCGCTCTGAGGATCTGAAATTGGCGGATAAGGCCGACCCCAGCAAGGAGTGCGCCGCGTACGCCCGCGACTGCGCCGAGCACTGCGGCGGGGACGATGACACGTGTCGCAAAGCCTGCAACGAGAAACAGGAAAACCTGTGTGTCGGGGCTCCCTTCATCCAGAGCATCCGCAACGAGCTGGTCAGCGGCGGCGTCATCCGGCAGGACAACGCTGGCTCCAGCCGCCAGACCGTCACGCGCACGCGGCATCTCGTCACGTTCAACCTTCGAGAGAGCAAGGTCCCGAATGAGGCGAATCGCTCCATCGGCTCCTTCCTCTATTCATGCAATCCGTTGGTGCTGTCTCAGGGGGCCAAGCATCTGGAACAACGATGCCCCTAACGAGGCTCAAGGCTCAAGGCTCCTGGGAAAAACGCTCAAGGCTCTTGGCTCTAGGCTCTAGGCAAGAGCCAACAAGGAGGGGGGATGGAGTTTTCCTTCGAGAAATTGATGGTGTGGCAGAAGGCCATGGAACTGGTCACGCTGGTGTACGAGGTCACGAAACGTTTTCCATCGGAAGAGCGCTTTGGTCTCGTCGATCAGTTGCGCCGCGCAGCGGTGTCCATTCCGACGAATATTGCGGAGGGGAAAGGCCGCTATCACCAGAAAGAATTCATCCAGTTCCTGTATCTAGCGCGCGGTTCTCTCTACGAAGTCGTCACGCTGATCAACACCGCCCTTACGCTTCGCTATTTAGAACGCGGAGATTCTGTGAAGCTTCTGGAGTCGTGCGGAATTATTCGAAGTCAGCTCAGCGGGTTGATCAAGTCGTTGAAGCAGTTGCCCCGAGCCCAGAGCCACGAGCCCTGAGCCCCTTGAGGCATCAGCCTCAAGGGCAGGTGCTGCTGGAGTTTGTGTTGGCGTTGATCGGGATCGTGCTCTTCGTCTCTGTGGTGGTCAAGGTGTGGGTATGGGTGAACCAGATGATCGTGCAACGGCAGGAAGCGTTTCAGGCGGGTCGACTGGCGGCTGGGCGGAAAGATACCTCGCAGCGGGACCGCATGACGCAGTTTGCGCCGCCGCAACTGCGGTTGTTCGACGAGCCGCTGACCCCGGGGGCGAGGGCGGTGCCGAAGCCGGCGGATTTGAAAGCGCCATGTCCTGCGGCCGAGCAGGGCTACGCGGAGGCCGAGGTCGACTATAAGAAGGCTCAGAGGATTTATGGTGAATATGATGAGGATCGCGGGATTATTGTAGGACCCATCGCCGAGCATCAGAAGAGCATGCAGGATGCCGCCCAGCGGATCTGTAAGTCCTCCAAGCCGACCATGGCTGACCATGGCTGTCCCGACTGTATCCAGGAAGTGACCATCGATGGAACGACGTATCAGTTGACCGTCGAGACCGACGCCCGGTGTGTCGGCGTGGGAGGGGAGAGCGACCCAGTGGACGAGAACTGGTCCCGGTGTGCCAAATACTGGTTCGACGCCGCCACCAGAGAAAATAATAACCGCCGCCGGAGGCGTTACTTGGATGCGGCGTGGAACTGCCTGTGTAATGTCCAGGCGCTCCAGGGCTACATCGAAGGGCTCGCTGGACGAGTCAAGGAATTGACCAAGCAGGCGGATGCGTGGACCCAGCGCGCGGATTGGCTCATCCGCAAGGCGGATTGCGAGTGCCTGCGCGGCAACTCCGATCGGTTCAAGCGGTGTCAGGATGATGAGATGCTGAAAAAGCCGAAGCCTGCGAAGCCGCCAGAGGCAAATGAGCAAGTGCCACCGCCACCAGCCCTGCGAGGGGGCAATCGCCATGGCTGCTATTAATAGGAAGATGAAGGCGCTACGCCAAGGGGGACAAGTGGCGGTGATGTTTGTGGTCATTATCGCGCTCATCATCGCGCTGGGGGCGTTCACGATGAACCTGGGGGAGGTGGCGCGGCTGAAGACCTCCACGGCCAACGCCGCCGATGCCGGGGCGCTCGCCGCTGCGTCGTGGATCGCCAGCGGCCAGAACGAGGTCGCCAAGATCGCGCAGGGGATGTGGATCAACGTCTACCTGGTGCAGGCGGTGTTTGTCTTTCCCTTTTGCCTGCGGGTCTGTCACTGGGCGGTGATCCTCATGGCGGTGCTCGCGTTGGTCAACGGGTTGATCCTCAGAGACATTGCCAACGAGGCGCTGCACGGCGCGTGGGATCGGGCCCGCGCCGATGCGTTCTTCATCGCGGTGCAGAATCTCCTGATCGATGACGCCTCGGGAGGAGTCCAGGACCGCCTGAAGCAGATGGGCAAAACGTTTGAAGACGATCAGCGTCTGCCGACGCCGGAGGAGACGGGGCGCCCTTCCGGATCGCTCGCCGGTTCTCACTGGCTTCAATGGAGGCGTTCCAGCCCCTCAGGCGACGGGTCGGATCGCACGCATTGGGTGGCGATCCACACGAGTTTTTCCAGCTCACGGCCCGAGCTGACGATGTCCAACTGGGGCCCGTGGGGGTTCTGCCTGATTCGATGGGGCGAGTGTCAGCAGGCCGGTCCGACAGGCGGGGCTGCGGCCGCCTCCTGCTGTATCAGGAACCCGTGGGGGGCGGGCTGCATCTGGCCATGTTTTTCGTGGACGCCTTCATGGGTGACGTGGGGAGGGAAGAAGAAGGAAGCGGTCAAAGCTCCCGCCAAGGGAACGGCGGTGCGCACCGGCGAGAAAGTCTGGGACTGGACGAGAAGCGGGCTCGTGAAGATGGTCGGGTTTCTTCCACGGCCGTGGCCTACATCCAGTGGTGGAGATCTGGGCACCTGCAACTTCTGCCTGCCGATTCCCATCAACATCCTGCAACTGCCGACGAAGCCGGGCCAGATCAGCCACGGCCGGGGAGAGGTTACCGTGACGGTGCAGTACCATCGGGAAGGCGGTCTCATGAGAGGAGGTACCGGCGTGCCGTTTTGGACGAGCCGGTATCCCACGGAGATCACCTCCGAGTCGACGGCTCACTACACCGATGCGTCGGTGAGCTCTCTGCCGAAGGCGAAAGCCTATGCCGAGTTGTCGAGGCCTCCTCGATGAGCACGGTCACCACAGAAGCACAGCATCTCCACAGAGGGCACAGAGGATTTCTCTGTGTCATCTGTGGTGTGGCGCTTTTTCTCTGTGCGATCTGTGCTCTGTGTCATCTGTGTTGGGCGGAGGAGCGATTGCCGCTGCCTGCGGATGTGCGGGCATTGGACGAGCCGGTCGAGGTGATGATGGGGCAGCAGCCGCTGAAGGTGCAGAGCTTCACCACGCGCCTGTCGTTGGAAGAGCTTCGCGCCTTCTATGCCGAGGTTCTCCCTCGAGAGGGCTGGCGGATCGAGCCGCTGGAGTGGATGACGCAGGCGGAGCGGCATCAAGCCGAGGTGGACAAGTCGTTGGCGGAACATCGAGAACTCTTGGAGCAACATCCGGACATCAAGGCCCAGGTGGAGCAGATGAAGCGGCACAGCCCGGCGGAGATGGTCAAGCAGCAGCTCCACGCGGTCCGCGGCGATGAGCACCTGTTGCTCCATGCCAGCCCCCAGCAGGACCAGGGACGGCTGCTGGTGTTCGTGAACCGATGGCGCGGATCGTCCTTGACGCCGATGGAAGCGGCCGAGGGGGGCGCCGAGACGTCCGCCGCCGTGCCGACGTGTTGCAACGGTGAGGCGGTGCCGCAGGCGCTGCGACGGGTGCCGTGGTCGGTGCCGCCGTATCCCAACGGCCGGCTCATCGGCGCGGCGGCGGCGTCCACCGAGGCACCGCTGTCGGAGATCTACCTGAGCCGCGATTCGCGCGAGGACGTCGCGGCCTATTATCGCGACCGCATGATCTACAACGGCTGGACCTCTGTCAAGGAGGCCGGGATGAACGAGGCGGAGATGGTGAAGGTCGCGGGGAACCAGCCCGTGCCGGTTCAGGCCAGCCTGCTGACGTATCGCAACGACCAGGCGTACTGCGGGATCGTCGTCGCTGAACGATCGAGCGACTTCATGAGTCGTCTCGGTCTGCCTGCCGAGGCGGTCGGGGCCGCGCCTCAGGGTGCTGAGGAGTCCACGCCGGAGGAGCGGACCGTCATCATGATCACGTATCTGGAGATTCCCTCGCCGAAGAGAGGCGCGCAATGATCCTCTCCAATCGTACTCCTATGGAGAGCCAACGAGGACAGTCGACGATCGAGAAGACGCTGCTGCTGTTGGGGATTGCGGCGGCGCTACTGGCGTTCTTTCACGTGTTGAGGACGTCGCTCTCCGCGCGCTTCAAAAGCGGCGCGGATGCCTTCGGGCATGGATTGTTGTACGATCACGATCCGCGGGCCTCGTATCCGGCCCAACACCAATGACCCGATGATGACGTGGCTGATCTTCGGATGCGTCTTTGCCGCGGCGGCGCTGGCCGCGGCCGCCGTCTACCCGCTGATGGTTGCGCGGGCGGACCGGTACGCCAAGCGGCGGGCCGAGCAAGCCTCGGAGCAGCTCGGCGAGATGTTCGTCGACGTCTCCCAGCGGTACGTGGACTCCCTCTATCTGCTGGCCCCGCTGGCGCTGGGCGGGCTGGCCTGGATGATCAACGGACGCTGGCAGGTGGCCGTGGCCGCAGCGCTCCTCGGCTTGATGGTCCCCAATCTGGTGATCACCCAGATGGCGCGACGGCGTTGTCAGACGTTCTACGCTCAGCTCGTGGACGGACTGCTGCTGCTGTCCAGCTCGCTGAAAGCGGGCCTCAGCATGACCCAGGCGTTCGTCGTGGTCACCGAGGAGATGCCACCACCCATCTCCCAGGAGTTCGGGCTGGTCTTGAAAGAGGTCAAGATGGGGGTGAACCTGGAAGACGCCCTGACCCATCTGAAAACGCGGATGCCCTCCGATGACGTCACACTCTTTGTCACCGCGGTGCTGGTGGCGCGGGAAACCGGAGGCGATGTGACGCGGGTCTTCGGGCGGCTGGTCGAGACGCTGCGGGAGCGCAAGAAGATCAAGGAACGGATCAAGACGCTGACGTTCATGGCGCGCCTGCAGGGCCTCATCATGGCGATGCTGCCGTTTGTGTTCGGCATGGTGGTCTACCGGATGAATGCGCAGCATTTCGATTTTTTCCTGGCCGATCCCTTGGGGCGAATGGTCTTTGCGGTGATCGGCGTCTTCGTCGTGATCAGCGCCGTGCTGTTCATGCGGTTTGCGCGGTCGCCGTTGTAACCGAATGCCGAGGAGAACATGCTCACGGTGAGCTTGCTGTTGTGGTTTCTGAGTGTCGCCTGCGTGGTGGTCGTTGCCTGGCCGGACGAGTCCAAGCGGAGCATCCGCGAGCGGGTCTTCAGCGACATCGTCGAGCCCGAGCATCGTCCCACCCTCCTGACCCAAATCGCCCAACCCTTGATGCCCCTGATGCGCCTGGCGCCGATGGCCGGCTACCACCGCGCCATCGGCGGCCACCTGGCGGCGGCCGGCTTGTCGATCACCACGATAGAATTCTTGGCCCTGCAGGTGCTCGTGCTGCTGACGGCGTTCGTCCTCTATGCGGGCATCGTGGGGGTCTACCCGTTCAAGCCCACGTGGGTGATGGTGTGTCTGGCCGTCAGTGTGGGCACTCCGTATCTGTGGCTCTCCAACCGCATTCAACATCGTCGCTACACGATCTCGCGGGATCTGCCGGAGGTCGTGGATTTGCTGACGCTGTGCGTCGATGCCGGGCTGGATTTCATGAACGCGCTGACAAAGATCGTGCGCGAGTTCCGGCCCTGCCCCACGACGCAGGAGCTGGGCCTGGTGCTGCAGGAGGTGCGCATCGGCAAGCGCCGGCGCGATGCCCTGCGGGCATTCTCCGCCCGCGTGCGCACGACGGAGACCAGCTCGTTTGCGCGCACCCTGGTCCAGGCGGATCGGATGGGCACCGGCATGGGGGAGGCCCTGAACGTGTTATCCGAGGATATGCGGCTGGCGCGGTACCACTGGGCGGAGCGGTTTGCTCAGCAAGCACCACTCAAGATGCTCATCCCCTTGTTGTTCAGCTTGTTTGCGGCTTTGTTGATCGTGACCGGGCCGATCCTGTTTCAGTTCTTGCGGGGCGGCTTTTCCGCGCCACAGTTCAGCGCTCCCCCGCCGGAAGCCCCTCCAGCCGAGGCGGCTGGGGCGTTATATTAAAATTTTACAACATGGTAATCGATGGGTAAATGGCTTGAGCGGCGAACAACCAAACTCTTCTGCTTGACGCTGGCCGTGCTCTTCGGACTTGAACAGGCGGTCTGGGGCGCGGATCCCAACGCCCTGCACGCCATCCGGCTTTCTGGTGAGCAACAGCGACAACTCGATGTGGCGCGTAGCGCGGCGATCTTGACCATGTACGATGATCTCTACGGGCGCGTGCCCACACCGGATGAATTGAAAGACGCGCTCGAATTTCTGCGACGGACCCCGCAACTTGCCCACCTGATTGAGCGACTCGCCCAATCCCCGGAATCCCGCTGGCGGCTTCGGCAGTTGAATCCTGAGCGCGTCACCCGCCGCAAAGAAGAAGCCGCCCGCATTTCGCAGGCCGTCAGCCGTCTCGTCGGCCAATCGCTTCGCGATGTGGCTCAAGGCTCAGGGCTGAGGGCTGAGGGTCAATCCCCAGAGCCCAGAGCCCAGAGCCCAGAGCTAACCCCGCTCAATGAGACAGAAATCCAGGCGATTGAGACGTGGCTGAAACAGCCGGAGACGCTCTGTTCGAACTGCGCCCCGAATGCCTTGGCTCCGATGTTGGGCATGGTGGGCGTGTCAGTCTCGCGCGAGACGTTGACCGCCAAAGCCTTCCTGATGGACTATCTGAGCGGGAACTTGGAAGTCAGAAGTCAGAAGTCAGAAGTCAGAACAAATCCATCATCCATCACCCATCATCCATCACCTTTTCAGGGTCCGCTGACCATCAGCATGGAGACGGTTCAGCGGCTTGCCGAAGCCTACGGCTTGAAGCTCAACGCGGTTGAGCTGACGGATGACGAGCTGACCTTCTTGAAGTACCCGATGATCGCGGCACTCGACCTGACGAGCGACGGGATCGCGGATCACTACGTCGTGGTCAAACAGGCGAGCGAGGCGCGCGTCGTCTACTACGAATCCGACGGCACGCGCGAGTGGCTGCCGACCTACGAATTCCTCCGATTGTTCACCGGCTTCGCCCTCGTCGCCTCAGCCGACTCCTACGGCCAACTCCTCAGCGCCTCGCAAGCCAAAGCGATCCGCGGCGGCCACCGCGACGATGATTCCTATTCCTGGCAGGCGCCGCTGATGCTCGTCACCACCTTCGCGACCGTCTACTCGTTGGCCAATCCCGTCGCGGCCGGCAACTGGCCCGCGTTTGCCGGGGCGCTCACGAACGCCGGCGTCTCCTATGGGGCGTCGTATGGGCTGGAAAAAGCCGGGTTGGATCCGCAACTCGCTAGTGTGTTGGGAGGGATGGTGGGAAGCGCCGCCGGCGCCGGGCTGACGACCGGGTTGAACAACGCCGGCTATGGCGT
>CAZUWM010000053.1:0-10289 GCA_964624155.1 uncultured Planctomycetales bacterium
AAGGAGGTGAAGGAGGATGAAGGAGCCGATTCGGATGTCGTTGTGTCCGGCGTGCGGGGCTTGCCCGGAAGTCGTGCTCGATGTCGCCAAGGATGAAGCGCGCATCGGAGAGGAAGGCAACCTGGTGCGCCTGACCAAGGAAGCTTGGAACACCCTGGTGGAGAAGATCCGCGCGGGCGAGCTCACGAATTTCTCGTGACCGCGAATCCGTTGCGGAAGCCAAAGGCAGTCAGGAGAACCCCCTGGCTGCCTTTTGGTTTCTATGTTAATCTGAGAGGCATGCGATCAGTGAAGTGGGTAGGCGGTGTGATTCTGGGTGGCGTGTTGGCCTGTGGCCTGGTGAGTCACTCAACCGGCTCCGTTCACTCAGGACCTCCTCACCCACGTGATGTGCTCTTTACCTATCAGGTTCGCATCAACCAACTCCCACAGCAGGCTGGGACGATCGACGTGTGGGTTCCGCTGGCGAAGACCACGAGCGAACAGCAGATCCTTCGCCGCCAGGTTCATGCCTCGGTTCCGTACACCATCGGGCAAGATTCGGAGTATGGCAACGACATCCTGCACTTTGCGCTCCAGCCTCCGCTGCCAGCGAACTTCGAGGTCTCGATCGACTATCATGCCCGGCTGCCAGGCGATGGGACTGCCACGGCAGAGCCCCCACCGACCTTGGAGGAACTCCAGCGCAGTCTTACGGCAGGCGGCCTGGTCATCATCGATGACGAGATTCGTGGACGGGCTGCGCACGCCACCGCAGGCCGCGCAGCATCGGTGGACCGTGCGCGCGGAATTTACGACGCCGTCATCCAACAGGTGAAGTACGATAAGAGTGTGCCGGGGTGGGGGCGCGGCGATACGCGACGGGTCTGCCTGCTGGGGGTGGGCAACTGCACCGATTTCCATTCACTGTTCATCTCAATGGCTCGGGCCAGCCGTATCCCGGCGCGGTTCAAGATCGGCGTCGTCATCCCGCCGGAGTCTGCCGGCATGATTCCAGGCTACCACTGCTGGGCGGAATTCTACGCGCCAGGTCAGGGATGGGTGCCGGTGGATGCCTCGGAAGCCTGGAAGCGTCCTGAGTTGAGGGACTACTACTTCGGGGCGAGGGATGCCAACCGATTGCTCCTCAGCGTGGGGCGGGACATCCACCTGGTGCCACGCCAACGCAACGGCCCGGTGAATATCTTTTTCTACCCCTATATCGAAATCGATGGAGCGGTGTTTGACCACGTGGAGACGCAGCTTCTGTTTCAGGAGCTCAACACGGAGGATGTGGCATGACAGTAGTCGGTCGTCGGGTCGGGATCGTGATGGCGGTGGGGATGGCATGGGCGCTGCTGCCTGCGGTGGCATTCAGCGCAGAGCATGGCGGCAAGGAGCATGGAGGCACCACACAGGGCACGGCTAAGGAATATGGTGGTACGACGCAAGAGCACGGCGGCCTGCCCGCCGCGCCCAGCGCGGCGCAGGCTGAGCCGTCGGCCGAGCAGATCCGCCAGGCCCTTCAGGATTACATCACGCTCATTGAGCAGGAGGAGGAAACCTTCACGATCGACGATGACGTCACCGGGACCACCCGAACCCTGCAGTTCGTGCGCGTCCACGAGCGCGTGGGCAAGACCGGCGATCTGTACTACTCCTGTACCGACATGCAGGATGCCGCAACGGGCGAATTATTGGATCTGGATTTTGACGTGGACGCATCGGGTAAGGAGCTTGAGGTCGTGGACGTGCGCATCCACAAGGTCGAGGGCCAGGCGCGCTACACGTACGACGAGCACGACAACCGCATCCCGCTCGAATCCGCGGCGGCTCTCGAATAGCCTGTGAGGTGGATCGACTCGTCATCGAGAAGTACGACGCGGTCGCCCCTCGTTATGAGCGGCGATGGGCCCGCTATCTTCAGGAGACGCTCCCTCGAGCCGAACGGCTTCTCGAGGGAGCGTCAACGCTGTCGATCCTCGATGTCTCGTGTGGCACCGGGGCACTCCTCGAACGCCTGATGAGGCTGTTTCCCGAGGGAACCTTAGTCGGCCTCGATGGGTCGTGGGGCATGGTCCGGCAGGCCCACGCGAACGTCTCCCGCCAGGCGTGCCCCCCCACCAGATCTGGTGGGGGGGCGTGCTCGGTGATTCAAGGGCTGGCCGATCACTTGACATTCCGCAACGCCACGTTCGATCGTGTCGTGTGCACCAACGCCTTTCATTATTTCCGACATCCGCTCCATGTCCTCCAAGAGTGTCGGCGAGTCCTCAGACCCTCTGGGGTGTTGGTCCTGCTGGACTGGTGCGGGGAGTCCTGGCACTGCCGGTTGATCGACGGGTGGTTACGGCTGGTGGACCGGACCTATGTCCGCATGTATACACGAGGTGAGCTCCACGCGCTGCTTGTCCAAGCCGGGTTCGTACCGCAGCGAACCGAGCGCTTCCGTGTCTCATGGGCGTTTGGCTGGAAGGTCTGGGACATGATGCTGGTGATCGCCTCTTAAACACGATGCGGCTGCTTGTGGCAGGAACGGGATTGGCCCTTGGCACGGTGGGATGTTGGTGGCAGATTCGGCAGCTCGGCGATGTCCGGCTGCGGCTGCCGGAGTTCTATCTCTGGTTTGCCGTCTCCTTCTGGCTGTATCTTGCCGGCCTGTGGCTGGCGCGCGCGTGGGAGCAACGGCCAACCACGCGAAGAGCCACGGCGCTGGTCGTGAGCCTCGTGATCGGCGCCGCCGTCATGGCTCGCGGACTGCTGTTACCCACCACGCCGACGTTGTCGGATGACATCTACCGCTATCAGTGGGACGGTCGTGTCCAAGCGCACGGCTTCGATCCGTACGCGTACGCGCCAAGCGGTCCACGTCTCGCCGCGCTCAGGGACGAACACTCCTCACGCATCAACTTCCCGCATCTGCGCACGGTCTACCCGCCGCTCACCCAACTGGCGTTTCGTCTCGGTGCATCACTCGGCGATACGTTGACGACTCAGAAGCTCGTCTTTGTCGGTGCCGAGTTACTCATCATCGGCGCGCTGCTGTCCATCCTCCAGCGCCGGCGGCGGTCGCTGCTGTGGGTGGTAGCGTACGCCTGGCATCCGCTGCCGATTCTCGAAATCGCTGGCTCCGGCCACAATGATGCGCTCGGCGTCGCGATGCTGTGGCTGGGCGTCGCCGCCTGGGAGCTTCGACGCTATGGAGCCGCGGCGGTCGGTTGGGCGCTTGCGTTTCTCTCAAAATACGCCACCGTCATCCTCGTTCCCTGGTGGTGGCTTCGATCCCTCGACTCGGGCCCTGGCCTTGGCCGGGGGCCCCTCGCTCGGGATGTCGCTCCACGAGTTCCTCGACGAGGACTCGTCGCGTTGCTGCTGCTGAGCCTCCTGCCGTTGGCGAGTCGTCCAACGGCGATCTCGGCATTGTTCGAAAGCCTCGGGGACATTGCGACACGGTTTGAGTCCAACGCCTCGCTCTATCTGGGCTTGGTGTGGTTCACTCGCAGCGTCTTTGTGGCACGCCTGCTGGCTGTTGGCCTGGGTGTCGGCTTTCTCGTGTGGTGGGCCAGGCGTGAGGCAGATCCGATTCGCTACTGTCTCGGCATCTTCGCCGCCTCGTCGCTGCTCAGTCCCGTACTGCATCCGTGGTATCTCGTGTGGCTGATCCCATGTTTTTGCTTTTGGCGAGTTCCTGCGTTGGTGGCCCTGACCGGGACGGTCGTCTTAGCATACACCGTCTGGCCTGGCTATCTATCGGAAGGTCGGTGGGAGCTTCCGGTCTGGGCGCATGTCCTGGAGTACACGCCTGTCGTTCTCTTGGGTCTTTGGGAGGTGTGGCAATGCAGGTTGGGATTATCATCCCGGCTCGCAACGAAGCCGGCGCCATTGGTCACGTCCTAGCCGAGATTCCGCGAAATCTCGTGCACGAGATCATCGTCGTGGATAATGGCTCGTCGGATGCGACGGCCTCTATCGCGCTGCAAGCCGGTGCGCGAGTCGTGGCCGAGCCACTCCCTGGATACGGCCGCGCGTGCTTGAAGGGTCTTGCAGCCTTGAGCCCGTTGATCGATGTGGTGGTCTTCATGGATGCGGACTATTCGGACTATCCGGAGGATCTGCCGAAGCTGCTTCAGCCGATTGAGCAAGATCGTTCGGATCTCGTCATCGGCTCGCGCATGGCGCAGGCACAACGTGGGAGTCTGACCCTCCAGCAACGCCTCGGCAATCGGTTGGCCTGCGCCTTGATGCGCTGGTGCTTTGGCGTCCGCTACACGGACCTGGGACCGTTTCGCGCGATTCGACGAGAGGCGTTGGAACGCCTGCAGATGCGCGATCGCGGGTTCGGCTGGACGGTGGAGATGCAGGCGAAAGCCGCTCGCGCCAAGCTGCGAGTCGAAGAGGCGCCGGTCCGCTATCGTCGACGGATCGGCCGATCAAAAATCTCCAGGACATTGGGCGGAACCGTGCGGGCAGGGACGGCCATTCTCTCCACCATTGTGCGCATCGCCGTCAGTTGGCAACCTACTCCATGCGGCAACTGCTCATCTTCTTAAAATACCCCACGCCGGGGAAAGTCAAGACGCGTCTCGCGCAGGCGCTCGGGGCGCGGGCGGCGTGCGAGGCGTATCGGATGTGCGTGGAGACGACGTTGGATCGGCTCCACACGTTCCATCGCGAGACGCGACTGTGGATTGATCCGCCCAGCGCCATCGCGCAAACACGACGGTGGCTCGGTCGTCGCTGGGCCTATCGTCCTCAACAGGGACGGGACCTTGGACACCGGTTACGTCACGCCGTCGCTGGGGCGTTCGCGGAGGGCGCGCAGCGTGTCGTGGTGATCGGCACCGACTCCCCTTGGCTCGATCGCGGGACGATCCATCAGGCATTCACGGCGTTGCGCGGTCACGATCTCGTCCTTGGGCCGTCTCGCGACGGCGGCTACTACCTCATCGGAGTGGCCACGCTGGCCCCAGCGATCTTCAGCGGCATTGGGTGGAGTACGCCGCGAGTTCTCTCGCAGACGTTGTCGAAGGCGAAACGACTGGGACTGTCGGTTCATCGACTGCCAGTCGGCTACGATGTCGATCACGTGGACGATTGGCAACAGTTCCTGAACGAAGGGGGACAAGCGCGATGACCGAGTTGAGCCAGCAGACGATCCTCTACACACCGTCGCTCACCTTCATCCCTCGAGAGCCGTGGACCCTGGTCGTCGACGGCGATGCGCCGAATTGGATCGCAACGGATGAACGGGGAACATGGCTCCTGGGTCTTTTGGCCGACTCTCCGCTTGCGTTTTCCGAATTGATGAGCCGCTATGCAACCCAGTACGGCCTGGAGACCGGCAAAGCGTGGGTGCACGTGCACGCATTTGTCAGCGAGGCGCTGCGCCATGGGATGCTCAGCCTGGTACCGGTGGAGCGTCCGCCGTACCAAGGTCGGTCGGCCCATTTGCGCCTCGTGCGGCTGCGCGAGGCGTGGTTGCACACCAACAACTCGTGCAACCTCAGTTGCTCGCACTGTTTGGTCAGCTCTTCACCGCGAGGCGACAAAGGATTACCCACCGCCTTCTGGCAGCGGCAGATTGACGAGGCGGCGGCATTGGGGGTGGAGCGCTTTTACATCACCGGCGGCGAGCCGTTTGTCCGACCGGATTTACCGGAGCTGATCCGACTCATCACGGACACGCACGCCATCGAGCTGATCATCCTGACCAACGCCACACTCTTCGCCGGTCCTCGCAAGACGCTCCTGGACGGCCTCGACAGTGTGAGGGTGAAATTCCAAGTGAGCCTCGACGGTTCCATCCCGGCCATCAACGATTCGATCCGAGGCAAAGGGAGTCTGCAGGCGGCGATGGAAGGATTGCGCGAGTTGAGCCGACGAGGATGTGACGTCACACTCACGACCGTCGTCACCAACAGGAATCTGGAGGATCTGCCGAACATCACGCGATTGGCGGAGTCGTGTGGCGCGCGCTCCCAGCACCTGATGTGGATGCACAACCGCGGAAGGGTCGTTGACCGCAGTTCAGAGTTGCCCATTTCGAGCTTCTTTCCACGGGTCGAACGACTCATTGAGGTGGTCCACACGGTTAAGCGAGAGGCCGATACGCTGGGGATCATTCTCGACAACGCCGCGTCCTTTGAACTACGCGCGAATGCACCGGCTGGCATCAAGTTCGATCTCGGCAACGCGGGGTGGCAGAGTCTCTGCATCTATGCGGATGGGCAGGTCTATCCCTCGGCGGCCATGGCCCACCACAAACCGTTGTGGTGTGGAGATGCCACCAATGAGATGACGCTCGAGCAGATCTGGCGCGGCAGCCCGGTGCTGCAGCAGATTCGCGAAGCGAGTGTCATTCGCAAGACGCAAGCCGCCAGCGATCCGTTGCGCTACCTCACTGGAGGTGGCGATATCGAACACAGCTATTTTTTCTCCGGGGATTTTCTCGGCCATGATCCATACTATCCACTCTATCAAGCCATGTTGGTCGACGCGATGGATACCCTGACGCGTCGCAAGGTCGCCTTGGTCAATCGCCGAAACGGCTACGATGCACCGAGGATCTACCACGCGATGGGCGACGGAGCAGTGGTCTGCGGCACGACTGAAGTAGGCGCTGATGAAGTCGAGGTGGCGTTCTTGCATTCCAATTGCGTCCTCTCCTTCGATGTGGAGAAGCCACGCAAGATCGTGCAGGAGTTTTACAGCCAAGCCGCGGAGAAACCGCAGGTCGAGTTGTGCTGTCCGACGAAGTACGATCCGGAAGAAGTCGGTCACATTCCCCAGGAGGCACTGGATCGATTCTACGGATGCGGCTCCCCAGTCACTGCCGCCGACCCGCAGCCTGGTGAGACGTACGTGGATCTCGGCTCGGGTGCTGGCATCGACTGCTTTATCGCGGTCAAGCACGTCGGGCCAAGCGGCCGCGTCATCGGTATCGACATGACCGATCAGATGCTTGCCGTCTCCCGCGAGAACCAACGGAAGGTGGCCTACGCCCTCGGCTACGATGTGGTGGAATTTCGCAAAGGATTTCTCGAGGAGATTCCGATCGCCGACAAGACCGCTGATGTCGTGACCTCGAACTGCGTCATCAATCTCTCGCCGGATAAGCCGAAGGTGTTCGCCGAGCTGTGGCGCATTCTGAAAGACCACGGCCGCGCGGTGATCGCGGACATCGTCTCAGACCGCGAGGTGCCACCGAGACTGAAGGTGAACGAGCAGCTCTGGGGCGAATGTATCGTCGGCGCCTTGACCGAAGAGCAGTTCATGGCGATGCTCGAACAGGCCGGCTTCTATGGACTGTCGATTGTGAAGAAGACATTCTGGAAAGAGATTCCTGCCCGCCCTAACGATGGAGAGGCAGGCGGGGAGGGTTTCCGCTTCTACTCGGTGACGGTCCAGGGATTCAAGTTTGAGAAAACACTCGGCCTTGACCAAGGTGGTCAAGGCCGAGGCTGCACGTACCTCGGGCAGACCGCGATCTACCGCGGACCATTCAAGGCGGCGCTCGATGAGGAAGGGCACCTGTTCCCACGCAACGTGGCGATCAGCGTCTGCACCGATACGGCTGCGAAGCTGTCGCATCCACCATACGACACATTCTTCACGGTCATTGAACCGGATGGCTCACGTAAGGAATTGGTGACGACGGAATGTTGCCCTTCCAGCGGAAGAGGAACCGGGTGTTGTTGATGTCGCGCGCATCGTGGTTGAAACTCACCGTCTTCGTCGCATTGCTGGCCGGTCTTTGGTGGGGATTGCAGGCGCTGGGCATTCGAGTGACGGACTTTACGCCTGAGCGGGTCAGGGCGTTCGTGCTGTCCTTCGGAGTCTGGGCGCCGGCGATCTACCTGTTGGTCTACGGACAGCCGATCATCCCCTTGCCGGCGAGCATCCTGACCGTTGCGGCCGGCTTGGCGTTTGGACCGTCGTGGGGGACCGTCGCGGCCCTGACCGGAGGGACGATCCGCGCCTGCGGACAGTTTCTCATCACTCGGTTGCTGGGTCGCGACCTCGTGGCGAAGCTGTTCAGGGGTAAGATGGCGACCCTCGACGCACAGATCGGTGCGAATGGATTCGTGACCGTCCTGCTGATCCGACTCATTCCCAATGTGCCTTTCGATCTGCAGAATTACGGACTGGGGTTCTCACGGGTCCGGTTTAGTCCCTACGCCCTGGCGACGTTCCTCGGCATGATCCCTGGAAGTTTCGCCTATGTCTATCTGGGCTACTCGCTCACCGACCCTAAGCAACTCTGGAAACTTGGCGTGGCCGTGCTCTTGATCATTGGCCTGATCGTCCTGCAGCGGATCATTCAGCGTAAGCGCCCCGCAATCACGGGGAAGGCGTCTTCATGACACACACGGTTCATCTCGCGCCCGATGATGTTCATAATCGGACGCTTCTGGAACACACCCATCCATCTGACTGGATCAATCCCACGCCGAAGGGATCATACCATCTCGTGGTGATTGGCGCAGGGACGGCGGGGTTGACCGCGGCCGGGGGGTGTGCGGCGATCGGAGGTCGCGTCGCGCTGGTGGAACGACACCTGACCGGCGGGGATTGTTTGGTGACCGGTTGCGTACCATCCAAAGGCATCATCCGCTCGGCACGGGTAGCCTCGACGGTGCGCGAGGCCGAGACCTACGGCGTACGTGTTCCTGAGGGCGTCACCGTCGATTTCGGCGCGGTGATGGAGCGGATGCGACGGCTGCGCGCGCAGATCAGCGCGAGCGACTCGGTGCATCATCTCAAGGAGATGGGCGTCGACGTCTTCCTTGGGAAAGCGCGCTTCACATCGCGCGACGCCCTCGACGTCAATGGCACGACACTGCGCTTTTCACGAGCGATTATTGCCACCGGTGGACGGGCGGTCGTGCCACCGATCCCTGGCTTGCGGGAGGTCGGCTTTCTGACCAACGAGACGTTGTTTGAGCTCACCGAGCTGCCGAAGCGATTCGTCATGATTGGGGCAGGGCCGATTGGCTGCGAGATGGCGCAAGCATTCCAGCGGCTCGGCGCGCAGGTGATCCTGATTGACATCGCCCCGCAGATTCTCATCCGTGAAGATCAGGATGCGGTGCGCATCGTGCAGCGCGCGTTGGAACGTGACGGGGTGGAGCTCGTGTTGAACGCGAAGGTCCTGGAGGTCAAACGACAAGGCGAGGCGAAGATTGTCGTGGTGGAACAGGGTGGGCATCAACGTGAGATCGCGTGTGAGGCGCTGCTCGTCGGCGTGGGCCGTGCGCCGAACCTTGAGAGTCTCAACCTCGAAGCGGCCTGGGTTTCGTATGACAAGCAAGGAGCCAAGGTGAATGACTGGTTGCAAACCAGCAACCCGCGTATCTTTGCCGCGGGCGACATCTGCTCGCCTTACTCCGCCAGAAGCGGATCCGCCTTTGGTGGGAAGTTCACGCATACCGCAAGCGCGATGGGCCGTATGACGATGGTCAATGCCTTGTTTTACAAGCGTCTCGGCGGTCGAGCGAGTCGCCTGGTCATTCCCTGGTGCACCGACACCGATCCGGAGATCGCCCACGTCGGGCTCTATGAAAAGGAAGCGGCCGAACGCGGGATTCCGGTGACCACGATCACCGTGCCGCTTGCTGACAACAACCGGGCCATTCTGGACGGGGAGGACGAAGGATTTATGCGCGCGCATCTGCAGAAAGGCAGCGATCGCATCCTCGGCGCCACGGTTGTCGCGGCTCACGCAGGGGATCTCCTAACCTACTTCACGCTGGCGATGACGCAGAAGAAAGGCTTGGGCTCGTTGGCCGGCGCGATCTATCCGTATCCGACCCAATCGGAGGCTATCAAACGCGTGGCGAATCAACACCTGCAAACCAAGCTCTCCCCGACGCTCAAACGGCTTCTCCGCGGATGGGTACGTCTTCGACGATGAGCGCATGGCCCCAGCGGCTCGTGATTAGGACTCTCGCTGTCTGGATGGTCATGGTTCCAACTCAGGCGTGGGCCAAACGGACGGCGGTCGATCAGACGCTGTGGGATGACGTGCTCGCACGCTACGTCCACGATGGACGTGTGGACTATGCCGGCTTGATGACCTCACGGGCGTCGTTGGAATCCTATCTGTACGACCTCGCTCAGGACGTGCCGGAGAACGTTCGATCCCGCGAAGAGCAGATGGCCTTTTGGATCAATGCGTACAACGCCTGTGTCCTCAAAGGCGTCCTCGATCGCTACCCTATTCCCTCTGTCAAACGCATTGCGGGTTTCTTTGATCGGCTCCGCTATCGCATCGCGGGTCGTGAGCTCACGTTGAATCAGATCGAGTCGGC
>CAZUWM010000054.1:0-2155 GCA_964624155.1 uncultured Planctomycetales bacterium
GCATAGGTGTAGGGGCCGTCTTGAGGATCGTAGAGCCTGCGCAGAAGATCCGGCTGGGTGAATTGTCCTCGCGCCGGATCATAGTACCGTGCCCCGAGGTGGTAGAAGTCGGTGGAGCTATCCAGTTCCCCGCCGGTGAAGAAATGATGCACCGCCGCGCCATCGCTCAGAGCGGGAGGCTGCGGCCCCGGCCCCGCAAAGCCTCCAAAGGGCTTATAGCGCAGCCGCTGGATCACCGCGCCCTGAGCGTTGGTGATCACGGTCGAGGAACCGAGGTGGTCGGGGTGGTAGAAGAAGATGGTACCTGGAAGCGAGGGGGGCAGGGGGATGGTGTCGGTCATGACCGCGATGGTCGCTTGGGCTATGGTACCACCGCGACTGTAGAGCGCGCAATCCACCAGCAGCGCTCCGCTGGACGGCAGGGTGCTGGTGTAGAAGACCACCCCGTTCTTGAGGTAGCGCACCGTGGGGCCCTGCCGCTCCAGGCTCAGGTCATCCTCGGGTTGGGTGGGGCCGAAGCGGCCGCGGGCAACACCGCCTTCGTAGACCTGCAGCTCCCCGAAGCGGACATAGAGGCCGTAGGCGATCGTCGCATAGCCGGCATCCGGGTTGGACGGAGAGAAGCCGCACATCACGGCACTGGCGCCATCCGGGACGCGAAACGCCACCCGGCCACTCCCCAGAAGTCGCTGCGCGGAGGCGGCCCCCGCATTGCCCCAGCCTTCCGCGGCCGTCTTCGTGAGGGTTGAGCTGCTCACCGTCACTCCGGTGGCGTCGATCCACTGCACCGGGCCCGCGGTCGGGTTGGCCACTGTCACCGTCACCGTGGCACTCGCCCGGTGGCCTGCGGCGTCCACGGCGCTGGCCACGAGCTGATGCGACGCGTTGGTGACCGTGCCGGTGTTCCACGGGACCGCATACGGCGCCGTCGTGTCGGTCGCCACGAGTGCACCGTCCACGAAGAACTGCACCTGGGTGACCCCGACGTTGTCCGAGGCTTGGATGTCGATGGGGATGATTCCCGAGACCGTGGCGCCGTTCTGCGGCCTCGTGAAGCTGACCACCGGCGGCGTGGGGTCCACCGGCGCGGATGGTGCAATGACCGTGACGGCCGGGCTGGTTCCACGCGGCTGGGCGTCTTCGGTGAGGAAGAAGCGGAACTCGTACCTCTTCTCAGCTTTCGTCGGTGGATTGAGAAACAGGAGGCTGCCGTTGGCCGCTCCACCGGTGAACTGCCGCATGAGGGGAGCGGTATCGAGTGTGCCGACTTCGTAGAGGCCGATCCAGTTGGTGGCGGAGACTGCCAGCGTTGGAGGCGCAGTCCACCGGACGGTCAGGAGTTGACCAGGAGTGGCCTGCTCCGGCGTGGCCGTGAGGGTGGGGACATTGAGGGTCGCGGTGACGGGATTGCTCACCCCCATCTTCGTTCCATCACCGAGAAAGTAGCGGGCTTCGTAGCTCTTGTTGAGGATCAAGGCTTGCGTTGCAAAGACCACGTTGCTGGATGTTCCCCCTCCTGTGAATTGCTTCACGAGATACGAGGCATCCGGGGCGCCCCGTTCATAGAGGCCAATCCAGTGGTCCGGCCAGCCGCTGTTGCCGAAGAGAAGCAATTCATTCGGCATCTCCCACGACACGCTCAGGGGCCACCCCGGCGCGAGGATGCTCACGCTGGTGCTGAGCGGGATGGACCTGATGGTGATCGGCGGGCTGGTCTCCACCGTCACGCCCCCAGACCCTGCGACGCGATGGAAGTACCGGAACTCGTAGGTCTTCTGCAGCGTGGTCCGTGGGTTGATAAAGACCAGGCTCCCGCTGTTGGCCCCGCGGGTTTCCTGGCGCCCCGCGAGTTCCTTCCAATCCGGTGCCCCGATTTCATAGAGGTTTATCCAATCGGAGCCGGTGCCGGTCAGGGTGGGGGATGTCACCCACTCCGCTGTGAGGGATTGACGCGGATGAGCGCTGGAGCGGTCCACTTTCAACGACACACTCGGGAGGACGTCCACCATCACCTCCTGAGTGAAGTCGCCCGCTGTCCCCCGGCACGTCAGGGTGTACGTCGTCGTCTGGGTCGGGGAGACTGTCTCGCTGCCGCTGGATGGTTTGGTCCCGCTCCAGCCACCTGAGGCGCTGCAGGTTGCCGGCTCAGGGTTGA
>CAZUWM010000054.1:2255-10162 GCA_964624155.1 uncultured Planctomycetales bacterium
GGTTTGGTCCCGCTCCAGCCACCTGAGGCGCTGCAGGTTGCCGGCTCAGGGTTGATCCAGTTCAGTTGAGCGGATTGTCCACGTTCAATGCTAGACGGTGTGGCCTTAAACTGCGGTGTTTGGTTCGGCACCAAGACGGTGACGGCACGGGTGACGGCTCCACGGGATCCGGTACAGGTCAGGGTGTAGGTGGTGGTGCTCGTGAGGGAAACCGTCTCACTACCGCTGGATGGTTTGGTCCCGCTCCAGCCACCTGAGGCGCTGCAGGTTGCCGGCTCAGGGTTGAGCCAGCTCAGTCGAGTGGGTTGTCCGGGTTCGATCTTCGAGGGGATGGCGTTGAATTGAAACGACGAGTTCGCCACGATGACGGTGATGGTGGCGCTCCCGACGTTGTTGTCGTCATCAAAGGCTTTCACGGTGAACTGATGGGGTCCATCCTTAAAGAGATAGCCGGTGTCCCTCACGTTCCAATGCAGGACGTAGGGTTGGAATGAGGTAATCGTCAGAAACCGATCGTCGATAAAGAGCCGGACCTCCTTCACCGTCACGTTATCGAAGGCTTCCACGTTCACCGCGAGCGTCCCATTGACGATGGCCCCATCGGCCGGCGTCAGGATGGTTACCGAGGGCGGCGTGGTGTCGACCGCATCGCTGGGTCTGGAAATGATCGTGATGGGATTACTAATCGCGAGCCTCTCCCATCTCGACCATCCGCCAGTTGTGATCAAACGCCAGTAGGCAAATTTGTACGTCTTTCCGATCTCCGTCCAGGGATAGTTGAACGTGATCTTGCCGGAGGTCTTGTCGCCAACCTCCGCGGCTCCTCCAAGGATCAGCTTGTTGAGGTTCAGCTCCCCGTCGAGAAGTTCATAGAGGTCGATGTGATCGGGAAACCGACTGTCGCTTCCTGTCTGTGCCGGTGGAACGACCCATGTGACCGTGAGGGCCTGATGCAGCCAGGCGCGGGCTGGGCTAGCGGTGAGGGTGGCCGAAGTGCTGGTACTCGGTGGCGGAGGAGGCGTTACGGTGACGGTCACCATTTTGGAGACGTTCCCGACCGGGCCTGTGCAAGTGAGTGTGTAGGTGTAAGTGTTAGGCACCCTCAGAACGAAGACTGTCTCTGTCCCGCTGGTCGACCTGGGCCCACTCCAATCACCTGATGCCTGGCATGTTAAGGCATTCGTGCTGTCCCATGTCAACAGCCTCGTGCCGATGAAGGTCATATCCGCTGGCGTGACGGTGAGCGTGAGCGTGGGAGGAGGTACGGCGGGAGGAGGCGCTGGAGGCGCCGCCCCGGAGATGGTGATTGGGTCGCTGGTGGCGGCGATGGCCCAGCCTCGACCAACGAGCCGGTAGTGTACGACGTAGGTCTTGCCCGCTTGGGTGGGAGGATTCGTGAAGGTCAGCGTCCTGCCGGGTTGGTTCTCCGTAAACGTTCGCGCCAGGCTCTTATCGTCGTCAGTCACCCCGACTTCATGGAGGAAAATCTCACCATGCTCATGGACCGTGGACTCTTCCTCGGGGGGCAGGGTCCACGTCACCGTCAGCGACTGGCCGGGCCTGGCGTTGGGTGGCCCGACCGTCAGCTTGATCTGACTGGTGCTCGGCCGGATCGTCACGGGGTTGCTCCTCGCCACGACCGTTTTCAGGTTAGACGAGACCCATTTCCGATGGCGCACCTCGTAGGTCTTGCCAGCCTGGGTGGGGGGAAAGTAAAAGTACGTGTCCCAGACCAACGATTCGTCCGGCTTGTTGACGGCCAGTGGCCGGTCATCCGGTGCGCCGACTTCATAGAGGTTTAACTCCTCTCGGCCATCCGTCGGTGGCACTGGACCATTCCACCGGACCGTCAGGAGTTGGCCCGGCCAGGCGTCAGCCGGGCCCAGCGTGAGGGTGATGGGGATCGCGGCATTCTGGGCGGCGGCCCATGCCACGGGGTCGAGATGTCCCAGGGTGCGGAGGACAGCGAGGAGTGTTGGCCAGAAGCTCTTCTTGCTGGCGACGGAGGGATGAGGAGGGCTGGTGTCTGCGCTGGCCGTGGAACGGGGGGGCTTGGTGATGGTGCACACGCGCGTGGGCCCGAGGAAGACGTGCTTGCGGGTGGCGCCGTCCGAATCGACCTCGTAGAGCTCATCAACGTAGATGGTCGAGGCGGCGTTGCCGCCAGGCGTGGGGGCGGAGACGGTTTTCTTCACCCGGCTGCCTGCGGCGTCGTAGAGGAACTCCGTGGTAGACGTCTGGAGCCGAGGCGGCTCTGCGACCGGCTTGGGAAGGACGGAGGCCGGGAGTGGATTGGGATTCGGCACGGGGGTTGGTGGTGGGACGTCGACGGTCTGAGAGGGCGGAGGTTGATTCGCAGGAGGCTGAGCCGTCGGAGGCTGAGTCGGTGGAGGCTGATTCGCCGAGGGTGGATTCACCGGAGGTTGACTGGGAGGAAGTTGAGCGACTGGTGGAGTAGTTTGACGCGGAGGATCGCCGGGCCGTCGCGGACGCTCGTCGGGCTCGACTTCCCTGCTCACGCTGGCGGTGGTGGGTTGAATCGAAGTGGTTGTGGGAGCGGTCACTGTAGGGGTGACTGTGATCGGGATAGGAAGTGGCGGGAGAGGGATCGGTGGCGGGGTCGGTGGAGCGGATGAAATCGGAATGGGGGTCAACGATGGCGGCGGCACTGAGGGTGTTGGAGTCGGCGTTGGCGTCGGGGGGACAGGGGTGATCGTGCGGCGAGGGTGAGCGGGTGCCACAGACGGTGAGGCAGACGGGCTACTCGTCGGAGTCGGGGTCGGCGTTGGCACGGAGGGGGCGATCGTCTGAGTGGTTGAGGGAATAGTTGCCGGAGCCGAGGCCATGCGGTCCTCGGCAGGAGAGGAGGGCGCGGGAGATGAATCGGGAGAACCTGACGGTGTTGGCGCTGGTGAGGGCGATGGAGACGGATCGCTCGGCTTATCGGCACGCTGTGGTGGCTGCTGCGGTACGGAAGGCACGACGATGGTCGCGGACGAAGCGGGAGTCGGTGAGGGAGAAGGCGTCGGCGACCAAGAGGGTGTCGGCGACGGATCGGTCTCCTGCGCTGCGAAAGCCGAACGCATCAGCCACTCCTCGCGTATCCAGGCCAGTAGATGCGTCACTGCGCGCCACAGCCGGGCGACCGACCTGGTGGCGGACGGCAACTGGGCGGCAGGACGGCTGAGCGTTGGTGGTCCCACACGGATGAGCCGGCTTTCCGCATCGTAGCCATAGGTCTCTACGGAGAGGCCGCGGGTTTTGCGGAGCAGGTTGCCGACCTCATCGTAGGCGAAGGTGGTACCATCCGAGGTGGACTTGACGGCATGCGGGTGGGGCAAGTCGTAGTGGTAGCGCACCCCCTCCTTCTCGGCGAACTTGCCCAGCTCATCATAGACGTACGCGTGCGTCCCCTCGGGACCCTGGACGCTGGTCAAGCGATCGAGGCCATCGTAAAGGAAGGTGGAATTGCCGCCGATCGGATCCTGGATGCCCTTGACGTTGCCGACGGGGTCCAAGCCGTACGTGAGGTCCTGAAGGACTCCCACGGGCCCGTTGGTGGCGATGTGCGTCAACCACCGCCGGTTGGGATCGTAGGCGTAGGTGGTTGATGTGCCGTTGCCGTAGTGAATATCCGTGATCTGGCCGGTCGGGGCGTAGTCAACGTTCGCGACATACGCGAACGTTGATCCTGAGCTTGTCGAAGGATCGATGGTCGTGCCGGTCACTGACTCAATCCCCCCCTGAGTGTTGTACGTGTAGGTCACGCGCTCCCCATCGGGATACGTCAGATCGGTCAGCCGATCTGCCGCATCGTAGTCACGTTGGATCACGAAGGTCTGGGTGCCGACGCTGCGGATCGTCTTGCGCAGCCGACCGAGCTGGTCGTAGCCAAACTCCTGCGAGCCTGAGCCATCGGTGATGCCCGTGAGCTTGCCTTTGGAGTACGGTTTCGCAGGATCGTCATACGTATAGCTCACGGGCGCTGCAGGCTGAAGGCTCAAGGCTGGAGGCACCGTGTAGTCCTTGCGGGTGGGGCGGTTCAGCGGATCGTAGTCCAAGCGGGTCACGACACCGCGGGCGTCGGTCTGGCTCTTGAGGTTGCCGGCGGCGTCGTACGTGGAGGTGGCGATTCCCCGATTAGGATCATCCACTTTCACCCGATGGCCCAGGCTGTTGTAGACGAAGGTGGTCGTGTTGCCGTGATGGTCTTTGATCTCCGTGAGGCGGTGCAGTGTATCGTAGCGGTAGCGGGTCGTGTAGACCGCGGTACCGTTGTGCTCTTCGACCTTCACGATGTTCCCGTAGGCGTCTTGTGTCTGGATGAGCGTATGACCGTTTTCATCAATGAGGGTTGTCGTCCAATCGTCATGGCGTCGTTCCCGGACGGTTCCATCCGGGTTGACGACCTTGATGACTCGGCCGAGGGCGTCGTAGGCGTAGACGACCTTCGGCTGGCCGGCATCGGCCTCCGAATATGTACCGACTTCTCCGCTGCGGAAATACGGCAGGAAGCGCTCCTTGACCTGTCCCCTCGCGTGATAGGTGACCACGCCGGAGACGATGTGACGGACTAGGCCGGTCGCGGGGTCAGGCTCGGCAGGTGCGTGGGTTTGGATGGGCCGGCCTAAGCCATCCGCGAAGTGGTGTCGAATCAGGTAGCGGGGGGCTTTCGGGTCGTAGGAGGTCTTCGTCTTGATGGTGGTCTTGATCGGGATCGTGGAGAACTCGTATTGATAGACCAGCCCAGGAATGCTCTTCGGATCATCAGGCCCATAGATCTCGGTCAGACGGCCGAGCGGATCGTAGACGTAGTTCGTCGCCTGCTGATTCGCATCCGTCGAGGTTTCGAGTTGGCCGTTGCGAGGGTTGATGCGATGGCTCGTCACCTGCTTCAGGGCGTTGGTGATCGTCGCAGGATAGGTGTGGAGCTCCTCATCATAGCCAGTGGTCGTCGTCCGTCCCAGGGGATCGATGGCTTTCGTCACGTTACCGAACGCATCGTAGCCGAACTGCGACGCGACCCGCGAGGAGCTTTTGGTCAGGGGGTTGAAGAGCCACCGTTCGTCTTTGGTCAACAAGCCCTTGGTGGGGGCGACGGTGTGCACGGCGGCCTGGTCATAGTACAACCAGCGTTCCTGCACGGTCTTACCGTCGGAGTCCTTCGTGAGGAAATGGCTGGGGTAGCTCACCAGCCAGTTTCTCGTGTTGTAGGCGTAGTCGATAACCGTCTCCCGCTCATCACCGGGGGTGTCGACCTCGCCCCAGTCTTTCATGCTGACGGGGTTCCCATAGGCATCGGAGGTGAGCTTGGTCCGTTGGCGTTTGAAGGAGGCGTTGCCGTCAGAGATGATTCGCGTGGTGTCATCGAGTGAGACCATCGACGTGCCTTTCAAGGGGGTCGTGCTGGTCCACGTGTTGCTGATCTCGACAACCCGTCGCCCATCCTTGTCGCTCACCTGTTGCTTGGAGATCTTGCCCTGGTAGATGGCGTCCTGGTGAAACCAGGTCTCGGTGCGATGGCCGTCCGGGTCGGTGGCGGAGGCGTAGCCGAAGCCCCTGAACTCCTTAGCAGCGGGGTCATAGAATCCCTGGGCGTAGGCATAGCGGGTCTCCTGGGGCAGCCCCAGCCCAGGCGAGAGGGTGACCGCTGAAATGACCGGGATGGAAAAGGGCAGTCCTTCCTTCCCTTGAGCCGTGCGGTTGTCATAGCGGGTCGAGGGTTGATAGGTAAAGGTCAACGACCCTCCCCAGCCGTTTTCAACCGCGATGAGCAGCTCAGACGGCGTGTTGCCACGCTCCGAGAGCGTCAACGCTCCAATCCACCGATCCAACCAGTCCTCAACATATGGAGCCACATCCGTGATCCCATCGCCGTTAAAATCTCCGACTTGATGCCGCTCATCAGGATCCGGCGTAGCTTCAAAGATACTGAGATCAAAAACCTGCTTGCCGGGAAGCTGACGGCGCAGCAGGCGTCCATACTCCAGATTCGTGACCCCGATGAGGAACCGGTCCGCGTATCCCCTGTCATCGGCCTTGATGACATCCATGCAGAGGTCCGTTCGGCCGTCACCGTCCACCTCGCAGAGCATCATTCCGGCGAGCTGGCCGCCCGGCGAAACGATTCCCGCCTCCCCGATCCAGCTCTTCTGGTAGCCTTCCGCGCGAAGGCGCAGTTCCTTCGGTCGTTGGTCGATCCACAAGAAGTCGGACACGCCGTCGCCATTGAAGTCGCCGAGCCATGGAAAACTGACGTATCGGCCGAGGTCCAGCGTGTTTTGCATCACGAATCGCGTGCCGGTACTCAGCGCCGCCTGGAAGTAGAGCGTTTGAACTGAAGGGGGGTCTGGGGCATACCAAAAGAGCCCGACATCGGCTTTTCCATCGCCGTTGAAGTCGCCCACCGTCGGCTGGAGCCTCAAGTGGGTTCCCACGCCATACCGTCCCCAGAGGCCGGCATCCACAAATTGGCTCCCATTCGAGAGGACGATACGCCACAACCCGCTGAACGGATCGAAATGGCCCAGATCGGTCTTCCCATCCCCGTTAAAATCTCCCGGTAATATCTGGCCTACATTCTTCTCACTAAAATTCGCGATCCAGTTCCGGGGTGACGAGAAGGCGGTTTTGCTCGATAGCGCGATGTCGCATCGTTCAGGCCACCATCTATCACTACTACAGTCTCCGACGTCGGTCATCCCATCCCCATTGAAATCGCCAGCGAGATGAGGCTCCAGGGTCGGTTTCACTCTCTTGCTGGAAGTATAGAACACGCTTTGGGTGGAGTAACGGAAGGTGATTGGCGGATTGGCCGTGGTGCCATCCGAGCCGTACTCGGTCACTTGTTCCAAGAGAGAGCGGGCTGAGAGCGGACTCTCGCGGTAGGTGAAGGTATAACGCCTGACGAGCTGATCCCGATAAGAAATTGCCACGTCCTCGATCCGGCCACGTCCGTTCAGGGGATAGTCGTCATTAAACCCGGGACGGACGGTGGAGAGCCGGTCGCTGCGGGCCTCCGCAAAGCGGATGGAGATCAGGTAGTTGTAGTCTTCCTTTCGATAGGAGGTCTTGGCCGCTTCGGTTTTCTCCGTGTAGAAAATGTCGATGCGGTCGGCGAGGTACTGGAAGATCACGTTGTTGCCGGACGTGTCGGTGATCTTGCTCAGCCGCCAGCGGAAGACTCGGCCGGGGTTCTTGGGGTCTTTCGTGCGGGAGAAGTCGTTGAGTTTGTCGTCGAGGCCGAACACGTAGGTGGTGCCGCGCGGATCGTTGGCCGTCCACCGCACCCCGTCGAAGAGGAAGCGCCACGCCTCATCCGCCACCTTGGGCCGATACTCCTGACCTCCGACGGAGATGAGCTCCTGCTGCGATTCCCCCAGCGAGAAGATGAACGAGTCGGTGTTGGTGTAGGTGGGATGGCCGTGTTGCGTGGAGCGCTCGATGTACGCCAGATTAAGCTTCCAGCCCACCCCGAGCCAGCCGTTACCGGCGCGGGAGGAGTAGATGAGCTTGAGGACAAACGGTAGGCCCGGGCGCGAGGCGGGATGGTTCAAGTCCAGGCGGAAGTTGGCCGTACCGGTGTAGGGATTGACGTAGTAGTTGGTGAGGGCACTTAAGGGGGTGGAGTCTCGTGGGGTAGAGGGACTTGCTGGGTTAGCGGCCGCGGATTTTCGCACGGGGGTGGCGCGCGACGGCTGTGGTGCGTCGGCGAAGGCGGTGGAGTGAGCCACCAGACACCAGGCAAGCCCCACCCCGACGATGGCGGGGTGGAAGAATCTGTGCATGCTCCTCACCCCTGCCTGCCGGCAGGCAGGGTTCCGGGATGACGGGTAAGAGTGATGGACCTCACGGAGGGTATTGTACGCGCTGGGAGAGCCGCGTGTCACGCGGATTTGTCGTAGGGG
>CAZUWM010000055.1:0-6436 GCA_964624155.1 uncultured Planctomycetales bacterium
CCAGGTTGCGCCCGTAGCATTTCGCGCAGGTCCCTCGCTTGGCCTCGCAGGTCAGCATGCTGCGGATGCGAATCCGCTCGATGCCGACCCCTTCGATGCGCTCCGCAATGTCATCGCTGACCTCATAGCCGGCTTTCACGATGACCTCATCGCTGACCACATCGACGATATTGTCCAACGCCACCCGTCCGGTGATGCGATCCTTCAAGGGCACCACGTCCTCATCGCCTTCACGGATGGGGGTCATCAGAATGCCGTTGAGGGTTCCGCAGTCGATCTCCGTCACGATCATTTCTTGGGCCACATCCACCAACCGACGAGTCAGATACCCGGAGTCCGCAGTCTTGAGCGCGGTATCGGCAAGTCCCTTCCGCGCCCCGTGGGTCGAGATGAAATATTCGTGGACGGTGAGCCCCTCACGGAAGTTGGCGGTAATCGGACTTTCGATGATCTCCCCGGAAGGCTTGGCCATAAGGCCTCGCATGCCGGCAAGCTGGCGGACCTGCTGCTCAGAGCCTCGTGCGCCTGAGTCCGCCATCATGAAGAGGGGGTTGAACGGAGGGAAATTCTCCATCACCTGATCGGAGATCTCCTCCGTAATGCGCATCCAGATGTCGATGATCTTATTGTACCGTTCCCCTTCGGTGATCAACCCCCGACGGTATTGGCCTTCCACCTGCTCCACTTCGCGATGGGCTTTGCTCAGGAGTTTGTCTTTGACGGCCGGAACCATCAGATCGTCCACCCCGATGGACATGCCGGCGAGCGTGGCCCACTCGAAGCCAAGTTGCTTGAGATCATCGAGCAATTCGACGAGCCGTTGATGGGAACACATCCGGGCGATGCGCGAGATGAGGTTGCTCAGCCGGCCTTTGTCGATGAGCTCGTTCACGAAGCGGGCCTCAGGAGGCAGCACGAGGTTAAACAGGATCCGGCCGATCGTCGTCTCGATCACCTGGCCGTTCCAGCGGAGCTTGACCTTGGCGTGGATTTCCGCCTGTTGATCCTGGTGCGCCAGGACGGCGTCCTCCAGATCGCTGAACATCAATCCCTGGCCTTTGACGCCTTCACGGGCTTTGGTCAGGAAGTAACAGCCGAGAATAATGTCCTGGGTCGGTGTGACGATGGGCTTGCCGTTGGCCGGCGAGAACAGGTTATGGGTGGAGAGCATCAGCAGACGAGCTTCCATCTGGGCTTCAATGGAGAGCGGCACGTGCACGGCCATTTGATCGCCATCGAAGTCCGCGTTGAAGGCGGTACAGACGAGCGGATGGATCCGAATCGCTTTCCCTTCAATCAACACCGGTTCAAAGGCCTGAATGCCCAGGCGGTGCAGCGTGGGGGCGCGGTTGAGCATGACCGGATGATCCTTGATGACCTCATCCAAGATGTCCCACACCTCAGGACGCTCCTTCTCGACCATCCGCTTGGCGGTCTTGATCGTCTGGGCAAAGCCTTGGTCTCGGAACCGGCGGATGATAAAGGGCTCAAACAACTCCAACGCCATCTTCTTGGGTAACCCGCATTGATTGAGTTTCAGTTCCGGCCCGATCACGATCACCGACCGGCCCGAGTAGTCCACCCGCTTGCCCAAGAGGTTCTGCCGGAAGCGGCCCTGTTTGCCCTTCAACATATCGGCCAATGACTTGAGGGGCCGGTTCATGGGTCCCAAGACCGGCCGGCCGTGTCGGCCGTTGTCAAACAACGCATCCACGGATTCCTGCAGCATGCGTTTTTCGTTGCGGATGATGATCTCGGGCGCCTTGAGATCGATCAATTTCTTGAGACGGTTGTTGCGGTTGATCACCCGGCGATACAGATCGTTGAGATCGGAGGTCGCGAACCGACCTCCATCGAGCGGAACCAACGGACGCAAGTCGGGAGGAATGACGGGGATGACTTTCAAAATCATCCACTCCGGACGGTTCCCGCTCTTGCGGAAGGCCTCCGCCACTCTCAGGTTGCGGATGATGCGCTTCTGCGTTTGCTCAACCTTGGCATGCTCAAGTTCCTTGTGCCACTGTCTGGCCATGGCATTGAGGTCGAGATCGGCCAGCAAGTCGTGGATGGCTTCGGCGCCCATCTTGGCCGTAAACGACTTGCCATAGGTCTTGAGGGCTTCTTGGTAGCGTTCCTCTGAGAGCACCTCGCGGGGTTTCAGCGGGGTGCTGCCGGGATCGATGACGATGTACGCCTCGTAGTACAGCACGCGCTCCGAATCCCGCATAGTGAGGTTCAACAGCGCCCCCATCCGCGATGGCACGCTCTTGAAGAACCAGATGTGGGAGACGGGAGCCGCGAGCTCAATGTGCCCCATCCGCTCGCGGCGGACTTTTGAGTGGGTCACCTCAACGCCACAGCGATCGCAGGTAATTCCTTTGTGTTTGATCTTCTTGTACCGGCCGCAATTGCACTCGAAGTCCTTGGTCGGGCCGAAGATTCGCTCACAGAACAGACCGTCCTTTTCCGGTTTGAGCGTCCGGTAGTTGATCGTCTCGGGTTTCTTCACTTCGCCGCGAGACCAGGAACGGATCACCGGTGGGGAGGCGATGCGGATGCTGATCGCATCAAAGGTGTTGAGCGCTTCGGGTAACACGGGTTTCGCGGACATGGCTATGTTTTCTTTGCGGCTTCAGGCAACGAGGGAACCTGCCGCAATTCTCGCTGAACCAGTTTCTCGAAGAGTTCCGGCCCGGACACTTCCTGGTCCTTACGCTCCAATCGCACATCCAAGACGAGCCCTTGCAGTTCTTTCACCAAGACGTTAAACGATTCGGGCACCGATGGACGCAAGGCATGCTCGCCCTTGACGATGGCCTCGTACACCCGGGTGCGTCCGACGACGTCGTCGCTCTTCACGGTCAAGAGTTCCTGCAACGTGTAGGCGGCCCCATAGGCCTCCAGCGCCCAGACCTCCATTTCCCCAAAGCGCTGACCGCCGAATTGGGCTTTGCCGCCCAGCGGTTGCTGGGTGACCAGCGAGTAGGGGCCGATGGATCGGGCGTGGATCTTGTCATCGACCAGGTGGACGAGTTTGATCATATAGAGGTAGCCCACGGCCACATCTTGATCGAATGGATGGCCGGTGCGTCCGTCTCGCATGCGAATCTTGCCTGAGAGCGGCAGTCCCGCTTTCTTCAGCCACTCGCGGACTTCGGTTTCTCTGGCGCCGTTGAAGACGGGACTCTCAACCCGGTAGCCCAAGACCTTGGCCGCCCAGCCGAGATGCAGTTCCAGAATCTGCCCGACGTTCATGCGCGAGGGCACCCCCAAGGGATTGAGCACGACATCGACCGGTGTGCCATCCGGCGAGAACGGCAGGTCCTCTTCCGGGACGATGCGCGCCACCACCCCTTTGTTGCCGTGTCGACCCGCCATCTTGTCTCCGACCGAGATCTTCCGTTTGGAGGCGATTTGCACGATCACGCGCTTCAAGACCCCAGGCGGCAGCTCGTCGCCCCGTTTGATCTTGTCGATCTCCATCTCTTCGGTGTAGCGCAATTCCTGAATCTGCTCCTCGAAGAAATCGACAATGCGGCGGACCTCGGCCTCAGCCTGCGGATCCTCATCGACACGGATCTCACTCAAGTGAGCTCGCAGCAGTTTCTTTTTATCAGCCGTCTTGATGGACCGGCCCGCCTCGAAGAGGGTCCGTTCCGTCTCGAGGTCGGTGACGGGTGCCGCGAGTTTCTTGCCTTCCAGCAGACTGATGAGTCGATCAGTCAGCTCCCCACGCAGGCGCTCCACATGGGCGCCGAATACCTTGCGAATCGCCTCGATCTGGCGATGTTCCTCGTGTTGTTCCTCTTTGGTTTTCGCCCGGGCCCCCTTGCGGGTCAAGACTTTCACATCCACCACCATGCCTTCCACGCCGGCGGGAACCCTGAGGCTGGTGTCCCTGACGTCCTCAGCCTTTTCGCCGAAGATGGCTTTGAGGAGTTTTTCTTCTGGGGTCAACTCGGTTTCGCTCTTGGGCGTCACTTTCCCCACCAAGATATCGCGAGGATTCACCTCAGCCCCGATGCGAATAATGCCCTGCTCATCGAGGTTCCTCAGGCTTTCTTCGCCGACGTTCGGGATGTCCCGCGTGATCTCTTCATTACCCAGCCGAGTCTCCCGGGCCTCAGTTTCAAATTCTTCGACATGAATGGAAGTAAAGGTATCGTCTCTCACGAGTCGTTCGCTGATGACAATCGCGTCTTCAAAGTTATATCCACGCCACGGCATAAACGCGACGAGCACGTTGCGTCCCAACGCGAGTTCCCCACGATCGGTTGACGCGCCGTCGGCAATCACGTCGCCGGCCTTGACCTTCGCTCCCAACCTGACGATGGGACGTTGATTCAAACAGGTGTTGGCGTTGGAGCGTTGGAATTTCTTCAGTTCATAGGTCTGACGTCCGCAGATGATGCGTTGGCCATCGACATAGGTGACCACGCCATCCTCTTTGGCCTGCACACAGGAGCCTGAGTCCTTCGCCGCGCGTCCTTCGATTCCCGTCCCGATCAAGGCGGCCTCCGTCACCAACAGGGGGACGGCCTGACGCTGCATGTTGGATCCCATGAGCGCTCGGTTCGCGTCATCGTGTTCCAGGAAGGGAACCAGGCTGGCGGCGATACTGACGATCTGTTCCGGCGAGACGTCCATGTACTCGATCTGCTCCGGCGGGACATGGACGATGTTATCGCCATGCCGGCAGCTCACGAGCTCCTGGGTAAATTTTCGTGACGGAGACAGCGGGCTGTTCGCCTGAGCGATGATGTGCCGATCTTCGACGTCGGCGGTGAGATAGTCGACGGCTTCGCTCACCCCCCCGTTTTTCACCTTGAAGTACGGGGTCTCGATGAACCCATGCTCGTTGATGCGGGCATACACGGTCAAACTCGAGATCAAGCCGATGTTCGGACCTTCAGGCGTCTCGATCGGGCAAATCCGTCCATAGTGTGAATGGTGCACGTCCCGCACCTCAAACCCGGCTCGCTCCCGCGACAGCCCCCCAGGCCCCAGCGCAGAGAGACGCCGCTTATGCGTCAGCTCAGCCAAGGGGTTGGTCTGATCCATAAACTGGCATAGTTGGGAGCGCGTGAAGAAATCGCGGATCACCGAGGACACCAGTTTGAAATTCACGAGCGCATGGGGCATCACTTTATCGAGATCATAGATCGCCATCCGCTCACGGACGGCACGCTCAACCCGTTCCAAACCGATGCGGAACTGGTGATAGACCAGCTCGCCGACCGAACGGACGCGGCGGTTGCCGAGGTGATCGATGTCATCGACTTCGCCCTGCCCTCGTCGAAGGCTGAAGAGGTATTTGACGACCACCACGATGGTTTCCGCATCGAGCAAGCGTTCATCCAGCGAGCGGTTCATGGCGAGCTTGCGATTCAAGACGAACCGTCCCACCCGGCCGAGGTCGTAGCGTCGAGGATCCCCGAAGAGCCGCTGGATGAGCGCTTCAGCGGAGGGGAGGTTGACCAAATCACCGGTTCGAAGCCGTCGGAAAATCTCCAGGAGCGCTTCCTCACGGCTTGTCGTGTGGTCCTTCTCGAGTGTCTTGAGGAGCTCGACCGGTGGATCGAGCAAGAGCTTCACTTGGCGCCGACCGGTGGCCCAGATCGTCTCGGTCCACTCTTCACTGATCCGTGTGCCGGCACGCATCACGGTGTGACCTGAAGCCGGATCAATGATCCGCTCAGCCAAGGTGCTGCCCATGAGGGCCTTGAGTTGTGAGGGTTCGGTAAATTCCACCACCTCCGTGGGCGAGAAGGCCTCAAGGATCTGTTCGTCGGTAGAGAGCCCTAAGGCGCGCAGCACAATGGTGGCACTCATCTTGCGTCGACGATCGATCGACGCATGGAGGACGTCGGTCATATCGAATTCCAACTCGACCCACGCCCCGTGGTACGGAATGACGCGTGCCGAGAAGAGACGCTTCCCCGTTGGATGGACTGTGACTTCAAACGTCACACCCGGAGAGCGGTGCAATTGGCTGACGACCACCCGCTCATCCCCATTGATCACAAAGGTCCCCGCCTCGGTCATGAGCGGCATGTCGCCGAAGTAGGTGTCCTGCTCTTTCATATCTTTGGGGGTCACCAGCCGCAACCTCACTTTCAAGGGTGCCGCGTAGGTCAGGCCGTTGCGCAGGCATTCCCTCGCGGTGTATTTGGGCTTGCCGAGCGTGTAGTGGTCAAATTCCAGTCGGTATTTCCCGTCGGCGTTCTGGATAGGGAACGTCTCCAAGAAGGCGGCCTGCAAGCCGAGGTTGGCCCGCTTGGTCTTTGGAACGCCCTGCTGCAAGAAGCTGGCGTAAGAATGCGTCTGGACTTCTACTAAATTCGGCGGCTCCAGTCGCTGCGGCAGTTTCGCGAAACTCACGTGCTTCATCATCGTCATTTCCCCAATTGTGGCTTCTGGCAATGATTACACAGAT
>CAZUWM010000055.1:6536-9956 GCA_964624155.1 uncultured Planctomycetales bacterium
TTGAATTATTTCAATTCAACCGTGGCTCCTGCGGCTTCAAGTTTTTTCTTGATCTCTTCCGCTTCCTCTTTCTTGACGCCTGTCTTCACCGGCTTCGGGGCGCTCTCGACCAGATCCTTGGCCTCTTTCAAGCCGAGGCTGGTGACGGCACGAATCTCTTTGATCACTTGAATCTTGTTCGCGCCGGCACTCGCCAGGATGATGTCGAACGACGTCTTCTCCTCTGCCGCCGCCTCCCCGATGGCGGACGTCCCCGCCATCGGGGCGCCCGCTCCCGCCCCGACCGCGACGGGTGTGGCGGTCACTCCAAATTTCTCTCGCAGGGCTTTGGCATAGCTGGCCAGTTCAATCGCCGTCATGTCCTCGGCCAGCTTCACCGCATCCTCCACGCGCTTCGTCAATGTGTCGGTCATTCTGACTCCTCCTTCTCGTCTAAGGTGCGGTGATAGATTTTGAGGCTTCTTCCAACACTAAAGCCACCTCGCCCAGGACGCGCTCAAGGGTCCAGACCACATCCGTCAGCGGCGATTCGATGGCGAAAATAAGCTGGGCGATCAACTGGGGTTTCGGTGGCAACTCCGCGACGTCCCGAAGTCGCTTCGCATCCAACAGGCGTCCCTCGACCACCCCGCCACGGATCGTCAGCTTCTCTTGGTTCTCTTTGACAAACTCCATCAGCAGCTTCGCTGCCGGAATCACTTCCTCACCCGGAAGCACCAAGACGCTCGATTGAGCAAATAAGTCGGCTGCCTCGCCGTCCAACTGGAGGGCTGCGATGCCGCGCAAGCCGAGAGTCCGCTTGACCATGAAGAGTCTCGCCTGGACCCTTCGCAACCGCTTGCGGAGGACATCAGCCTCCGGCGCCTGAAGGGGGCCGAGCGAGGCGACGAAGAAGTTCGGCTGATCACTCAACGCCTTCGTGAGCTCCCGAACCATCAATTCTTTCACGAGTCGTCCGGCTTTCGCCATTAATCCCCTAACCTGATTACACAGATTTCCACAACCCGATTCCACAGATTAATCTGTGGAATCATTTTGAAAATCTGTGCAATCAATCATGACGCCTGGGCTCATCGTGCTCGACAGACTGGCCCGCCGGATGAACTGGGCTTTCACAGCCGTCGGTCTCGCGCGGCCGATCGCCGTCAGCAACACCCGAGCATTCTCGCTCAACTGCTGCGCCTCAAAGGAGCGCTTGCCAATCACCACGTGGAGATTCGCCAGTTTGTCCATCTTGAATTCAACCTTACCGTGCTTGACCTCGGTAATCGCTTTCGCCACATCGTCGGTGACGGTTCCCGCCTTGGGATTCGGCATCAACCCGCGAGGCCCCAGGATCTTCCCGAGCTTGGAAACCTCCCGCATGAGATCGGGGGTGGCGATCGCCACATCGAACTCCAGCCAGCCGTCTTGCACTCGTTCAATCAAGTCCGTGAAGCCGACGTGGTCGGCGCCGGCCTGCTTCGCGATGAGTTCCTTCTCACCTTTACAGAACACCAGCACCCGCTTCGTCTGACCCGTGCCATGCGGCAGGACCACAGTTCCTCGAATCAACTGATCCGTTTTCTTCGAATCGATGTTGAGCGAGACGGACAGCTCAACGGTTTCATCAAACTTCGCCGGAGGAAACCCCTTCACGATCGCGACGGCTTCCTCTAAGGGATACGTCTTCGAGTGGTCAACGAGGGTCAGGGCCTGTTCGTAGCGACGGCTCACCATCTCTACCGCCTCGCTCCGCTCGGCGGGATGCTGCGCTCTGTGACGACATCGATTCCCATGCTCCTGGCGGTCCCTTCCACCATGGCGATCGCTGCGGGGAGATCCGAGGTGTTCAGGTCGGACAATTTCATCTGGGCGATTTCTTCCACCTTCGTCCGAGCAATTTGTCCGGCTTTTTCTCGTGGGGTATTGCCTGAGGCTTTCGCAAGACCGCAGGCTTGCTTGAGCAACACGGAAACTGGAGGACTCTTGATCACGAACGTGAAACTGCGATCTTCGTACACCGTGAGGACGACCGGCAGCACCAACCCCTCGCGTCCCTTGGTTTCTTCATTAAATTTCTTGCAGAATTCCATGATGTTGACGCCATGCTGACCGAGCGCGGGCCCCACGGGAGGCGCCGGGTTCGCCTGCCCTGCCTGGCAGTAGAGCTTGATGAGGGTCTTGACTTTCTTTGCCATCACGCGCTCATTTTCGATTGTCGATTTCGGATTGTCGATTGAATCATCAAATCGTCAATCGTCAATCCACAATTTCTCATAGGCGCTCGATCTGCCAGAACTCAAGCTCCACAGGGGTCTGTCGACCGAAGATTGACACCATCACCTTGAGTTTGCCCCGCTGAGCGTTGACCTCTTCAATCGCCCCGTTGAAGTTCGCAAAGGGCCCCTCGATTACGCGCACGCCTTCCCCTTTGCTGAAGGTCACCCGAGGAGTCGGTTTGTCTTTTCGCGCCTCGGTCTGTTTGAGGATCTCGTTGACCTCTTCATCAGACAGGGCCACCGGCTTTCGACCCGCCCCGATGAACCCCGTCACGCCAGGTGTCGTACGGACGAGGTGCCAATTGTCATCGGTCATTTCCATTTGAACCAACAGATAACCGGGGAAAAACTTGCGTTCGGAAATCCGTTTCTTTCCTCCCCGGACCTCGGAAACCCGTTCGGTCGGCACGAGGATCTGACTGACCGCACCCGTCGTTCCTCCCTGTTGGATTTTCTGCTCGAGCGTCGTCTTGACCTTGTTCTCCTGGCCGGTCTGCGTATGGATCACGTACCAGTACATGACCGGCGGCAGTGCGGGAGCCGCTGGCTGAACTTGTGCCTGGGCGTCGGGTTGGGTGGTTTCCATCACGAAAGATGATTTCACAGATTGATCGGTGGAATCATGGCACTATTTTAAGAACAACTTGGTCGTATGTGACAAGACGACATCACACACGCTGATATAGACAGCCAACAGTACCACCCCAACCAATACCACCAGTGCCGAGCCGAGGACGTCTTCCCGGCTTGGCCAAGACACGAGGCGCATTTCCTCGCGGACTCCGTGGAGGAAGGTCGTCATGCGTTGAACGGGATGAGCCATCAAGCGGAAGGACAACTCAACAACGCAGGAGCGGCAGGAGTCGAACCTGCAGTCCCGGTTTTGGAGACCGGTGGTTTGCCATTAACCGACGCTCCTTCACGGACGCTGCGCTCCATCAGTCGTGGCGTCATGTCATTTCGTTTCTTTATGAAGCGTGTGTTTGCGGCACCACCGACAATACTTTCTTCGCTCGAGCCGTTCCGTCACGTTCTTCTTATTTTTCGAGGTGTGGTAGTTCTGGCGTTGGCACTCGGTACACGCCAACGTGATCAAATCCTGAGCCATCTTGAGCCAATGCGGAATTCGGAATGGGGAATTCGGAATACCCACAAAAAA
>CAZUWM010000056.1:0-8988 GCA_964624155.1 uncultured Planctomycetales bacterium
CTTGTTGGCTGCCTTCGCTCACGCTCGACATCCCCTCCTGCGTTGCCGGCGTGATCCCCATCGGGATGGTCTGGTCGCCAACCTTCAGCGGGACCGAGCCAATCCGTCGGTCGAGCAGCGGTTTGATGAGGCGCTGCACGATCTCGTTGCCCGGCACCAGCGTCAACTGCCACCGATCTACCTGATCGAGCGGCCCGGCAATCCGCACCTCGCCCCGCAAGACCGGCTCGCCTTCCCCGGCCAGCTTCTTGATGTCGGCCACGGTCCGGCCGAAGACCGAGAGATCCGCCTCGCTGAGGTTGCCGATCTCCAACTGGACCCGCCCATCGAGCTGATTCGATTTCGACGTCAAGCGGACGGTGGCTTTCAACGTGGCATCATAGACTCGTACCTGCAAGGGCGACGGCGCGTCGTAGTACGGTTCGAACGCGGCCAACGGCAAGGGATCCAATTGACAGGAGACATCAAGCCCTCGATCGCGAAGCACCATCCAGCCGGAACAATAGACGGCCGCCGCTCGTTGCTGCACGCCAACTATCTTGGCGTGAATGGCAAATGAATGGGGGGCCGAGGTAAACGGCAGCTCGAAGGGACCGCCGATGAGTGAGACGTCTGTCACCGCCCCTCGAAATGGACGGGACAGTTGGCGATCGACGAACACGACGGAGCCCTCCGAGACGCGCAGCGTGTCGATCGCGAACCGCCACGGAACGTCCGGCGATGCCGATGGGGTGGATGGCGTCGATGCGGGCCTCGGCCCGACACGGCGTGCCGGGGCGGGCACCGCGAGGCGAGGCCAGACGAGGGCTCCCTCGTTGATCCGCAACAACTGCACGACCGGCTGAGAGAGATCGGCGATCTTGAGCCACAGCGTCCGTGTGGTCCACGACACCCGCGCCGGAACAACGGCAAGCCGCTCGATCCGCACGAAGGCGTCGGGGTGCTCCGTTGCCGCGCGAATGCCGGAGAACACGAGACTGAAGGGCGGACGCAGCGCAATGCGCTCAACGGTGATCGCCCCGCCGAAGGATTGACTGATGTGTTGCACGATCCAACGAGGCAGAAGGATCGAGAGCGTGACGTAGCCGACTGCAAGGAGGAAGCACGCCCAGAAAATCAGACGTTCAAACCACGAGAGAGGCTTTCGCATCCGGGAAAAGAGTAAAGGCGCGCCCGGGCCGATTTGAACGGCCAACCTTCACCTTAGAAGGGTGCTGCTCTTCCGATTGAGCTACGGGCGCAGTACCGAATTCGGAATGATGAATGCGGAATGCGGAATGTTCATTCCACATCCCGAACTCCGCGCTAAGATGGTCGGGGAGCTGGGATTCGAACCCAGGACTTCTGCGTCCCAAACGCAGCGCTCTACCAAGCTGAGCTACTCCCCGCAGACACAGAGAACAAGCACACCACAGAGATCACAGAGGGAAAAAACAGAACACAGATCATCTGTGTAATCTGTGATGATCCCTCTGTGCCATCTGTGTATTCGTCATTGTAACAGCGAGGATATATAATGGCAAAGATGAAACGATGGCTTCGCTTCCTCATTCGCGCAACGCTGGTGGTCCTCAGCGTCGGTATGCTCCTGTCGGTCGGCCTCAGCGTGTGGCTCGCCACCTGGATTCCCACTCAGGGCCGCGCGTGGCTCGAGACCCAACTGGAGCAGCATCTTCCGCTTGATCTGACGATTGGGACGATGCGCTACTCGATCTGGCACGGGTTGATGCTGGAGGAGGTCAACGGATTCCATGAACCCACACGGACGATTTGGGTCTACGCGCCGGAGGTCAACGCGCAGATTGGGTGGGTGCGGTTGCTGATCCGGCGCGAACTGGCGTTTCGACTGCAGACGACCCTTCGGGCGCCGGTCTCAGCCGAGGTGTGGGTGTCGGGCCGGTATCGTTTGCGTGCACGGGATCTCCACGCCTCGATGCGGACCTCGTCGATCGCCTTGAAGACGATCTTGCCGCCGCTCGCCCAGTATGTTCCAAGCCAGCTCACGGGAGGAACGATCCGTCTCAATGGCGTGCAGGTTGACTGGTCAGCGACCAGTTCGCCGACGATGCGGGGACGCATGAGTGGCGAGGCGCTGCAATGGACGCAGGGGGCATTGCAGATGACGACGGATGCGGTCGCTGAAGGGACCGCGACGTTGACACCCAACTCACCAGTCCCTGCTCAATGGAACGTCACGGTCTCGGTTGAGCACGGCACACTCCGCGGTCTCGGAGGGCTCCCGGAAACCCAGGAGATCATCGGGAAGCTCCAGATTGACAACGATCGATTGACGATTCAACAGCTGCAGGGCACCACGCTCTCACTCACCTGGCAGGCGGAGGGAGAGATCACGGCGTTGAACACCCCCGCACCGCACGCGGAGTTACGACTTCGGACGCAGGGGGATGTCGCGGTCGTGGCCCAACGCACGGCGCCTCAACTGGCCTCGTGGCAACCCACCGGCCAGCTTGAGGCCGCCATCGCCTGTCGCGGCATCCTCCCCCAGTGGTCCTCGATGGAGGTGACCGCTGATGTGAACCTCCGTGACGGGACGTTGACCCTTCCCCAATGGCCGCATCGCGTTGACGCACTCACGGCGCATCTGGCCTACGATCATCTCGCCAAACGCGTCACGATCACGCAAGCCGCCGCGACGATTCAGCAACAGCCTGTGTCGATGAACGGCATGGTCCATCTGACCTACCCGGTCGAATCCACCGTCAATCTGGAGGCTCCGGGATTGACGATGAAGACGTTGGCGACCTGGTATCGCGATCGCATCAGCCTCGAGCGAAGTGTGCTGACCGTCGGAGCGTCCACGCTGCAACTGCGCGGCACCGTGAGTCAACAAGCGGATGGATCGAGTTCCCTCTCGGTGGCCGGAACCCTTGATCCCTCCGACCTTCGCCAACTGCCGTGGCTTGATCTCAGCACCCTGCACGCCTGGCAGATCCAAGGTCCCTTGCAGATTCAACTTCGCGTCCAAGGACCGCTGGGTCGTCTTGACGCCCTCACGGTGCAAGGGACGATGGCCTCGAATGAACTGTCCGTCCGTGGGTTCGGGGTCCGCGAGCTGAACGCCGACCTCAGCCATCTGGATGGACGTCTCATCCTCCACGTCACGCAGGCGAAGATGGCCGGAGGACTCGTGGCCGGCGAGTATCACGTCGATCTCAACAAACAACCCACGACGTATCTCGTCTCGGCTGACCTGACTCAGATCGACCTCGCGCAACTTTCGGCTTCCATTCCTGCGTGGCGCAAGCAACGTCCGGAAGGCACCGCGTCGTCGTCGTTCAACCTGATGGGCACGACGGGCGACCCCTCGAGTCTCCAAGGCAACGGATGGATCAACGCCGCCGGCGAGCGGCTGGTGAATATCCCCCTGTTGACGCGGGTCCTGCAAGGGATGCTGGGGGCGTTGGCGGATCGGCTGGGAGTCTCCGTCATGCGAAGCGCCCAGATTACCTCCATCACGGGCCAATGGCATCTGGCCGACCAGCGGCTGGTCACCGAGGATGTGCGATTGGCGGGGGTTTCGGGGACGGAACCGATGGCGATCTACGTGCGTGGATCGGTGGGGTTGGATAAAACGCTGGACTTGACGATTGAACCGGAGCTCTCCGACCAACTGGTCTTGGAGGCGCCCTCAACGTCAACCCTCTCCGGCGCGCTGCTGAAAGCGATGGGGGGATTGGAGCGGCTTCGAGGGATAGTGGGTCGTCATCGCATCGTCGGAACGCTCGATAAGCCCGAATACAAATTTGAAGTCAGCCTCGACCAGCTCCTCAACCAAACCTTCCCCACGCTGTTCTAAGTTGAGATCGCATGGCGCGAGCGGCTTGGCCGCGATGGCTCAACCGATTCTTCACGCGAGGCGGAAGTTGGGCGGAGGTCTTCCCGAGACGAGGAACCACAAAAATCGGATCGTAGCCGAATCCGTGACGTCCGGCCGGCGCGTGTGCAATCCGACCGTTCCACACGCCTTCAGTGAAGGCTAAAACCCTGTGAGGACTCGCCAGGGCCAGCACGCATCGAAAGCGTGCGGTCCGCTTCGACGACGCGACACCCTGCAAGAGTCGCAGCAACTTCGTGTTGTTGGCTGCATCATCCCCGTGCCGTCCGGCGAACCGGGCTGACCGCACACCCGGTGCCCCTCTCAACGCGTCCACTTCGAGTCCGGAATCATCCGCAAGCACCAGGCAGCCCGTTGCGCGAGCCACTGCGCGTGCTTTCTTCACCGCGTTGTCGCGAAACGTGGCGCCATCTTCCCGGACGGCGGGCACCGTCGGATAGTCTTTCAGCGATCGCCACCGTACACCAGGGGTCGCGAGTAAGGCTTTGAGTTCGCGAAACTTTTTTGGATTGCGCGTGGCGATGACAATGGAGAGCATGGTTACCGGGGGATCGGGTTATCTGGGTATCGGGAACCCTGATCTCCCGATTACCTGATCCCCTGATGCCCCGTGACCCCCAGGGTCTTGCGCTGCAGGTCAATGAGGTGGGTGATCGCGCGGCTGCCCAGACGCAGCAACCGCTGCAAGGCGGGTTGATGGAAGGGGTGACGCTCCGCGGTGCCTTGAATTTCGATGAAGGCGCCCCGACCGGTCATGACGAGGTTCATGTCCACCGAGGCGTTCGAGTCTTCCGCGTAGCAGAGGTCCACGCACGCCACACGATCCACGATCCCCACGCTGACAGCCGCGACAGCATCGCGCACCGGAATGCCGCTGACGACACCGCTCTTGCGCAGGGCTCGGAGACAATCCACCAGGGCGACGAAACTGCCCGTGATCGCGGCGCATCGCGTGCCGCCGTCCGCTTGCAGCACATCGCAATCGATCCAGATCGATCGCTCGCCCAGCTGAGCCAGATCGACCACCGTTCGAAGGCTTCGGCCGATCAAGCGTTGGATCTCATGGGTGCGCCCGCCGATTTTCCCTTTTGAGGCCTCGCGCGCAATGCGCACCTGGCTCGAACGCGGCAACATCCCATACTCGGCCGTCACCCATCCCGTCCCGCTGCCTTTGAGAAACGATGGCACACCCTGGTCTACCGAGGCGGAACAGATCACCCTGGTGTCGCCCCACTCCACCAAACAGGATCCCTCGGCAAATTTCAGCACCCGGCGGGTGAGCTTGATGGGACGTAACTGGTCGGCTCGACGATGATCAGGACGTATGTTAAGACGCATAGCGGTGGTTGACTCGTTCAACCGACCGAATCGGTCGGCCCAGGAACTGTTTCCCGAGCTGCGTGAAATGATCCGCTTCATCCGTCACGAAGAAGCGATGGCGGGGCTTCACCTGTTGATCGCACAGCAGGTCAGAGCCCATGAGCATCCCCCGCACCTCCGCGACCGTCTCTTTGGCGGAATCGATCAACGCCACCTCCTCGCCGACCACTCGTTGGATCGTCGAGGCCAGCAAGGGATAGTGGGTGCAGCCCAAGATGAGGGTGTCGATGCGTTGGCGTTTCAACGGCGCGAGATATTCTTTGGTGACCGTCCGACAGACGGAGCCGTTGAGCCATCCGGCTTCAACCAGAGGGACGAAGAGCGGGCAGCTTTGCGAATAGACCTTCATCGCCGGATCCAGCCGGGCAATCGCCATCTCGTAGGCGCGGCTCTCCACCGTCGCCCGCGTGCCGATCACGCCGATGCGTTTGTTGCGGGTGCGCCGCGCCGCCGCCATGGCCCCCGGGCGGATGACGCCGATGATCGGCACCTTGAAGTACTTGCGCAGCGTGGGCAGCGCCCACGATGAGGAGGTGTTGCAGGCCACGACGATGCACTTCACGTCAAAGCGCAGGAGAAATTCGACGTTCTCCAGGGAGAATCGCACAATGGTCGAGCGGGATTTGGTGCCGTACGGCACGCGGGCGGTGTCGCCGAAATAGACCACCGATTCCGACGGCAGCTCTTCGACGAGCGCCTTGACGAGGGTCAACCCGCCAATCCCTGAATCAAAGACCCCAATGGGTTTACGTATCGCACTCATAGCTGGTTGGCGTAGGAGACAACACCTTCAGCGATCGCCTTCGCAATCGTCTGCCGATACGAGGAACGATTCAACTGCTGGGCTTCTTTGCGATTGGTGACGTACCCCACCTCGACCAAGACCGCCGGCATCCACGCTTCCCGCAAAACCACAAACCGCGCTCCCCGCGTGCCACGACACGGCGCCCCCAACTGGATCTGCAGGGCCCGGCAAATATGGCGCGCCATTACCGCGGACTGCCGACGGCTTTTGGAGAGGACTAAATCCCACAGGACGTGCCGATGGGTCGTGGTGAGCGCGTCAATCTCCATGGGTTCGATGCGAGGAGGTAGTGGCGTGGAGGAACCGATCACTGATTCTCTCGGATAATAGACTTCCACGCCCGCCACGTGGCGTCGACGGTTGGCATTCACGTGGACGCTCACAAAGAGATCGGCCTGCGAGCGGTTCGCGACAGAGGGACGACGCTGGAGCGAGAGAAATTCGTCGTGATCGCGCGTCATCGTCACAGAGAATCCTGCGGCCGTCAATTCACTTCGGAGACGTCGGGCAATGTCGAGGTTGAGATCTTTTTCTCGCAGGCCGTAGTGGCTGGCGCCTGGATCCTTGCCGCCATGCCCGGCATCAATGACAATCGTCCGCAGCGGGACTAAACCTGGACTGACCAGGGGTCGGGTTGCGAGGGAGAGGGGACCGGAAGACAGCGGGGCGGCCGCGCATCCGGCCAGCAGCGCCGCAGCGGCCACACGGATCAGGACTTTCAGCATCAGAAACGGATTGAACGATGGTGTCACTATACCAAAAAATCGCCCAGAAGGCCACTCAGCTACGCCTCCTGGGCATGTCCTACAAGGAAACCGGTCAGGCCGCCCTCTCCGTCAGCCCCAGCCTCGCCCGGAAAGCTCACCTAAAGGGGACTGGCTCCGCCGAAGGCGGTGCCTGTCCCCGGTCGTGAAGATGCGGCCCTGTAGTCTCTACCGCCTACTCTGCCCCGCCGACCGGTACGTCTGGGTCCCCGTCCGCATCCTTCACGAAACCCCAAAGGCCGTCCTGGTCTATACCGCCACAAAATTCTGGCTCCCCAAATCACAGATTCACGGCATCCGTCTTAGACGCAATACGTTTGAGGTTTATATTAGAGAAAGCATGCTCGCCTAACTCAAAGCTGCTAGACGGATAACAAATCCCCGTCAGGCACCTTCAGGCTCGCATCATGATGGACACGCAGCATCCGGAGAATGGCCAAATTGCGAATAGCAGAAGTTACCTCATCTGCTTTGAGCGGTGGCTGACGTTTCTGCTTCCATTGCATGACAGATGCCAGCACCTTCGTTTCCGAGGGTACCTCATTTTTCGCCATATAGAGTTCATTGGCGGCAAAGAGTACGGTCGCGATGATCTCTGCTTGATCGGTATTAACCCGACTGAATAAGTCGACGGTTTTATCGAGAATGGCATCCCATCGGCTGATTGAGGACTCGAACTGTTTGCGGATCCGCGCATAGTTCGGACCCACCTTCACCATGAACATGCGACCCAGGCGTGCTTCTTGCAGCAAGTTATTATTAATCAGTTGCGTCTCAATCCGTCTCAACTCCTTAGCAAAAGGTCCAAAACTTCCCCGCTGATACTGCAATCCGGTCGGTAATCCTTCTTGGGTGGCAACGTAGGCGATCTTCTGGAAGATGGTGCGGCCGATAGGCCAGTGATATGGTTGTTTCTCAAGGCGGCTAACGATCTCCACCAGTGCCAGCCATGCAGGTTCAAGCCATGAAGACGCGCCAGCGACCACTTTCGCTGTTTCCCGAGCGCCACCCTGCTCCAAGAACTCTACGGTGAGTTCTTTCGGATGGGTACCGTACGGTGCATACAGCTCGATCGGAATGTCCATCTGTTTAGCGTGCGTGTAGATCAGCGGCCCCACGACTCGCCATTCAAGCTGACCGTTCCCACAACCGAGGGGCGGAATGGCTAGCGACGTCACGCCCCACTCCTTGTAGTGCGCCAACAGATATTGCAACCCGTGTTCAATATCGCTGACTGTAGAAACTGATTTCCAGTGTTCTTTTGTTGGAAAGTTAATGACGTGAGGAGGCACAAGCGACTGGTATAGATAAGGAACCCCCAGCTTGACCTCATGCCGACGGCACCGTTCCAGATAGTCCTTGTACATATCTGGAAAACGATTCTTGAACTCCAAGGCGATCCCCTTACCCATCACTCCGACGCAGTTCACCGTGTTGACCAACGTCTGAGCCTTAGATTCTAAGATATCGTCTATCACAATTCGCATACTTTGCCTCAAAAGAACATACCAAGGTTTATGGTGACGGTCAGCGAGCTCTGCAAGGCCACGAAGGCCGCCCGCCCTTTCTCGTTGGCCACGTATGCTCCCTGAAGGAATGCGGCATCTACCCGGTCAGGAACAAGCACTTCCGCGCACTTGATAGATTTCTGAGTCATGGCCTCATAGGGGTCCTGATGGGTCCAGTATCGCGCATAGACGAGGTCCTTGTCCAGCGCCGCAATTCCACTTGCCATTGGGTCAAAGCGAGCGTAACTGCTTGCGGCATTCCGATCGGCTACGATGACCCCGTCCAAATCAAGCACTTGAGCATCCACCCGCAGGACACAGATTTCGTTATTTCGAGATTGACGCGCGCACAACATAGGATTGTGCGCATCAAAGTACAGATTGACGTAATCGTGAAGAGGTCGTCCGCCTGGTATCCGCTTGTCTTTACGCCTGCCTTGAACCTCTTGCATGGCAATCGATCGGTGGTGTAATTGACCAGCGCGGCGATTCGACAGAATGCCGTGTTCAAGAATCGAAGGCACATTAGCGATGGGCGCAATGTAGTGGAGCTCTTTAACGTCCGACCGGTTCATGTGTTTCGGCAAGACTCATCAGTTGAGATACACTCGGCTCGGCTGAGGGCCGGGCACGGCAAACGAGTACAGCGTCGACTCGTTGGTAAACAGCAGCGCG
>CAZUWM010000057.1:0-8975 GCA_964624155.1 uncultured Planctomycetales bacterium
CCCCGTTTTCAATCAAAAACCCCCTCATGACAGCGTAAGGCACATCAGGCGGGGCGCCAGTCCTTCACCATGAGAGCCTCTTGACACCCCTCCCCGGGGTGGTCTATACTGTTTCATGAAGTAAACAAACGTTTAAAAATATATCTATCTCCCATGCGGTTCCATCAGACGTTGGACACCATGCTCGATAGCGAACACAAGGTTCGCATCCTCCGCTTCCTCTGTCGCAAGGGGGGGGAGTGGGTCGGTCGACGTCTGGCCGCGGAGCTGGCCATGAATCCGGTGACGGCCCACCGGGCGTTACGGGATCTCCACGGGGCGAGCGTCTTGGATTTTCGGAAGGTTGGCAGCCACTTCCTGTACTCGCTGCGGGATGACCACTATCTTGTACGAGAGGTGCTGCGGCCGCTTTTCGAGGGAGAGGCCCACGCTCAGGAGCGCCTGTTGGACCTGCTCACGCGGGAGTTCCGCACGACGCTGCGGGCCTCCGTGGTGAGCGCGGCGATCTATGGGAGCCTCTCGAGGGCACAGGAGCGTCCAACGAGCGATATTGATCTGCTCGTGCTGGTCAGTTCCGTCCAGGCCAAGCAGGATGTCCGCGATGCGCTGGACCGTGTGGGGGAGACGACGATGCACACGTTCGGCAATCCCCTGGCGTTGTACCTCCAGACGGTGCGCGAAGCCCAACAGAAGGTTCGCCGCGGCCTGCCCGTCTTCAGGAATATCCTCCACGAACATCGCTTGCTCTGGGGCAGGCCACTCAACGAGGTGCTCCATGGTCGCTAGGCGTCGTCCGACCCGTCACGTGGAGCGCAGCGGTGCTACGACCTACCTCAAGCAAGCGATGGAGTTCTTCGAGTCGATGCAGCAGGCCATGGCCGACGGCCGAGGGAACGCCGCGGGCTTGAACGCGGTGCACTGCGCGATCTCGGCATGCGACGCGGTGCTCGTGTACTACACGGAACAACGCTCCTCCAGCCCCGATCACGAGACCGCCGCGTATCTCCTGGCGGAGCTGCCGAAAGTACCAGACACCAAACAGAAGGCAGAGACTCTCCGGAAGATCCTGCAGGAGAAACACGCCATCGAGTACGAAGACCGCGACTTCACGACGCACGAAGCGGCCGAGTTGGCGAAGCTCACCGGACGCTTTTACCAATGGGCTCAGGGACTTGTTGCAAGTTGAACGCATCCCCCGACGCGATTGAGTCTCACCGGTCCTCGTGACATAATCATCGTGACGATGTGGTCCAGACGCCGTTTGATCTTCTTTTTTGTCGTATCGACGTTCCTTGTCCTCGCCACAGGGGCCGTGTGGTCCGTCGGGTGGACGGCGGCTGGATCCGCGTGGTTGGTGCGCACGCTTGCCGGTCGCTTCATCCCTGCCAAGGAGCTGGCGATCAATCGGATTGACGGCAGCCTTGCCGGGGGACTGGTGTTGCAGGACGTGACGATCGGACAACTGCCGGGATGGTGGCAGGAGAGCCATCTTGAGATTGAGCGGGTTGAGGTCGCACCGCTGGGTTCCCTGTTGAGGCGGCGTGGCGGCCTCGTGGGCTCTGGGGTGAGCTGGCGCTCGGCGCCGTTTGCCGGACAGGCGACCGCGTCGAGGATCGACGTCCTCGTGTCGGGACGGTGGGCCTTTCACGATATCACGGTGCTCGACGCCGAATGGTTTCGTGAGGGCAGCGTACTGGAGGTTCAGCGTAGCGAGGCGGACTGGCCGCTCCAATTCGATCGGCTTCGCGTCATCGAGAATGCCCGATTGCGTCTGCCGTTGTCTGAACCGATCCTGTTGGCCGGCAGTCAGCAGCATGGCCGGTTCGCCCTGACGCTGTACGCCAAGACGTTGGACGTCCATGAGGTGGTGACACTCGTCACCCGCGCACCGGCCTGGCAGAGTCTGACAGGGATCGTCAACGATCTCGATGCGTCGATCGAGGGCCCTGTCAACGGGTTGATGTGGCGAGGCTCCTGGCAGGTCACGAGACTCTCTCGTTACGACTTTACGATCATGGATTGTCCAGGGACGTTTGCCCTGGCCATGCGCGGGCTTCCGGCAACCTTGATGACGGAAGGAGACATCACGTGCCAAGCCGGGACGGTGAGTTCGCGACAGACGGTGGCCTCGTTACTACCCAGTCAGGTGATCGTGAGCTCTCAACCACTCAACGCCGCCTTCGATGTCCAGGCGACCTCGACCGTTGGAGGCACGCCCATCCGAATTGCCCTCAGAGGCACGGCGCAACAGCCCGACCTGCGATTGACCTCGACGCCGCCACTGCCGCAAGGCGTGTTGCTGGCGATGCTCGTGACGGGCAAACAATGGAAGGGCGCGCAAGATGCGTTGACGCAGGGGGTGATTTCCTCGGATTTGGCGCTGGACTTCATTGACTACTTTGTCTTGGGAGGGTTGGGCGGCAAGATCGCCGGCCGCTTTGGCATCAGCGGGTTGTCGCTTCGACATGATCCGGAGACGAATCGCGTCGGCGTCGAAACAACCCTCGTCGACAGAGTCTCAGTCGACGTGGAAGTGGAGCCCTCCACCTTAACCAGCGGGGCTCCATCAGCGCCATCGACATCTACGGACGCCTCAGCGCACAGGTCGCCGATTCCGTATAAGGTCGGTGCGGAGTACAAGGTCAACGAGACGACCGCGGTGCGGCTCGAAGGAGAACGCACCGTGTTGGACCGCACCGCCTCAACGAGCGCGTCCACCACGGACACGGACGCCTCACCGACAGGTCCTCAAACTGACGACAAGGTTCTCCTGAAATTTAAGAAACAATTCTAATGGAACCTCCCGTGGCGTACTTCTCGATGGAGATCGCGTTGCAGGACGACATCCCGACCTACAGCGGGGGGTTGGGGGTGTTGGCCGGTGACACCATTCGAGCCGCGGCGGATCTGAAAATTCCCATGGTGGCAGTGAGCCTGCTCTACCGCAGCGGCCACTTCACTCAGCATCTGGATCCCCAGGGTCGGCAGACCGAATCCCCGGTTTCGTGGAACGTCGAAACGCGCTTGACCGAAGCCCCTCAGAAGGTTTCCGTGACGATCGAAGGACGTCAGGTCCATCTGCGGGCCTGGAGGTATGATGTCAACGGCGTGGGCGGATTTGTGGTGCCGGTGTATCTGTTGGATGCCGACCTGGATCAGAACGAGCAGGCGGATCGCGAGCTCACCCATCAACTCTATGGGGGCGATCAGCGCTACCGCCTCTGCCAGGAAGTCCTCCTTGGCATCGGTGGCTTGAGGATGCTGCGTGCCCTCGGCTTCACACAGATCCGCCGCTTCCATCTGAATGAAGGCCACGCCAGTCTCCTGACCTTGGAACTGCTTGACGAGCGGCTTCGGTGGGACCGGCGCGACCAGATCGCCCCCAGCGACGTCGAAGCGATTCAGGCCCAGTGCGTCTTCACCACGCATACGCCGGTGCCGGCAGGGCACGATCAGTGTCCCATGGAGTTGGTCGAGCACGTCCTTGGGGCTCGACGGGAATTTCAGGCGATGCCGGAGGTCTTCTTGTGCGACGGATGTCTGAACATGACCTTCCTGGCGCTCAACCTCAGCCGGTACGTCAACGGGGTGGCCAAGAAACACGGGGAAGTCTCCCGCGAGATGTTTCCCCGGCACGACATTCACCACATCACCAACGGCGTGCACGTCGCCACCTGGGTGGCGCCTGCCTTCCAAGTGGTCTTTGATCGCTCGATGCCAGGGTGGCGCGAAGATAATTTCAACCTGCGGTATGCCCTGAATCTGCCTCGCTTCGATGTGTGGGATGCCCATACCCAAGCCAAGCACGCGTTGTGTGAACGGATCCAACGCGACACCGGCATCGAGTTGACGGAGAGCACCCTGACCATCGGATTTGCCCGTCGGGCCACGGCCTACAAGCGCGCGGATTTGTTGTTTCATGACCTTGAGCGGCTCAAACACGTCGTGGTCAAAGCCGGGGCCCTGCAGGTCGTGTACGCCGGCAAAGCCCATCCCAACGATGAAGCCGGGAAGCAGATGATTCAGCGCATCTTTCAGGCGAAAGCCGCGCTGGCTCCTCACGTCAACGTCGTGTATCTGGCCAACTACGATGTGGAGTTGGCCAAGTTGATGGTCGCCGGCGTCGATGTGTGGCTCAACACCCCGCAGTCTCCCCTCGAAGCCTCCGGCACCAGTGGCATGAAAGCCGCCATCAACGGGGTGCCCAGTGTCAGCATCTTGGACGGGTGGTGGATCGAAGGGCATCTGGAGGGCGTGACGGGTTGGGCCTTTGGCGGGAACGGCGACGGCAAGACGACTGATGAGGAGCAGGCGGCCCGCGACGCGACCTCGCTCTATGACAAACTGGAGCAGCACGTCATTCCCCTCTTCTATCGCAGCCGAGAGCGCTTCATCGACATCATGCGCCAGGCCATCGCCCTCAACGGATCGTTCTTCAACACCCAGCGGATGATCTGTCAGTACGTCGTCAATGCGTACTTTTAACACAGATCGCACAGATGACATCACAGATGGCACAGAGATATATCACAGAGGGCACAGAAGATTGCTCTGTGGTCTCCGTGGTGTCTTCTTTGTGATCTGTGTCTCTGTGGTTTCTGTGTTCTGTGGTATCTGTGGTGCAAGGGAGGAAACCATGAGCCTCGCGTTGACCAGCACGGCCTTTTCGCACGGGCAGTCCATTCCCTCCGTCTACACCTGCGAGGGCAAAGATATCTCCCCACCACTCGCTTGGAGCGAGCCTCCATCGGGCACCAAAAGTTTTGCCCTGATCAGTGACGATCCTGATGCGCCGATGGGCACATGGGTCCACTGGGTCGCGTACAACATCCCTCCGAAGACCCGCCAGCTGTCCGAAGCGTTTCCCACCGCGGCCGCACTCAAGGACGGGACGCTCCAAGGGACGACCGACTTCGGCCGGACAGGTTACGGTGGTCCGTGTCCTCCGAGTGGAACGCATCGCTACTTCTTCAAGCTCTACGCCCTCGGTACGATCTTGGATTTGCAGCCTGGTGCCACCAAAACCCAACTCGAGGCCGCCATGCAAGGTCACATCCTTGCCCAGGCCGAGCTCATGGGCACCTATAAGAAGAAAGGCCGCTAGACGGGACATTACGTGACGTGGTGGCTGGTCGCGTCCATCCTCGGCGTCTTGCTGACCTCAGCGATCGCTCTGCCGATGTGGAACGCGGGATTGCGTGATACCCTCGGGCGGGTGCTCACGATCGAGCAGATTCACCTCATCGAATATGCCGGACTGGGATGTGTCGCTGCCTTCGGCGTCCATCGACAGGCATCCCTCCGATGGAGCTGGGGTCTGCTGATCGTCATCGTCGCAGGGGTCGGCTTGGCCGATGAGCTCCTGCAGATCATCCTACCCAACCGCGTCTTTCAGTGGAGTGACGTGTGGTTGAATTGGGCAGGGGGCCTGCTCGGGGTAACTCTCGCTCCCGCCACCATCTGGATGAGACATCGATGGCGATCCGCTACGAGTTCGATGAGTTGAATCGACTCATCATCCACGATCCGCACGATCTCCTCCAACCTCGTCGAGTGCTTGAGGGACGCCTGGCCATTGATCGTCACAACCGGCTGAAGTACCACGTGCGCACGACCCCTGGCGAGGCTCGTGCTGCGGCACGCGAGATGACACTGGAGGGCATGTGGACGTTGTCGCCGGACCATCGGCTCGGCATCACGCTGCATCCGCAGGAAGATCGCCATCGACAGACCATCTTTCTCAACGGGACCGTCGTCGACATCAGAGACAATGCGCTCGCGGTCTCGCTGTGGCGTCGTGAGCACGATGGGACTCGCAGCACCCAGACGATCTCCCTTTCAGGCCGTTGGCAGGCGGATGCCTCCAATCGACTCACGTTCCTGGTGTCGAGAGCAGACGGTTCTGACGATCGCCTCGTCTTCGACGGCGCCTGGACGGTTGATCGGCAGCATCAACTGCTCTACCGCTACGAGGATGCAGGAGGAAGTCGGCGGCGGCCCGCCGTCCAGACACTGCGATTCACGGGAACGTGGGACATCCTACCGAACTCCAAGTTGGTGTATCGGTTGGGTGTCACCACCCCCTCCGCGTTTGAGTTCCAGGCCGCGTTGCAGAGCTCCACACTCAACGCCCGCGAAGGGAGAATCGCCTACCAGGTTGGTATTCGACTCTCCAGCGGCCGCACGGTCACACGGCAGGTCGCGTTGTTCGGGACGTGGAAGGTCCATCGGGATTTGGCGGTGTCGTTTGAAATCCCGTATACTGATGGCCGGCTCCAGGCGCTGATGTTTAAGGCAGCCTATACGTTCCTCACACGGCACACCGTGGCCGTTCACTTGCACGCTCGGCGGGGGGAGCCCCTGGGGATTGCAGTCACCATGACCCGATCGTTCCTTGACGATGCGCATCTGTTTCTTCGGTTGCAGCGCCTGGGGAATGACACACAGGTCCTTGGCGGCGCGACGCGTCGTTTTTAACCTCGAGAGAACCACGGGAGGGAAGGGAATGCGTGGGGCGGTGATCGCACTGGCTGTGGAGTTGTTGTGCCTCACGCCGACCACGGTGGGGTGGGCGGATGAGGCGATGCAGCGGAAGATGCAGCCGGTGATGGAGAAGCATCAGACGAAACGTCGCCAGATCGAGGCCGAGTGCCGGGCCAAGCTCGAACAACTCCAGAGGGAAGAGGAGGCCGAGATGAAACGGCTGATGACCGATGAGGAGCGGGCCCAGTTTGAGCGTATGAAGGCCGATCCGCAGACACATTTTGAGCACGCCCAGCACGAATTCGATCAGATGAAGCAACACAGGGACCAGTTCGAGCAGATGATGAACGAACACGACCCGCAGACCCCGCAGACGGGGAAGAGGCACAAGGACCGCTGAGTGTCGGTCATATCCTCCTTTGGCGGGTGATGCGGAGCGAAGTCTTGCTAACCCGCCAGCGGTGAGGAGATAGCTGAGGGGATAGTTGGTGGGGGGGCGGTGAGGGGTTTGCGGAGCAGCACGTCGACGAGGGCGAGCACGCACGGTCCTTCGCATCTTTAGCCTCCGCGAACTCAGCTGGCGGGGTGACCAGACGCGCGCTCTTGCGAAACGGGCTGACGTGGGGCGCGTTGCTGGCGCTTGGGGCGCTGTGGCTGAAGGGAAAAACACTGATGACTCACCTGGTTGAAGCCGCGCCGATGACGCTGCCGACGCGTCCGTTGGGATCCACCGGACTGCATCCCACGATCATCGGCCTGGGCGGTGAGGGGGTCTTGCGGACCACGGGTCGCATGAAGCAAGCCGTTCCCGTCATCCGTCGAGCTCTGGAACTTGGCATCACCTACTTTGACACGGCGCCGGCGTATCAACAGAGTCAAGACTACCTCGGGGAAGCCCTGGGAGGCGACCAGGGCGATCGACCCAAGATCATCCTGGCCTCCAAGACGCACGATCGAAGCCGAGACGGGTCGCTGCGATTGCTCGAGAACAGCCTGAAGCGTCTGCGTACGGACCACCTCGACATCTGGCAACTGCACGACCTGAGGAGCGCCGAGGACCTCGACCAGATCTTTGCTCGAGACGGGGCGATCCGCGCAGTTGAGCAAGCCAAGCAGCAGGGCCTGATTCGTTTCGTGGGGATCACCGGGCATGACGATCCGGCGATCCTCACCGAAGGCCTTCGACGCTATGCCTTCGATACGCTGATGTGCTCGCTCAACGTGGCGGATCGACACCACCGGCCGTTTCAATCCTCACTCGTGCCAGAGGCCGTGCAGCGGCAGACCGGCATCATCGCGATGAAAGTCCTCGCGCAAGGGCTGCTGCCGGAACTCGCGTCGCCCGACGTGACGGTGGCCGATGCCATCGGCTACGTCCTGAGCCTTCCCGTCAGCACCATCATCCTCGGATGCCGCACGCCGGAGGAGGTCGAACAGGACGTACGCATCGGCCAGGCCTTCGAGCCGCTCTCACCGGAGGAACGCGCCGCCCTCGAGGAATCGGTCAGTCCGATCGCGAGTCAGCTCTCGAGCTTCAAGCGTCCCTAGGAGAAAATTTTTTCCTCTTGACTCTCCAGTTAACTGGATGGTTTATACTATGAGCGCCATGAAACAGACCTTCATTGGGACGATTGCCCGGCAAGCCAACGCGCCGATCAAGACGATTCGATATTACGAAGAGGTTGGGCTGCTCCCGAAGCCGGCGCGAACCAGCGCCGGCTATCGACTCTACGACCCAGGCGTTGTGGATCGTCTTCAATTCATCAAGAAGGCTCAGGCGCTTGGCCTGAGTCTGACGGACATTCGAGAGATCCTCGACCTCGCGGATCGTGGCCAGTGTCCCTGTGGCCATGTTCAACGCGTGTTACAGTCACGATTAGGGGAGTTGCGTCGCAAGATCGTCGATCTTCGATTGATTGAACGGCGCATCGCGACCGCCGTTCGGAGCGGTTGTCCACCACACTTCCGGCCCCGAGGCAAGGCGATCTGTCCGACCATCGACCGACAGCGACTTTCAAGGAGGGCATCATGAAGACGTGGGTCCTTGGGGCGCTTTCTGCGCTGGCAGCTTCTGCGTGTTGCCTGGGTCCGGTGGTCTTGGGACTGCTGGGATTGGGCAGCCTGGGCATCGCAGCGACCTTGGGCCGCTATCACGCATGGTTCACTGGCCTCGCTGTAGCGCTCTTGGCAACCGGGTGGCAGCGGTACGTCAAGGAGCGTCGTCGGTGCCACAGCCAGCAGTGCCAGATGGCCCAGCGCCGGCTCACGAAGTGGACACTCGTAGCCTCGTCGGCGGCGGTGGCGATATTCGCCCTCGGCGGCTAAACGGACATGCTCATCCTGCGTTCGACCATTACGTGCCCGCAGTGCGGCCATGCGCAGGGTGTGGATATGCCCACGGCGGCCTGCCAGTATTTCTACCAGTGCCCGCGCTGTTCGGCCATGGTGCGGCCGCACGCGGGTGACTGCTGCGTGTTCTGTTCCTACGGGAG
>CAZUWM010000058.1:0-8973 GCA_964624155.1 uncultured Planctomycetales bacterium
GCACTGCCACTGTGCTATACCCGCGTCGTCACTCGGCCTTCGGCCTCGTTCCTCCCCACGAAGGGGAAACCCAGGTTTCCCCTCTTGGCGCGGATACTGAGGAAGAAGGTTATCCGCTGATCTTCCCTTCCTGAGATGAAGGCCGCTGTTGCGACCTTGATTGTGGCGGGAAGAGAAAACGTGGTTGTTCTCTTCCCGCGCCTATCTTTTTCCTTAGAGGAAGTGGGCAGGCCAGGATTCGAACCTGGGTAGGGCGTGAGCCCGGCGGAGTTACAGTCCGCACCGATTGGCCACTCCGGCACCTGCCCGAATTTTTACGGCTTCTAATAAACGTGGAAACGCACCACGCACCGGTGACGAGACTTCGTATTTCCCTTCTCCGTCTCGGAGCTCGCTGAATTGAGATGCAAAACGTACTTTCGCGCGTTGGTTGTTCTTCGGAGGACCAAGACGAAGTTTCATCGAACTTTTTCGCATCGCTGCAACTGGTACATAATACACTTCGCGACTTGCTGGGTTATAGACAGCGATCGCGTCAATCTGAGCTGCTGTGTACGGCAAAATCGACCATCGGCAACTAAATCGTAACGCGTATCTTCCCCGTAAGGGAAAAGAATCCTCCATCCCTCACTCACAAGCCGAACCGCTACGGCTAGTTCCGCGACTGACCCTTTAATTTTCTTAAGTGCCGCCATGCGCAATGGAGCCCACGGTCCGAATTGAACGGACGGCCTGCCGCTTACAAGGCGGCTGCTCTACCAACTGAGCTACGTGGGCAATGTTGATTCTGTCCGTCTACTATCAACTCGATAGCTGATATTGTTCGAGGGCTTCGGGTATTCTATCGAGCACGTCGGAGGCGATCAAGCCAACTTCCCCGATCTCCTCCGCGGCCATATCGCCGGCCAGCCCGTGAAGATACACGCCCAATCGCGCCGCGTCAAACAGTGACAGGCCCTGCCCTAAGAGTCCGGCAATCACCCCGGTCAAGACGTCGCCGCATCCTCCCGTCGCCATGCCGGGGTTCCCCGTGTCATTGATGAACACCGGCCCATCGAAACTGGACACGACGGTGCGATGGCCTTTCAGCACGACGACGACGTTGTATTTCACGGCAAACTCCTTGGCAATCCGTTCTCGATCGCGCTGGACGTCCTGGGCCGAGAGACGGATCACCCGCCCCATCTCGCCTGGATGTGGCGTGACCACAATGGGCAACGTCAGTCGACTGAGGACCTTGGGCTCTTCCGCCATCGCATTCAATCCATCCGCATCAACGACCAACGGCTTCGTCACGCGTGGGAGGAGCTGTTGAACCAATCGTTTCGTTTCAGGTTGTTGAGACAATCCGGGGCCGAGGGCGACCACATCAACGCGCTCAATCAGATCGAGAATCTCCGGAAGGGCTTGCAGGCTGAGGCTGCGCGCTTTCGTTTCTGGCAACGGCTTGGTCATCACCTCGGTCAACTTCACCTCCATGATGTCGTTCAGGCTCTTCGGAATCCCCAGCGTCACCAATCCCGCCCCTGCCCGCAGCGCTCCGAGACTGCAGAGCGCCGCAGCACCGGTCAGCCCTTCAGAACCGGCAAGGACCAAGACATGACCCAGATCGCCTTTGTGCGTGTGCGGGGGGCGCGGCTTCAGCAGACCGTGGGGTAGCATGGTTCGACTCCGCTCACCATGATCTGATGATCATCATCGGAAGGCAATGGCACACGCCACCACAACGTGATCCTCGTGCGAGAGGCTGACTTCGATGCGCGGCGTCTTGCGAGACCACTCATGGAGGGTCACCGACGGCCGCCCGAGATGATCATTCACAATCTCCACCTGCCGCATCATCACGCCATGCGCCGGATCCACCTGGGACATCGCTTTGACAACGGCCTCCTTGGCCGCAAACCTCGCCGCGAGGCGAAGCAGCCCGTTCTGATGCCGCAAGGCGTAGCGGCGCTCAGAGTCCGTGAAGACTCGTCGAAGAAATGCCTCACCGCCGCTTCGCAATGCCCGACGGAATCGGTCGACCCGCAGCACGTCAATCCCACAGCCGACGGCGGCGGCGCGTAGGCGAGGTCGCTGGCGCCCTGCCCGCTGGGATCTCCGAGGCAGGCTCATGAGCGGCGAGAAACCGCCAAGACGGTTTTCATCTCTCGCACCGCTTGCTCGAGGCCCACGAACATGGCGCGCGCCACGATGGAGAACCCGATGTTGAGCTCCTCAATCGCCGGAATCGCCACGATCGTCCGCGTATTCTGATAATCCAGACCGTGTCCTGCCGCAACCGAGAACCCGAGCCGATGCGCCTGCGCTGCCGCACGGCGGATGGCATCCAGTTCCCGCCGTCTCATCGATGGGCTCTTGGCTGAAGCATAGCGACCGGTATGTAGTTCGACACAGCGGGCCCCCGCCTCAGCAGAAGCTCTCAGTTGGGTGAATGTGGGATCAATAAACAGGCTGACACGGATTCCCGCGGCATCAAATCGCCTGATCAGGCGATCCAATCGGCTGCGCAACCGCACGACATTCAGCCCGCCTTCGGTCGTCAATTCTTGACGCCGTTCAGGAACCAACGTCACGTGATGTGGGCGCAATCGCAAGGCGACGTCCACAATATCCGGCGCGATGGACATTTCCAGATTCAATGGAAGGCTCAGCTCCTTCGCCAGCCTCTCGACGTCGTCCTCCTGGATGTGACGGCGGTCCTCGCGCAAGTGGCAGACAATCGAGTCGGCCCCAGCCTGTTCGCAGGCGCGCGCCGCCTCGATCGGATCAGGCGTTGATCCTCGACGCGCTTGTCTGACGGTGGCGATGTGATCGATATTGACGCCGAGGCGCATTCGGTTGCCTTCCCTGGATGGCCTGCCACATCGTGATGAAGCGGACGGTGGGTTGCACATCGTGCACCCGAACCACCGCAACCTGATGTCGCATCGCATAGGCGATGCACGCCAGGGTTCCTTCGAGGCGTTCCTCAACGGGGAGTTGCAGGATGTGTCCGATAAAGGATTTGCGAGAAGGACCGATGACGAGAGGACAACCAAGATCCTTGAACGCATCCAGGTGATGCAACAACTCAAGATTATGTCGAACGGTTTTGCCAAACCCCAGCCCCGGATCGATCAGAATGCGAGACGCCTCAATGCCCGCCGCGACCGCCCGCGTGATCGCCTCACCCAGGAACCGTTTGACCTCGGCTACGACATCACGGTAGCGTGGGGCGCGTTGCATCGTTTGAGGGACCCCGCGCATGTGCATCAGGATGACGGGGACATGGGCGTTCGCCGCCACCTCGGCCATCTGCGGATCATGGCGCAGGGCGCTGACATCATTCACGACGGCCGCCCCTTCCTCAATGGCACACCGAGCGACTTCGGCTTTCATGGTGTCGATCGAGATGGTCACGGGCAGATGCTTGGCGATCAGGCGAATGACGGGAATCACCCGACGGAGTTCCTCGTCGAGGGGGACCGGCAAGGCGGTGGGTCGTGTCGACTCGCCTCCCACGTCAACGATCTGGGCGCCATCGCGAAACATCCGTTCAGCATGTCGGAGGGCCGTTTCAGGGCCAGCATAACGGCCCCCATCGCTGAACGAATCCGGCGTGACGTTGAGAATCCCCATGACCCGGGGACATCGCGAGAGAAAGAACATGACGTCTTATGACGTGCTTGAAGGTATCCCAACGAGACGTTTGACTTCTTCTCCATCAAGGACTTCTTTCTCCAACAGCGCCTTCGCGAGACGATCAAGTTGTTCCTGATGGACGGTCAGTTGGTGTTTGGCGCGTTCGTAACAGCCGTCTAGAATCCGACGGATCTCTTCATCAATCATGACGGCGGTCTGTTCGCTATAGTTGCGTTCCTCAAACAGATCGCGGCCTAGGAAGACCTGTCGTTCGCGCTTTCCGTACGTCAGGTTGCCTAACCGTTCGCTCATGCCAAACTCGCAGACCATCCGCCGCGCGATCTCCGTGGCATGTTCCAAGTCGTTCTGCGCTCCGGTGGTCACTTCCTTGAAGATCAGCTCCTCAGCCGCGCGTCCGCCCATCATGACGGTCATCCGAGCCAACAATTCCTGTTTGGCCACCGTATAGCGATCCTCAATGGGAAGCTGCATGGTATACCCCAGCGCTTGAGCGCCGCGAGGGATGATGGACACTTTATGCAGAGGGTCGGCCAAGGGGGTCAGCAGCGCCAACAACGCGTGACCGGACTCATGATACGCCGTGACCCGTTTCTCGCGCTCATTAATGATGCGGCTCTTCCGTTCCGGCCCCGCAATCACCCGCTCAATGGCCGCCCCGAGTTCCTCCATGCCGACGCCGTCCTTGTTGAGGCGCGCCGCGAGCAGGGCTGCCTCGTTGGCGAGGTTGGCCAGATCGGCACCGGAGAAGCCGGGCGTCTGGCGCGCGATCGCCTTCAGATCGACTTCTTTGCCGAGTTTGATCTTGCGGACATGCACCTTCAAAATCGCTTCCCGCCCCACCAGATCCGGCGGGCTGATCACCACCTGCCGGTCAAACCGCCCCGGACGCAGCAGGGCTGGGTCCAAGACGTCGGGTCGATTCGTCGCCGCCATGAGAATGATGCCTTCTTGCGTATCGAAGCCGTCCATCTCCACCAGCAGCGCGTTGAGCGTTTGCTCGCGCTCGTCATGCCCCCCGCCGATACCGGCAAACCGCTGGCGCCCCACCGCGTCGATCTCATCAATAAAGATGATGGCGCCCCGGCCGATCTGCTTGGCGGCTCGCCGCGACTGCTCGAAGAGATCACGAACGCGACTGTTATGGAGCAGCACCGGCTTCTCGCCGCCAAAAAATGCTTCATTCTCGCACCCGCAGAGGTCGTACACATATCCCTGAAACGGTTGACGGGTGACACGTTGCACAATGGCCTTTTTGGGACGAATTCCGCATTTGATCCCCTGCAGGGCGCAGAGCCACGCGAGCTCTCGGATCAAACGCTGACTCACCGAGGTCATGCTGATCTTCCCTTCCTGGGTGGTATAGCCATCTCCTTGACGGTAGCCGTCCAGGTAAGCCAAGACATTGGGCCTCGGGAGAGACCACAACAGTTCTGGGATATGTTTCTTGTGGCTCCCGTTTCCGCAGTGATCGGCAAAGAATCGTCCAAGCGCAGCCGAACGATAGATCACCCGCGTGGCATGGTCTGTGGTTGGCTCAAGGACCGCTTCAAGTTCAAACTGCTCGCGCATCAACTGAACACAATCACGAATGACGTCAACCTCATGTGAGCCGAAGCAGAACTCAAGGTCGCCGTTCGTGCGACCCGCCGCCGTGTAATAGCCGAACAATTTCAGGAGCGCCGGCGTCACCGTGACTTCACGTGGAATCGTCGTTTTGGCATACCGAGTTGAAATGGCACGCGGTTCATGCACGCCGCCTTGCCAATTCCCCACCGTCGCTTGAGAGACTCCCAGGCGTTCCGCAATGGCGGCCTGTGACATGACCCCGGCGTTGGCCAACGCGTAGGCATGGGCCTCGTGGCTCTCCGTTTCAAGAGGCTCGAGAGCCAGTGGAAGCGGTTCGATCTGATGAGCCAACCGGTGGGCACGAATTTCGTGTTGCGTTCCATACAAGGGGTCAAACGCCTTGCGCACGTTGAGCGGAAGATTTACCAACACGTCACCCGGTTGGAGTTCCCGCACGGCTTTGGGCTTGATGCCGCCATGTCCGCGGACAAATACGCTGTGGTCACCTGTCGTCCGCAACACACCGCCGAGGTACTGCACCTCAAAAATCTCGTCCACCTGATGGCGATAGACGGCCCTGATCCGTTTCCAGGCGCTGGAATCGAAACAGATGAGCCGGCCGCGGAATCCTGATGGTCGAGGTTCATATCCAAGCGTTTCCACTCCGACTACGGGGACCACGCTTCCCTCTTGGCCTTCCTGATACAGCGGGTCGACGAAATCCGCAATCGGAACGAGGCGCGTTCCATTCGCATCACGGATCAGAACCGGTGTATCACCCGTCACAGACGCCCCCACACCGACAAACATCTCGACAAAGTCGGAGCCGCTGATGCTGAAGAACGGGACGCTCGCTTCCCCCGCCACGGCCTTGGCCAGGAGCGTCTTTCCTGTCCCGGGTAGACCGATGAGGAGCACCCCTTTGGGAATCTTGCCGCCCAATCGCTGAAACCGCTTCGGATCTTTCAAGAATTCGATGATTTCCCGCAGCTCTTCTTTGGCTTCGTCGATGCCGGCCACATCGTCAAAGGTCACCCGTGTCTGTGATTCCGGCACGACCAGCCTCGCGCGGCTTTTCCCAAACGCGAGCAGTCGCCCCCCACCCTGGGCGGAACGCATGAGGAACCACATCATTCCCAGGAACATGATCGGCCAAAACAAGGCTCCGATGATCGCCATCAAGGGTGTTTGCGACGGCTGCACATCAAACACCGGGATATGGGTTCGGAGCAACTGCAAGAGCTGGTCATCCGGCTGGGCCACATAGACGTAGAAACTCTGTCCATCGTGAAGTTGTCCGATCACCCGATCATCGACCCAACGCGCTTCGGTGATCTGTTTGCTGGTCGGATTGGTCTGGAGCATGGTGAAAAACTCGCTGTACGTCAACCGTCGCTGCCATTGGGTGGCGTAGTAGGAGAGGGTCCGCAGCATGGCGACCACCCCCAGGCTGATGAGCAATAACACGAGCACTCGTGGTCGGTTCGGTCGAGGCGCTGTCGTCATGGATCTCCTTAATGGGTTCAACTAGTATACAGGAACTCGTGTCGGAACAGGATGTCTTTCGGACGGAGGACGAGGTGATCGCGCCGGCGTTCCAGCTGGAGCGGGCCTGGAAGATCCAGCACCGTTCCCACCGGACGTTCGGTTACGAGCCGTTGAATCTCCAGCCAATGCCGAAACTCAAAACCCGCCAGATCGCCTTGCAGGCGCTGGATCGCCAGGCGAAGAAGGGCTCGTTGGATGGCCTCCGGCTGACGGGCCAAAGCGTCCCACCGGATCACCAACGCGGATCCTTGCGTTTTGACGAGTCGTTTCCAGTAGCGACCGGCCGAGCGCTGCAGATACGCCGCATCCACCTGGCATTGCTCAGCCAGTTGGCAACACAGCGTCTTGATTTGGAGGTTATAGTCGCGTTCCAACAATGGGAAGAGCTGTGTGCGAATGCGGTTGCGTAAAAACGACGGGTCTTGATTCGTCGCATCCTCACACGTGGTCAGCCGATGCTGTTCCACATAGGCCACGATGTCGCCTCGCCGGATACCCAGCAATGGCCGAATCACGATGACGTCACTCAGGAGTCTCGTCTGGGGAATGCCCGTCAAGCCGGTGAGCCCCGCCCCACGAATCAACCGCATCAGGACGGTTTCCGCCTGGTCATCCGCCGTGTGCCCCAGGGCGAGCCGACAAGCGGCGTGGCGTCGTGCCGCCTCAAGAAAGGCCTGGTAGCGGACTCGTCGTGCCGCGTCTTCCAACGACCACCCTCGCCCTGCCGTTTCTCGACGGACATCGCGGGTCACCACCTCCAGAGGAAGTCCAAGCTGTTGGGCAAGCTGCGAGACCCGTGCCGCATCATTGGCGGAGTCGGCGCGGAGTTGATGATCGACATGGACCATGATGAGGCGAATCTTCAGAGAGGATTGGAGGGTTGAAAGGATGTGGATCAACGCGACCGAGTCTGGTCCGCCCGACACCCCGACGAGCACGCGGTCGCCTGCTGCCACGAGACGGTGCGAGCGAATGACGGTCCGAACGCGTAACGTTACTGGATGTACCTCTGGCGAAGCCGAAAGTCGAGAACTCATCTCGACTCAGAGCTTGCCTAGACGCTTCATGGCGGCTTCTAACACCCGACGGACATCTCGGTGCCGCTCGCGTTTCCATCGGATGGCGATGGCCTCTTGCGCCTCGGCCGTCTCAATCCGGCTGACGACATCGATCGCCGCCATCCGCACTTCCGCATGGCGATCGCGGAGGGCTTTGATGAGTGGCGGCACGGATGAGGCGTCTTGCGCCACAAATGGCTCCAGGGCCAAGATGGCTTGGAGACGGACAGAAGGACTTCGGTCTTTCGTGAGCCGCTCCACCAAGGTCGGCACCGCGTGAAGCCCCTCCACCGCCGCAAGCGCTCTGACGCCGAGCGCCCTGAGTTCCGGCTGACGATGGGCGAGATACTGACGAATCACCGAGGCGGTCGCCGGTTCTCGCAAGGCCTCAAGTTGCAGGAATGCCTGACGGCGCAGATACGGATCATCGATCTCAAACTGGTCGATGAGGCGCTGGGCCTCTGGACTGACCGATGCCGTGGTGGTCTCCTGGGCCCATGCGAAACAAGCAGGCAGCAGGCAGCAGGCAGCAGGCAGCAAGAAAAGCAGAAACAGCGACCCACGAAATACGAAATACGAAATACGAAATACATTCATTCGGTCCTCCTGCGTCGAGGTCGTGTAGCGCTGGGGAGCATTACACTTACTCGCTGAGAATCGCTTCCATGTCCTGCCGGAACGAGGGCGGATGAATGGCGGGATAGCGGTAGAGGAACGGTTCGATTTCGTCAAAGTAGCGATGGATCGTTTGCGGGTCAATCAATCTTCGCGCGATCATCGCACGGACATCTTGGAGATCTTGGGCGTGGCCTCGCTCGATCTTGGCAAGGGCCTGGGCGTAGGAGTCATAGTGATTACAGGCGAGCTGGCCTGAGCGCCCAGTGCACGCATCAACTGACGAATTCGATCCGCCTCTCGTGAGGCGTGGCTTCCCAATGGCCACAAGGAGGGCTTGCGGGGATTCGATCCCTCTCGTGAGGTCATCAATCCCTCCCTCGATGAGATCGCTTCCTGGACGCGTCTTGTAATCCATGACGTTAGTTTACCACGCTTCCATGCAGCGTGCGGGACTAGAATGCCATCTATCGTTGATCGGCGAATTGGTTGATGCGGTTGATCAGCTCGAGGAGCCGGCCGTAGTCTCGGCGGTTGAACT
>CAZUWM010000059.1:0-8768 GCA_964624155.1 uncultured Planctomycetales bacterium
CAACGCTCGCTCGACCAACGACGTCGGGAACTTGAAACGCTGGCCCAGGTCAGTGAAGCCATGGTCTCAGAGCCCTACCTCAATGAGATCCTCCAACTGATCGTCACGGTGACCGCCGAGTTGATGGGCTCGAAAATCTGCTCCTTGATGTTGCTGGAGGAGGCTAAGCAGGTCCTGGTCATCAAGGCCACCCAAGCCCTCAGCTCGGCGTACCGCAACAAGCCCTCGATCAAAGTCGGGCAGAGTATCAGTGGCCTCGTCGTGAAGGAACGGCGGTCGATCAGCGTGCCGGACGTGACAAACGACCCTCGGTACATGTTTCCCGACATCGCACGACGGGAAGGCTTGCGCTCCTTGCTCTGCGTCCCGATGGTCATGCAGGATCGGGTGATCGGCGTGCTGAATTGCTACACGTCACACGAGCACCGATTCAGCGATGAGGAGATCCGAGTCCTCTCCACGATTGCCAATCAAGCGGCCATCGCCATTGAACGCACCCGATTGCTGGAACAGGCCCAGACATTGCAGCAATCGCTCGAGGAGCGCAAGGTCGTGGAACGAGCCAAGGGTGTATTGATGGAGACCCTGCATCTGTCTGAATCGGACGCGTTTCGCATGGTGCAGAAACAAAGCATGGAAAAACGCAAGACCATGCGAGAGATCGCGGAAGCGGTTCTGCTCGCGCGGGAACTCGAAGAAGCCAATTCGCTGGCCGTGCGGTAACGATCGCCGCATGGGGTAGGTGACCCAAGGGCGGGTCACCAGATATGGGACAACGGCGTTCCATCGTGGATGGAACGCCGTTTTTGTTAGACCTGATGACCGACCGACAACAAGGGATTGAGGTTCGACTGAAGGAGGTCATCGCGATCATCCGCCCGGAGCGTCTGTATCAGACCAAAGTCCGGGTGCAGCGCTTGCGCTTGTCGGCGTGTACCCACCAACGGGTGCTTGGGCGGGGTCGCGAACGCGGCCTGCGCTATCTACCGCGTCAGCAGGCCGCAAGCAACGTGGGCATGCGCTACCTGCCGAAGCGCCTCATCTCGTGGGTGGTGGAGGAGGCGCAGGTGGAGTCATTGGTGAACGCCATCCTCGAGGTGAATCGGACCGGACGCATGGGCGACGGGAAGATCTTTGTCTGTCCGCTTGAAGACGCGATCCGCGTGCGCACCATGGATCGTGGGGCTGCGGCGCTGCGATCAGAACACGTTGGTGAAACGGTGATGGGTACAACACATGCCCACTCGACTACGCTCGGGGCTATGGTGAGCGAACGCAGTGAGTCGAACCATGCAACCTGGCAATAACCCCATTGAAACGTACAAGGCCGCCGTGGACGGCGAGCCCCTTCGGATTCGGGAGGAGCTGCCTCGGCTGATTCAGCAAGGGTGGCAGGCGTTGACGCCGGCGGAGAAGGAACTCCTCAAGTGGGTTGGGGTCTTCTTCCGCAAGCCCACCCCGGGACAGTTCATGATGCGCATTCGCATGCCCAACGGATTTGCGACGAGCGAACAACTGCACACCATCGCCGAATTGTCGCGACGGCTTGGCAACAACGTCCTCGACATCACGACCCGTCAACAGGTGGAGCTGCGCGGCTTCACCGTAGACAGCGTCCCGGAGATTTGGCAGCGGCTGCAAGGTGTCAATCTTCGGTCGCTGCAGACAGGGATGGATAACCTGCGCAACTTCAACGGGTGTCCCCTCGCGGGGCTGACACCGCACGAGCTCTTCGATGCCTCGCCGGTCGTCTTCGAGTTGGATCGCGTGATCGTGGGGCCGGAGGGGAACCACGCCTTCACCAATCTCCCACGCAAGATGAACGTGACGGTGACCGGCTGCCTCGAGAATTGCACCCACAATGAGTCGCAAGACATCGCGCTGGTGCCGTCCCGTCAAGGAGATCGGATCGGGTTCAACGTGCTGGTCGGCGGCAAGATGGGCTCGGGGGGGTTCACCATCGCCTCGTCACTGGACGTGTTTGTGGAGCCTGAGCAGGCCGTCGAGGTCGTCACGGAGTTGATCCTGATCTTTCGCGATCACGGCCCTCGGGGGCCTCGACCACAATGTCGGTTCGCCTTCCTGATTGAAGAGTGGGGGATTCCGAAGCTGCGCGGCGAGCTGGAAGCGCGCCTGAAGCGGACGCTGGAACCAGCCGGCGAGGACGCCCGAGAACACCGTCAGACCGATCATCTCGGCGTGATCGACCAGAAACAACCCGGACTGAACGCCGTGGGGTTGTGTGTGCCAACGGGACGCCTCAACCCGGATCAGATGGACGAGTTGGTACGCCTGGCCGAGACCTACGGGACCGGGGAGGCGCGTTTCACGACGGGACAGAACGTCATCCTGATCAACATTCCTGAGCCACGTCTTGCGGCGTTGTTGCGCGAACCGCTCTTGGATGTCTTCTCCCCCGATCCCTCGCCGTTTTTCCGAGGACTCGTGGCTTGCACGGGAACCGATTTCTGTAATTTGGCCGTGATCGAAACCAAACGCCACTCGATCGAACTCTCCCAAGCCCTTGAGGCCCGTTTGGGCAGGGCCTTGGATCCGATGACCATCCATTGGTCCGGATGTCCCGCGGGTTGCGGGAACCATCAAGCGGCTGACATCGGCTTGCGCGGCATGAAGGTGAACATCGGTGGGCGATCCGTCGACGCGGTGGCGATCTATGTCGGGGGGCGAACCGGCAGAGAGCCGAGAGCCGGCAAACTGATCATGGAAATGGTGCCGTGCGATGAGGCGCTGCCTGACGTGCTCGCGACCATCCTGAAACATCTTGAGTTGTTCAAACAGGTCGAGCGCGACCCCGCGGCAAAAGACCGTGTCCTGATGGTCCCGGATGTGGCGGAGGAACCTGTCGAGGTGCTGACATGAAGATGATTCGCGCGATCATTCGTCCGGAGCGAGAAGAATCTGTCGTCGATGCCTTGGAACAGGCAGGGATCGTGTCGCTGACCAAGATGGATGTCCTGGGCCGCGGCCAGCAGCGGGGTGTCCAGGTGGGGGCGACACTCTACGACGAGCTGCCCAAGGCGCAACTGTTAATTGTTGTTGAGGAGGCCCAGGTGGAGGCGGCGGTGGCGGCCATCGAGACCGCGGCGAGGACCGGACAGCATGGCGACGGGAAGCTCTTCATCAGTCCGGTTGAAACCGCGTACACCATTCGGACCGGAGCGAAAGCGAGTTGAGCCAATGACGGTGACGGTTCGGCTCTTCGCCATGTTGAAACACGTCGCAGGCTTTGAGCAGTGTCAGCTCGAGTTGCCGAACGGCGCAGACGGGCGTGTGGCTCGTCTGCGCTTGGCGCAGCACGCGCCCATGCTCAGCGATCACCTCGATTTCTGTCGCCTGGCGATCAACTTCGCATACCAGCCATGGGAGGTCTCGTTGCGCCATGGGGACGAGCTGTGCCTGATTCCGCCCGTGAGTGGGGGATGACGTACTTGACCTGCGATCCGATTGTGGTGAACGACGCGCCTCGTGAGCGGCTTGACGCAGATGCGGGCGCGTCAGTGGAGTTCCTCGGCATCGTGCGAGGGCATGAAGAGGGCCGTCCCATTGCGTCCCTCGACTATGAGGCCTATGAACCAATGGCGCAACGCCTGCTGGCTCGGCTCATCGAAGACGCGAAGGAACGCTGGTCGCTCCACGAGGTGACGGTCTGTCATCGTCTTGGACGCGTGGCGGTGGGGGAGGTTGCGGTGCTGATCCGGGTTCGAGCCGCCCATCGGCAAGAGGCGTTTGAGGCCTGCCGCTTCCTGATTGATGCCATCAAGCACGATGTCCCTATTTGGAAACGGGCCATTCCATGCCCATTCGATCCTTCGACAGGCTCAGGATGGTGAGCAAAGTCGAACCACGAGTCGAAGGATCGAACCATGCTCACGTATGAAGAAGCGCTTCGGCGCATCCTCAGCGCCGTACCATCCCCGCGCGTTGTCAGCGTGCCGCTTGATCAGGCGCTGGGACTGGTGTTGGCGAAGCCGATCGTGGCGCCCCTCGACCTGCCGAGGTTTGACAACTCAGCGGTCGACGGTTACGCCCTCTGCGCTCAGGACGTGTCAGACACTTGTGCGCTGAGGGTTATTGGACAATCCGAAGCAGGCCGACCATTTTCCGGGATGGCGCGGGAGGGCGAAGCAGTTCGCATCTTCACCGGCGCGCAGATTCCGCAGGGTGCTGCAGCCGTCGTCATGCAAGAGCAGGTGACACGGCGTGATGACACGATCGAGGCGCATCACTGGCCGAAACCCGGGCAGCACATCCGTCGACAAGGCGAGGATCTTCGTCAAGGCGTCACCGCGCTGTCTGCCGGCACATGGCTTCGCCCGCAGGAGCTTGGACTGCTGGCTTCGTTGGGGTACCGTCGGGTGTCAGTCTATCAACCTCCCACGGTGGCTATTCTCTCCACAGGCGATGAGTTGCGATTGCCCGGTTCTCGGCTGAAATCCGGGCAGCTCTATGAAAGCAACAGCGTCGTGTTGCAGGGACTCGTGCGGCGCCTCGGCGCGCGTCCGATTCGCCTCGGCTGCGTTCGGGATACACTGGGTGCCGCCGTCCGTGCCATCCGCCGCAGTCTGACCGCGGATCTCCTCCTGATTTCCGGTGGCGTGTCGGTCGGGGAGAAAGATTTCGTCCGACAGGCGGCGATGCGCTGCGGGGTGCAATCACTCCTCTGGCAAGTGGACATCAAACCGGGGATGCCGCTGTTCGTCGGACGCCGTCGCCGCACGCTGGTCTTCGGCTTGCCGGGCAATCCGGTGTCGGTCTTTGTCGCCTTCGAGGAGTTTGTGAAACCGGTGATTGCGCGGCTCATGGGGCGACCGTGGCATGATGGCTATGTCACCCCCGCGACGTTGGCGAACGATTTGACGGTCTCACCGGCACGCCGGACCCACTTCGTGCGCGTGCGATGTGTCAGGCAGGACAGCCACCTGTCGGTTGAACCAGTGAATGGACAAGGTGCGCATCACCTCATGAGCCTTGTGCAGGCCGAAGGATGGATTCGCCTGGACTCGACTCAAGGACCCTGGCGAGCCGGGACCCCGGTCCTCGTGAAAACAGCATGATGGCTGTCGCTGGATTTATCTTAGCGGGAGGTCAGTCAAGCCGGATGGGCCGCGACAAGGCCTTGCTAACGGTTGGTCAATGGCTGTTGATTGAACTGGTCATTGAGCGGATGCGGCCGCAGGTGGACCAAGTGATCATCATCGGCCATGCTGCGAACGCCGAACGACTCAGCCAGCTGGACGTCGATGCCATCCTGACGGATATCAAGCCGTCGTGGGGGCCGCTCATGGGGATGTACACCGGCCTTCTGTACAGTTCCAGTTCGCTCAACCTGTTTGTCCCGTGCGACATGCCATGGGTTGAGGCGCAGATGGTTGACCGTCTCCTCGATCGTTTGGAACCAGGCGTTGAGGCGATCGCAAGTCGTGACCCTAGCGGTCGGGTATATCCGTTTCCGTTGCTCTGTCGCCTCAGTGCCTGTCGCATCATCGGCGCGCTGTTGGATCGCGGTACGCTGTCACTTCACGACTTCCTGCGTCAGCCAAGCGCGCGGCTGGTGACGATCCATGAGCCTGAGCTGTTGCGGGGCTTCATGAACATCAATACGGTGGCTGAGTATGAGCAACTCTCTCACGAGACGGCTCTCTCATCTCGATTGTAACGGCCGGGCTCACATGGTGGATGTGAGCGCGAAAGCGCCGACCACTCGACGGGCGACGGTGGAGGGAGGCATTCGTCTCTCGCCTGAAGCGTTTGACGCGATTCAACAGCAGACGCTCGAGAAGGGTGATCCGTTGACCGTTGCGAAAATCGCGGCTATCCAAGCGGCCAAGCGAACCGCGGAGCTGATTCCGCTCTGCCATCCGTTGCCGATCGAACATGTGGACGTGAGATTCGCATTGGAGCCGGCAACGCACACCATCCGAATCGTGTGCGAGACCACCACGACGGCGAAAACCGGCATCGAGATGGAAGCGTTTGTCGCCGTGTCGGTGGCGGCCCTTTCGCTCTACGACATGGTCAAGGCGGTGGATCCATCAGCCATCATCTGCGAGATGCGCCTGTGTCACAAGACGGGAGGCAAGCAACCGTACCGGAGGGAGGCATCATGCGTGCGGCCGTCGTGACCAGCAGCGATCGATCATTCCGAGGGGAACGGCCGGATGTGAGCGGTCCGGTCTTGCGCGAGCTGCTCATTGGGATCGGCGCCGAGGTGATTGAGACGGTGCTGGTCCCTGATGACGCGATGCTCATTGCACGGGCCCTGGTTCGGCTGGCGGATGCGAAATCATGCGACGTGATTCTGACCGTAGGCGGGACAGGGCTCTCACCAAGGGATGTCACGCCGGAGGCAACACGACAGGTGATCGAGAAAGAGCTGCTCGGCCTGGAGGTGGCGTTGCACCAAGAGAGCCTGCGCCACACGCCCTTTGCGATGCTCTCGCGAGCGGTGGCGGGCGTTCGGGGCCGGAGTCTCATCATCAATTTTCCGGGAAGCCCGAAGGCGGTGAAGGAATGTTTTGCGATCGTGCAGCCGATCTTGGGGCACGCCGTGAAGCTCCTGCGGGATGAAAATCCTTACGCACTGCACAGTGAAACATCGGGGACACAAACCAATTTCTAAAAAATGGTTTGTGTCCCCCATTGGCCATGATTGATGCGTTGGTCTTTCTCGTCGCGCTGGTCTACGCTTCGGTTGGGCACGGGGGAGCCTCGGGGTATCTTGCGCTGCTGGCGGCCTTCACGACGGCCTCACCGATAGAGATGTCAACAAGCGCGCTGATCCTGAATCTGCTCGTGGCTGGATGCGCCTGGAGGAGCTTTTGGCAAGCCGGGCATGGTTCGATCCAACTCATCCGGCCATTTCTCCTCGGCTCTGTCCCCTTCGCGTTCCTCGGTGGCTGGCTGCGGGTCTCTTCCCCATGGTATGAGGGGCTCCTCGCGGTGGTGTTGGCCTTCGCCGCAGGACGCCTGGCGTTGTCAACGCTGTCATCGTCTTCGCCCATCGTGACGCATCAACCTCATCGCGGGTTGGCACGACTCGTTGGCGGTGCGATCGGCCTGATGTCAGGCATCGTCGGCATCGGAGGGGGGATTGTCCTCAGCCCTTTGATGATCCTGCGTCGGTGGGCGGATTCCAAACAGACCGCGGCAGCCTCGGCCTGCTTCATCGTGGTGAACTCCCTCGCCGGTCTCCTCGGACGAAGTCTGGCCGGCCGGCTCGACGTCGGTTCGTCGCTTGCGTTCGTCGGCCCGGCGCTGGTCGGTGGTGTCGTGGGCTCGCGACTCGGCGCCGGCGTGTTGCCCGGGCCTGCGTTGCGCCGGCTACTTGCAGGGGTGCTGCTGATTGCGATGGCGAAACAGGTCGTGCCATGGTGGAACTAATCGCCATTGTGCGGCGCGATCGCGCCATCGCCACGAAAGCAGAGTTGGCGCGCATCGGTTGTGCCGGCTACTCGTGGTGGCCCGTACTGGGACGGGGACGGCAACGCGGGCTGCAGAGCAATCAGACGCTCCCCGGACTGCCCTTTCTTCCCAAGGCGCTCTTTGCGGTGGTCGCCGAGGACGTACGAGTGGATGAGACGATCGAGACGATCATCCGCGCCAACCAAACGGGTGAGTTCGGTGACGGGAAAATCTTCCTCGTGGAGACGATGGCCGCCTATCGCATCTCCACAGGAGAACATGAGACGACGCAACATGAGGTGACTGTCACATGAAAATGATTAAAGCGTTTATCCGTCCTGAGAAAGAATCAGCGGTCGTTCAGGGTTTAGAGCAAGCGGGAATTTCCGCAATGACGAAGTGGGATGTGCTCGGCCGAGGGCGGCAGCGGGGCATCCAAGTCGGCGCGCAGGTCTATGACGAGCTCTCGAAGCTATGCGTCATGGTCGTCGTCGATGATCCGCAGGCGCCGAAGGCGGTCGAGGCGATTCTTCAGAGCGCTCGCACCGGCCATCCGGGTGACGGCCGCATCTTCATCAGCGACATCAAGCAGGCCTACACGATCCGGACTGGGAAATGCGACTAAAAGACTTCGCGAAGAGCGGGCATCCGCTGACCTTGTTGTCAGCGTTTCTCTACTTCGACATCAGCTTCATGGTGTGGGTGCTGATGGGGGTCTTGGGGGTGCACATCGCCAGCGATTTCGGCCTGACCGCGAGCCAGAAGGGCTTGTTGGTGGCGATCCCGATTCTTGGGGGGTCGTTGGTCCGAATTCCATTAGGGATCTTGGTGGACCGGATTGGTCCGAAGCGGACGGGCATCATGGGGCAGTGTCTCGTCATGATCCCGCTCGTGTGGGCGTGGTTGGGGGGGCGCAGCCTGTCTGAGATGATGGCGCTCGGCTTGCTGTTGGGCGTGGCGGGAGGCAGCTTTGCCGTCGCACTCCCGCTCGCCAGCCGGTGGTATCCACCGCAGCATCAGGGCTTGGCGATGGGGATCGCCGGGGCCGGTAACAGCGGCACCGTCCTGGCCGCGTTGGCCGCACCTCGGTTGGCGGAAGTCGTGGGATGGCATGGTGTCTTCGGGCTTGCCCTGGTCCCTGTCGTGGCGACGCTCGCCTTCTACATTGCCGCCGCGAAAGAAAGCCCCTCGCAGCCAGCGCCCAAATCGCTGATGGCGTATCTCGGACTGCTGCGCGAGCGCGACACGCTGTGGTTGTGCCTGTTTTACAGTTTCACGTTCGGCGGGTTCGTAGGCCTGGCGAGCTTCCTGGTGATCTTCTTCCATGATCAATACGGCCTGTCGAA
>CAZUWM010000060.1:0-8626 GCA_964624155.1 uncultured Planctomycetales bacterium
GTCAACGACGCCTGCGTCTTCCAGAAGAAGCCCAACGTCTACGGCTCCATCTTCCGCTTCGAGGGCCAGGCAACCGTCTTCTACCCGTTCAAAGGGCCGTGCTACCGCTGCCTGTTTCCGGAGCCGCCGCCCCCTGGCATGGTCCCAAGCTGCGCCGAAGGCGGCGTCTTGGGCGTCCTGCCCGGCATCGTCGGCACCATCCAGGCGACCGAAGGCATCAAGCTCATCACCGGCCAGGGCGAGCCGCTCATCGGACGGCTGCTTTTGTTCAACGCGCTCAAGATGCAGTTCCGCACCGTCGCCATCAAGCGCGATCCCGAATGCCCGGTGTGCGGTGATGCGCCCACGATCAAGGAGCTGATTGACTACGAGCAGTTCTGCGGCATCCGCGGGGAAGAGAAGCAAGGCGAGGCGACGGCTTACGACATCGGCCCCGAAGAAGCCAAGGCGCTCTTAGAGAAGGACAAGAACGCCGTCCTCCTCGACGTGCGCGAGCCCCACGAGTACGACATCGTCCACATCGAAGGCGCCAAGCTCATCCCGCTGGGCGAGCTGCACCTGCGCGTCAACGAGCTCGACACCGCCAACGCCATCATCGTCCACTGCCACCACGGCCCCCGCAGCCAGCAGGCCGTCAAGGTCCTCGAACGCTTCGGCTTCAAAAAGCTCAAGCACATCGCCGGCGGCATCGACTCCTGGGCGACAGAGGTCGATCCTGAGATGGCGAGGTATTAAAAGCTGAGTCATGTCTCCTCACGAGACACTCATTCCTGCCGCACATATCGAGCGGCTGATTTTCATCATCCGTGGGCAGAAAGTTATGCTGGATTCTGACCTGGCTCGGATATACGGCGTGACCACAGCACGACTGAATCAGCAGGTTAAAAGGAATCCTGATCGCTTTCCGTCGGATTTTATGTTCCAGCTCACCCAAAAAGAGTTCAGCGGTTTGATGTTGCAATCTGCCACATCAAAGGGAATGCTGGGGACAGGATACCGCAATTCTAAAAGTTAAGAGAGCGATGAGGCGGAGGGCGGGGCGGCCCTCCGTTTTGATTTACACTTGAATACGTGTAATATGTGTGATATGTTTAGAAGAGGTCTGGGCGAATCACGAGGGAGGGGAACATGGCAAATTTGACGCTGGCGATTCCGAGCGAGCTCAAGGCGAAGATGGACCGCTTTCCGGAGATCAACTGGTCGGAGGTGGCGCGACAGGCCATCATGCAGAAGACCCAGATGTTGAGCCAGATGCAACAGTGGCTGGGCGGCAGTTCGCTCGCCGCTGATGAAGCCGTGGCCATCGGCCGGCAGATCAAGAAAAGGGTGTGGAAGAAACACCGCCGCGCTGCCTAGGCATGGAGCTGGTGCTTGATGCCAATGTCTTGGTGGCCGCATTCCTCAGGTCCGCCACGACTCGCGAGCTGCTCTTGGATGGACGCTTGACGTTCTATGCGCCTGAGTATAGCGTGGCAGAAACGGAGAAGGTCTTAGGAGCCCCGAGAATTCGCCGGCGCTTCGGCCAGCTCTCAGCGGTTCAAGTGAAAACAATTCTGTCACAACTGATGGCTCACGTTCGCATTATGCCAGACGTCGAATATGCACCTCAGTTAAGACGTGCTCAGCAACTTGCTCCGCACGCGGAAGATGCTCCCTACCTGGCCTTGGCTCTGCACCTTCGCCTTCCATTATGGTCCAACGATACCGAGCTAAAAACTCAACATGCCGTTCTCGTCTACACGACCACTGAAATCCTGGAGCTTCTTCAAGGAACGTGACGACCACACGGCGTTTTCATGTGCGAGGCGGAGGGCGGGGCAGTCTTCCGCTGTTGCGTTTCAGGGGCGGGGGGTTCTGCTGATCTAAGGAGGGAGCCGGCGGATGAAAGATCGCGCGTTACGGGTGGCGGGGGTCGTCTTCCTGGCGCTGGGCCTCCTGCAGGGCTTGCGGCTCCTGCTGAGGATCCCGGTGGTGGCCGCGGGGCACGAGGTGCCGTTGGCGCTCAGCGTCGTGGCCGCGCCGGTGATGTTGGGGTTGGCGGCGTGGATGTTCCGCGCCGCCCGATGACGAGAAGATGAAACAGGCAGTGAGTGAGTACCCGATCCACGAGCTGATTGCGAAACGGTGGAGCCCGTATGCGTTCGACAGCCAGCCGGTGTCGGCGGCGGATCTGCGCTCGCTCTTTGAGGCGGCGCGCTGGGCGGCTTCCTCCTACAACGAGCAGCCGTGGCACTATCTGGTGGCCACTCAATCGGAGCCGGAGGAGCTTGCGAAGCTGCTCTCCTGCCTGGTCGAGCCCAATCAAGCCTGGGCCAAGGTCGTGCCGGTGCTGGCCATCGCGGTAACGAACCTGAACTTCAAGCTCAACGGCAAACCCAACAAAGCCGCGATCCACGACCTGGGGCTGGCGGCCGCCACCCTGACGTTCGAGGCCACGACTCGGGGGCTGGCGGTGCATCAGATGATCGGCATTATGCCGGAGCGTGCTCGGGAACTGTATGCGATTCCGGAGGGGTACGAGGCGGTCACGGGCTTAGCGATCGGATACGTCGGAGATCCCCAGCGGCTGCCGGAGAAACTGAAAGCGCGCGACTTGGCACCTCGGACGCGCAAGCCGCTTGCCGAGTTCGTCTTTACCGGCCGGTGGGGCCAGACCTCTCAACTAGTCAAGCCGACGTAAGCACAGTTTCATTAAGTGTCAGACACTTAATCGTGAAGAAGTGTCTGACACTTGTGGCGATGCGGAGGGCGGGGCGGCCCTCCGCTGTTGCGTTGCAGGGGCGGGGGTGTGGTAGGAGAATTTTGTTGACTAACACACCATTTTCGTAGAAAATGGACAGTATGAAATACATCCCGCGGCAACTGGAGGGGGCGATCCGGCACGCCCTTCAGCGCAACAAAAGCGTCCTGCTCTTCGGCGCGCGGCAGACGGGCAAAACCACGTTGGTGGGCCGCTTTGACGCGGCGCTGGCGGTCAGTCTCATCCGGCCGGACGTGCGGCAGCGCTATGAGAAGGCGCCGCACCTGCTCGCCGGGGAAGTGGAGGCGCTCGCACCCCGCGCGGGGCGCGCGCGGCCGCTGGTGATCGTGGATGAAATGCAGAAAGTCCCGGCGCTGCTCGACGTAGTGCAGGATCTGATCGACCGCGGCCGCGCCAATTTCGTGCTGACGGGCTCCAGCGCCAGGAAGCTGCGCCGGGGGGCCGCCGTAAACCTGCTGCCCGGACGCGTGGCGACGTTCCGGCTGGATCCATTCAGTCTCAGGGAAGCGCCGGCCCGGCAAGTGAACGAGCGCCTGCTGTACGGGTCGTTGCCGGGCATGCTGGCCGTGCCGGACGCCTCGGATCGGGACGCCGATTTGGAATCGTACGTCACCGCGTATCTGGAAGAGGAGGTCCGGGCCGAGGCGCTCGTGCGGCAGGTGGGGGATTTCGCCCGGTTCCTGGAGCTGGCGGCGTCGGAGTCCGGCCGGATCGTCAACTTGAGGCGGTTGTCCCAAGAGATCGGCGTCTCGCACACGACCATCGGCGCCTACTATCAGATTCTCGAAGACTGCCTCATCGCCGAGCGCATCGAGCCGCTGACCCGCAGCGCGACGAGAAAAAAGCTGACCAAATCCGAGAAATACCTCTTCTTCGATCTCGGGGTCCGGCGTCTGGCCGCGCGCGAAGGCGTTCGTCCGCCCCGCGAGACGCTGGGGCGGTTGTTCGAGCAATTCATCGGACTGGAGCTGGTGCGGTGCGCGCATGTCAGGCGTCCCACGTCGAAGATCCGATTCTGGCGCGATCCCGACGGCCCTGAGGTGGACTGGGTGATCGATCATGACGGGGCCTACACCCCGGTGGAGGTGAAATGGACGGACCGCCCACAGCCCGGCGACGTCCGCCACCTCGAAGTGTTTTTGCGGGAATACCGCTCGGCGACGACCGGCTACCTGGTGTGCCGCGTGCCGCGCAAGGTGAAGCTGAGCCGAGGCGTCATCGCGCTGCCCTGGCAGTCCGTGGACGAACTCATTCCCGCAGCACCATAGGAACAGGCATGGGATTTCGTGGGAATATTTAGGAAAGTGACGAAGCGGAGGGCGACCACGCTTTCGTTCAATAGGTTCAACTCTTGCGAGGCGGACAGTTCGGAACAGCTAGCGAAGTTGCAAAGAGCGGGTTCTCTTCTTTTCGAAGGAGCCGCCGAGGAATTGGCCGAGGACGGCGGAGGCGATATTGATGGGGATGGCGATCCAGTGCAGGTGCAGACCGATGCGCAGCGCGATGATCACGGGGATCGAGGCGTGCACCCAGAAGATCCACGCGAGAGAGAATTTCTTGCACCGCTCGCGCATCCGTCCCATCGGGATATTGACGAGCAGGCAGATCACGCTGACGAGCAGAATCTTGAGTGCCATGGCGGGATATCGTATCAGGACGCAGCGCCTAGGGCAAGTTGTTGAGAGGCGTAACGGCGATAGAGGCCGTTGGGATGGGTGAGGAGCTGCGCATGGGCTCCGGATTCGATGACGCGCCCGTCGTCGAGGACGATGACGCGGTGCGCGTGCTCGATCGTCGAGAGTCGGTGCGCGATGATCAGCGCCGTGCGGTCCTTCAAGAGCCGCTGCAGCGCTTCCTTGATGAGCGCTTCTGATTCGGCATCGAGCGCGGAGGTTGGCTCATCGAGAATCACGATGGGCGCGTCCTTGAGGAACGCCCGCGCAATCGCGAGGCGCTGTTTCTGCCCGCCTGAGAGCTTGACCCCCCGTTCACCCACTTCGGTTTCGTAGCCCTGCGGCATCTGCTTGATGAAGGTATCGGCAAATGCCAGCCGCGCGGCCTGCCGAACCTCTTCCTCGGTGGCGTCAGGTCGCCCGTAGCGCAGGTTCTCGGCGATCGTCCCGCTGAAGAGGATCGGATCTTGCGGGACGATGGCGATCTGCTGGCGCAGCGACTTCAAGGTGACTTCGCGGATCTCGGTGCCGTCGATCGTAATGCGTCCCTCGGTGACGTCGTAGAAACGCACCAGCAATTTCATCAGCGTGGATTTGCCGGCCCCGCTTGGGCCGACGAGCGCCACGGTGGTTCCCGACGGGATAGCAAGGGCAAACTCTTCCAGCACCGGTTCGCGGCCTTCGTAGCGGAACGTCACGCGCTCAAAGGCGATCTCGCCCTTGACGCGGCCAAGCAACTTCGCGTCTGAGCGTTCCTGCACTTCCGGGTAGATGTCGAAGACCTCGAAGATGCGATCCATGGCCGCCAGACTGTTGGTGAGGATGAGGTTCAGTTCAGTGAGGCGCTGAATCGGTTGATACAGCATCCCCAGGTAGGCGTAAAACGCCATCAGGGTTCCAACGGAGAGCCGTCCAGCCCAGACCTCCATCGCGCCGAACCACAGGACGAGGATCGGCCCGAGCGCGGTCAAGAAGCCGGTGGCGCCGAGCGCGATCGCTTGCAGTTTCACGTTGGAGAGCACGGTATCCAGATACCGTTCGCTCTGCTGGCGGAACTCTCGCGCTTCGGCTTCTTCCTGCGTGAAGGCCTGAATCGTGGAGATGGCGGCGAACTGCTCGTGCAGGTCTCCTGAGATCTCCTGGAGTTGGTTGTGGATCTCGCGGCTCTTCTTCTTGATGCGCTTGGTCAGCCGATAGCTGATGAGCACGTAGCAGGGGATCACGCTGAGGGCGACGAGCGCCAGGCGCGGATGGGCGGCAAAGAGCAAGGCGATGATCACGACGACACACGAGAGATCCATCGTCGTGTTGACCATCGCGGAGCCGACGAAGTTTTGCGCCGAGGCGATGTCGCTGGTCATGCGGGCCGTGATCGCGCCGATCTGCTGGCGGTCGAAGAAGCTCAGGCTCATGCGCTGCACGTGCACGAAGAGCTGCTGGCGCAGGTCGAAGATGATGCGGTGGCCCGCCACCCCCGCGAGGTAGGAGCGGACATAGCTGGTCACGGCGTAGATGAGGTAGAGGCCGATCACCCCAGCCATGAGCAGGTGCAGATGGAAGTGGGGGGACGTGCCGGCGGGAGCCAGGAAATCGTCGATGAGAATCTTCAGCGTCCAGGGCAGGACGAGGGGGATGAGGTATCGGATGATCCCGCAGGCGACCGCCGTGAGAATGATCCCGCGATAGGGCTGCGTGTAGTAGAGAAATCGAATGAGGCTGCTGCGTTTCGGCATGACAGAACAGTATAGCAGAGTTTCTAGACGGTGGCGGGGCGCGGTGTTATAGTAATAGGTTATGATTGAGTATGTGGGCGTCTTGCTCTTAGCGGCCTTGTCGGCCGGGGTGGCGACGGTCATGTTGATGGCCAATCGCTGGTGGGGACCCCGCCGGCCGCATCCCGTGAAATCACAGCCATTTGAGTGCGGGGTCGATCCCATTGCGCTGCCTGCCGGACGCTTGCCGATCCATTTCTACGTTTTCGCGATGCTCTTTGTGGTGTTCGACGTGGAACTGGTATTCCTGTTTCCGTGGGCGGTGGTGCTGAGGGAGTTAGGGTGGTTCGGATTGGTCGAGATGGGGCTGTTTTTAGGTGTCGTGGTCGCGGGATTCATCTACGCCTGGAAGAAGGGCGCGCTGGAGTGGGACGCGAAAAGTGGGAAGTCGGAAGTGGGAAGTGGGAAGTAGAAGAAGAGATGGGAAAAGGATTGCCGGACGTGTCGAAGCTGGATTGGATGACGACGAGGGTAGACGCAGCGCTGGGGTGGGCGCGCAAGTTCTCGATCTTCCAGTATCCCTTCGTGACCGCCTGTTGCGGGATGGAATACATGGCGACCGCCTGTTCGCACTACGACGTCGATCGATTCGGGGCCGGCTTTCCGCGCTTCTCGCCGCGGCAAGCCGACGTGCTGTTCGTGGTGGGCACGGTCAGCCACAAGATCGCCCCCATGCTCAAGCGCGTCTACGACCAAATGGTCGAACCGAAGTGGGTCGTCGCCTTCGGCGTGTGCACCTGCACCGGCGGCTTCTACGACAACTACGCAACGGTGATGGGGATTGACACAATTATCCCGGTGGATGTCTATATCCCGGGCTGTCCGCCGAGACCGGAAAATGTGCTCGACGGCTTGATCAAGCTGCAAGAGAAGATTCAGGGCGGCGTCAAGGCGACCCTGCCGCTTGGTTCTTCCGCACGTCCTGCCGAATTGCAAACGCCTCATCGCATCGAATCACACACCTCATAACACGATCCATGTCGTTAAGTCAGCGTGTGCAGGAGCAGTTTCCACAGTGGGTGATTGGGACTCATCACTATCGAGGGGATGAGACGGTTCTCCTCCAGCGAGACGGCTTGGTGGAGGTCTGCGCGTGGTTGCGGGATGAACCGAGCATGGCGTTCAACTTCCTGATGGACGTCTCCTGTGTTGACTACCTGAAATTCGGCCACACGCAAGCCAGCGCGCCGAACCTCCAGACCCCCTCACCGCTGCCGTACTTCATGAAACCCAAACCGGTCACTGAGACGTGGGAACGGGGTGTTGGGGAGGAGTATCGGTTTGAGGTGGTGTATCACTTCTATTCGCTCACACATCGCCACCGGCTTCGGGTGAAAGTTCCGGTGGCATCGAGGGATCCGGTCGTCCATTCGCTCACCTCCTTATGGGCCTCAGCCGATTGGTTTGAGCGCGAGGTCTGGGATATGTTTGGCATCGCCTTCACCGGACACCCCAATCTGAAGCGCATCATGATGTACGAATCGTTCCAAGGCCACCCGCTGCGCAAAGACTACCCCTATTGGAAGCGGCAGCCGCTGATCGGCCCGATTAACTAGTGAGTCAGTGAGCAGTGAGTAAGAACATGAGCGTTGAACTCTCAACTCTAAACTCTCAACTCTCAACTCCGTCCAGGGCGACGGAGACTCGGCATATGTTTTTGAACATCGGGCCGTCGCACCCGGCGATGCACGGGATCGTCCAGATCATCACCGAGCTGGATGGGGAGAAGGTCGTCAGCGCCGATGTGGAGATCGGGTATCTGCACCGCGGCTTTGAGAAGATGAGCGAGCAGGGGCCGTACAACAACGTCATGCCCTATTCGGATCGGCTCAACTACGTCTCGCCGCTCATCAACAACTTCGGCTACTGCCTGGCGGTCGAGAAACTCCTCGACATCCAGACGCCTGAGCGCTGTCAGTATATCCGCGTGATCATGAGCGAGATCTCGCGAATCTGCGATCACCTGACGTGTATCGGGGCCTCGGCGATGGAGCTCGGAGCCTTCACCGTGTTCCTCTACATGATCAAGGCGCGCGAGTGGGTTTGGGAGCTGGTCGAGGCGGTCACCGGCGCTCGATTGACGATCTCGTACGGCCGTATCGGCGGCGTGAAAGCGGATTTGCCAGAGGGGTTCGCCGATCGGACCGCGCGCGTCCTCGAAGACGTACGCCGCGTCTTGTTGGAGTGCGATGCCTTGCTCACCCGCAACCGCATCTTCGTGGATCGCATGCAGGACACTGGGCGGATCACGGCGGAGGAGGCGATCTCCTACGGTATTACCGGGCCGTTCTTGCGCTCGACCGGTATCGCGTACGACGTGCGCAAAGCGAATCCCTACTTTGTGTACGATCGCCTGGCATTTGACATCCCGACCGGCGAGCACGGCGACAACTACGACCGATACCTGGTGCGCATGGAAG
>CAZUWM010000061.1:0-7913 GCA_964624155.1 uncultured Planctomycetales bacterium
CTCGTCGTGGATGAAGCCTTCGTCGAATGGACCGACGCGCCTGAACGGATCAGCGTGATCTCAGCCGTCTCGGACGACGAACGGCTCATCGTGTTGCGGTCGCTCACCAAGCTCTTCGCTGTGCCCGGACTGCGAATAGGGTATCTGGCGGCGGCGCCCGCCCTCGTCGAACGACTTCGCACATATCAATCCGCCTGGCCGCTGAATACCTTCGCCCTCGCGGTGGGCGAACAACTGATGAAGGAAACGGCCTGTGTGACTCGAAGCCGCCACTTCGTCAGGCAATCGGTCGAGGAACTCCTTGAGGCGTTGCGCCGTCTGCCTGGACTGCGTCCCTTCCCCTCCAGCACCAACTTCATCCTCTGCAAACTCACCGCTCCGAACCTGACATCCTCAGAACTGTGCACGCAGTTGGCGCAGCGAGGCATGGCGGTGCGCAACTGCGACGATTTCACCGGCCTTGAACCCGGCCGCTTCATCCGCATCGGTGTGCGCACTCCCGTCGACAACGCCCGTCTCGTCGCCGCGCTCCGCGAAATTATAAGCCCGCCAAATGAGAGATCTCATGCCGGCTAAGGCGATCATGATTCAGGGCACCGGCTCGCACGTTGGCAAAAGCGTCCTCACCGCCGCCCTCTGCCGCATCTTCGCACAGGACGGCTATCGCGTGGCACCCTTCAAAGCGCAGAACATGTCCAACAATTCTGACGTCACACCCGACGGCGGAGAAATCAGCCGCGCCCAATCGGAGCAAGCCAAAGCCGCTGGCGTCACCCCATCCGTCTTGATGAACCCGATTTTGCTGAAGCCCACGACGGATGTCGGTGCTCAAGTCGTGGTGCTCGGCAAGGCGGTCGGCACCATGACCGCCCGCGAGTATCAGGCGTACAAACCTCAACTGCTCGAGGTCGTCACCCGATCGCTGCAACAACTCAGCGAACAGGCCGAGGTGCTGGTCATCGAAGGAGCCGGCTCTCCTGCGGAAATCAATCTGAAGGCTGATGATCTCGTGAACATGTGGGTGGCAAAACAGCTCAACGCGCCGGTGTTGCTCGTCGGCGACATCGACCGCGGCGGCGTGTTTGCCCAGTTGGTTGGCACGATGGAATTGCTCGATGAGAGCGAGCGCCGATTGGTCCGGGGGTTTGTGATCAACAAGTTCCGCGGCGATCCCACGCTCCTGACCTCCGGGCTTCAATGGCTGGAGGCGCGATACCAACGTCCGGTCTTCGGTGTCCTGCCGTATCTGCCTGATCTCGACCTCGCTGAGGAAGATTCTCTCCCACATCGCCCCGCCCCGACCACTTCCAATGGGGCGTTACGGATTACGGTCATTCGTCTGCCCCGCATGAGCAATTTCACCGACTTCGATGCCCTCAGGCGAGAGCCGGATGTTCGTCTGCAATTCATTGACGCCCCACCATTGGACGCCGCGTTGCCGGATGCGATCATTCTGCCAGGCACGAAGAGTACGGCCGCCGACTTATCCTTCATCCGCCAGCAGCAGCTTGACAGATATCTCCAACGCTGCCGAGAGGTTGGACGTGAAGTGATCGGGATCTGCGGAGGATTTCAGATGTTGGGGCGACGCATCCTCGACCCTGACCTGGTTGAAGCCACGACGACCGAGGTGGAAGGATTGGGGTGGTTGCCGCTCGACACCCGCTTTCATCAAGAAAAAGCCGTCTGCCATGTCCACGGCAGGCACGTGGACAGCGGCTTGCCTGTGGTCGGCTATGAAATCCATATGGGCCGCGGGGAGCCGCCCATGGTGAGCCGTCCAGTCGTGCAGGTCACGCAACGATCCAACCAACCAACTCAAGATGAGGACGGCCTTCGTTCTGAGGATGGACGCGTGTGGGGGACGTACCTGCATGGCATCTTTGACGCCCCTGAGTTCCGTCGATGGTGGCTCAATCGCCTGCGGGCTCGTCGTCACCTGCCGCCCCTGTCGGCGTCAGCGAACGCTTCGCCGGAGGCTGCATTTGATCGCTTGGCCTCGGTCGTTCGGAGTCATCTGAATATGAACGCCATCTATGAGTTCATGCAAACAGAGGGGACACAAAACAAGTTCTAAAATGGTTTGTGTCCCCGATGTTGCCGCACTGGCTCTGGCCTATACCACAGATCTCGCGATTGGCGACCCCCGATGGATCCCGCATCCGGTTCGTGGCATGGGCCTCATGATCGCGTGGGGTGAGCGGGTCTTGCGGAGGCTCATACCATGGGAACGAGTGGCTGGTGCTGTCTTGGTGGCCGTCGTGGTGGCTTCCAGCACGCTCGCCGCCTCGTGGCTCATCTCAACCTGCGAGGCGCTGTCCTGGTGGGCGGGGTTCGCGGCATCGGCGATCTTGTTGTTCACGTGTCTCTCGACCCGAGACCTTGCGCGTGAAAGCTGGCAGGTTCTGCGAGCATTGGAAGCTGACGATCTGCCGTTGGCGCGCCGACGCGTCGCTCGGATTGTTGGACGGGATACGGATCGCCTCGATCGGCCGGAGATCGTCCGCGCGACCCTGGAGACGATCGCGGAAAGCGCCCTCGACGGCATTCTGTCACCTCTCTTCTATTTCGTCATCGCCGGCGTGCCGGGGGCGGTCGCCTACAAAGCGATCAACACCCTCGATTCGATGATCGGCCATCGCTCAGCGCGATACATCAACTTTGGATGGGCCGCAGCCACTCTTGACACGGCGGCGAATTGGTTGCCGGCCCGTTGGTCAGCATTCGTCTTCCCTGCTGCGGCGTGGTGGTGCCGATCTCGCGTTCGCGAGAGTTGGCGCCATGCCTGGTCACACCCGTATGGCACCGTGCCGAATGCCGGCATTCCTGAGGGCGCACTGGCCGGGGCGCTCGGGGTTCGGCTTGGCGGCGTGAATTGGTATCAGGGTCGAGCGATCCCAACGGCCTATTTGGGCGAACCTCGTCAATTGTTGGAACCTCAACGCATTCGAGAGGCGATTCGTCTCATGTACACCGCCTCATGGGTCGGCGTGGCGATGACGCTGATGGCGGTGGTCGCCAAGTCGACATGGTAAGCATTCCCCGAATCATCATCGCCGGCACGCAGAGCGGCGTTGGCAAGACGACGGTGACGATGGGACTCATCGCGGCGCTGCGTCGTCGAGGAGTCAGCGTCCAACCGTTTAAAGTAGGTCCGGACTACATCGATCCGTCTCATCTGGAGCGTGCGGCGGGTTGTCCGCCTCGCAATCTCGATACGTGGCTGCTCACTCCTCAGAAAGTCCAACAGGTCTTTCAACACGCAAGCCGCACAGCCGACTTGGCCGTCATTGAAGGCGTCATGGGAATGTTCGACGGCTACGGCGGAACGACCGAACGAGGCAGCACAGCGGAGGTCGCCAAGCTCCTCAAGGCACCAGTCATCCTCGTCGTCGATGGCAGCCACATGGCCCGTTCCGCCGCCGCGATGGTCGAAGGTTATCGCGAGTTTGATCGGTCAGTCCCACTCGCTGGAGTGATCTTCAACCGAGTGAGCGAGCGCCACTTCCAGTTGCTGCGCCAAGCGCTGCGCGACGTCCAGGGTGTTGCCGTCCTCGGCTATGTGCCGAACGACGCCTCCATCACGATTCCTGAGCGTCACCTGGGCCTCGTCCCTGCCCAGGAGCAAGCACCGCTGACTGCCGCGCTGAATCGACTGGCCCACCTCATACACGACACGGTGGATCTTGCGCGAGTGGTCCGTCTGGCGAAGAGCGCTCCACCCCTTCCTGCAATCTCCGAGCCGTGGGAGGATTCGCCACCACCCTCCTCTCGGGTGCGTCTCGGGGTTGCGAGGGATCGGGCATTCCATTTTTACTACCACGACAACCTGGATCTGCTGGGTGCCGTCGGGGCCGAGGTGATTCCGTTCAGCCCACTGGAGGACCGGCGCCTACCCGATCACCTCGATGCGCTCTATCTGGGCGGAGGATTTCCGGAAGTCTTCGCAAAGCCGCTTGCCGCGAATCAGTCCTTCCGACACTCGCTGAAACGAGCCCTCGCCGCGGGGATGCCGACGTACGCGGAGTGTGGAGGACTCATGTATCTCACCCAGCGTTTGGTCGACCTCGACGGCCGGTCCCACCAGATGGTCGGCGTGCTACCCGGGACGATCCGCATGACGCAACACCTCCAGCCGTTTGGCTACGCCACCCTCCTCGCTCGGCGTCCATCCATCCTGGCGCGTGTCAACGACCGCATCAAAGGCCACGAGTTTCATTACTCAACCTGGGACCATCCAGTCAGCGGGAATGAAGCCGCCTATACCGTGTTGCGTCGAAATGAACGACGACGGGAAGGCTTCATCCGAGGCAACCTGCTGGCGTCGTATCTCCATGTGCATTTCTTAACGAATGTTCGATGGGCGCGGAGATTTGTGGAGGCCGCGCATCAGTGGAAACAGCAACAACAAAGGAGAAAGTCTTCGGGCGCAACACCCTGACCGATACCGGGAAGCTCGTGATTCCGCCGGTGGCGGAAAAATCGAGCGCTGCCCCGCAACTGTCATCCGAGGTTGTCCCTTTGCAGAAGCCACTGTCCCACACCCAGCGAACTGGGTGTGGGATGGGAAGGCGCAAAGGTGTCCGGGAAGCCAGGAGACCGATCGGTCAAGGAGGTTCCAACCGAGGCCTTTCCGTGGGGAAAGGGGGAACGCATGAGGGTGAAGGGTGAAGGGTGGATGGTGTACAGCGCTGCTGTGTTCCTGGTAACGTCAGCGGCATGGGCTGAGGAGTCACCGGCGAAGAAACGTTTGGAGGAGGTCGTGGTCTCCGCCACCCGGTCGGATGTGCCGAGGCATAAGCTCACCAAGTCGGTCAGCGTCGTGACAGCAGAGGACATCCGGAACCAACGAGCCGATACCGCGTTGGAAGTATTACGAAACGTTCCCGGCGTATTTGTCAGGCGCAACGGTTCCGTGGGACGGACCACGTCCGTCGTGATCCGCGGATCAACCGCTGACCAGGTCTTGGTACTCGTCGATGGGGTGGAAGTCGCAAGTCCCACGACAGGAGAATTCAACTTTGCGCAACTACCGGCGGATTTCATCGAACGCATTGAAGTGCTGCGAGGCTCCTCGAGCACCCTCTACGGTTCAAAGGCGATCGGAGGCGTCATCAACATCGTGACCAAGCGCGGTGAGGGGCCGCGGTCCATGAGGTATCAACAGGAATTCGGCACCCTGAAAACATGGCGCGAGACTCTCTCCACCCAAGGTGAGGTCGGACCCTTCCGCTACGCCACGGGCATCACGCGCCTCGACAGCCGGGGCCTCAGCACAGGCGATGACGTCGAGCAGACACACGTGGCCTTCACCAGCGGGTGGCGCGTCGCGGATTGGCTCGATCTGGACGTGGCTCTGAACAACAACGATTCGCATGTAGGAATTGACAAGGGGGCGTTTCGCCCGGACTCCAACCGCTTTCTCGAACGAGAACATCTGACGTTGAGTGCCGCCCTCAAGGCGACACCGGTCGAGTGGTGGGAGTCAGCCGTGCGATTCCTCCTCAACGACGACGATCTGTTGGACGTTGATCTCCAGGATGCCGGCACGACCAACGCCACCACCAAGAGCCGCATCAACACCACGCGTCTCGGGATGGATTGGGTGAATCGATTCGACGTCGGTCTGGCCGGGTTAACCACCACCGGCTTTGAGCTGCGGAATGATCAGGGAGAAAGCGGGTCATTTGACAAAACCATCTTCGCTTGGGCGTGGTTTCTCCAGCATCAATGGGAACCGGTGGACCGCGTCACGCTGATCGGGGGGGTGCGACACCTGCGCCATAATTTCTTCGGCCATGAGACGACCGCGGAGACCTCCGTGTCGGCTCGCATCCCTGTGACGGAGACGCGACTGCGAGGAAGCTTTAGCCAGGGCTTTCGCGCACCTGATCTGAATGATTTGTTCTTTTCAAGTGCGAGTAGCCCAAATTTCGGGAATCCGAATCTCCAGCCTGAAACCAGCCAGACCTTCGAACTGGGTGTCGGCCAAGACTGGTGGAGTAGCCGTGTGGGAGGTGAGATGAGTTGGTTCCACACCGAAGTCGATCAACTGATCGCGTTCACCGGTAGCGGGAAGACCCTCACAAGCGTCAATCTCAACGAGGCGGAAATGGAAGGGTTCGAGCTTGAAGCGCACGTCTCGCCGCGCCCTGGCCTTCGCCTCTCCGCCAACTGGACCTACACCGACGCGGAACAAGAGCCCTCAAAGGAAGAGTTGGCGAATATCCCAAAAAATGTCCTCGGACTGAATCTCGACTACGATTTCCTCACACGCTGGCATGCTAATTTCAACGGGACGGTGGTGGATCACCGAGAATCCAGTGGCCAGCGGGTGGAAGGGTACTTCAAACTTGACGCCGCGTTAAGTTTTCAAGCCACGAAATACCTCCAAGTCTACGGCCGAGTGGAGAATCTGTTCGACCGCAAGTATACGGAAGTGTTGGGATTCCCAACTGCGGGAACGTTGTTCTTCATCGGAGGAGAAGTCGAGCTATGAAGTGGCGCATCAAACACGTGTCACGACGACTGCTGGGTTGGTGCCTTGTGGGGGGGTTGGTGGCGATCGGAGGCATGGCGGCGTATCAGCACAACCGACGGCATGACAAACCTCGGCGGATTCCGGTCGTCGTCCGAGTGGACTTCGGCCCTGCGGGCAAACCCCTCCGAGAGGAACGACTGGAGGTGGACAAAGGTTCTACTCCCAAGGACGTGGTTTCGATCCTCTTTCCAATTCAAAGCGGGGACGTGTGTTGCAACACCCGCGAGATTGCTTCAATTGATGGGGTGCGGCCTGATCCGGCGAAAAATCGGTGGTGGAATTGCCGGCTGAATGGTTCCACGAAGGTGGGGCCCTTTCGGACCACCCTCAAAGCCAACGACCGCGTGGAATGGATCTATCGCGAGGGGCCGCAATGATGGCTCAAGGCTGTAGGCTCACCTCGTGCCGAGCGCAGCACTCGGTGCGAGGCAAGGCTCGGGGGCTTGTGTTCTTCTTGGGTATCGCGCTATGGCTTGGACCCATTGTGCAAGCGGGAGAGTTACACGCCACCGTCGTGTTGGATGGCCCGGCACCCAAGCCGGAAGTGCTGCGACTTGAGAGTCCGAAGGAAGCAAAGGCGCTCAAGGAATGCGGACACGGCGTCCGTCATTCCCAGCAATTGCTCGTGGCTCCCTCTGGAGGCGTTCAATACGCCGTGGCCTGGCTTGAGCGTCCGACAGGTCCACCAGCGGAGGCACGCGAGGTGACCGTCACACTGGACCAACGGGAGTGTACCTTTGTGCCCCATGTGCTGATCGTGCCACTCGGTGGACGGTTGGCCATTCGTAATTCCGATCCCGTCGTGCATAACCTCAGGATCTTCCGCGATGCCGCCCGCTTCCTCGAACAGTGGCAACAACCGCGAGCCAAGGAGGTGCTCTGGGAAGCGAAGGAGCCCGGCCGCTATCTGATGCGCTGCGGTGTCCATCCGTGGATGTACGCCTGGGTCGTGGTGGCGGCCCATCGCTTCTTTGGCGTGACGAATCCAACCGGAGAAGTTATAATGCCGGATGTACCACCGGGGACGTATACCCTCCGGGTCTGGCATGAAACACTGGGTGAAACGCAGCGGCAAGTCACTATTGGCCAGCAGCCAACGATGGTGACGATTCGTCTAACGAGTGAGCACAACAACGAGAGGGGGTCTTCATGAGCCTGTTAATGGTCTTCACGGTGATCGCTGGCGTGGCGGCAGGACTGCTCCATCATCCGGTCGGGATCGCTCCGATCCTTGGCGCGTTGCTCTGTGCCGCGTGCTTCTTGCGCAAGCGGGAGGTGTTGATCGTCGGCTTAGGCGCGATGGTGATTCATGATCTGATCGTGGGGCTGAGCGTGTTTACCATCGTCCGTCTCGTCGCGATCCTTGGGGTCA
>CAZUWM010000062.1:0-7849 GCA_964624155.1 uncultured Planctomycetales bacterium
TGATCGGCGCGTCCTCGGATCGCTTTTGATGAAATGGTACCCGCCATCCCGCACCCATTCCGTTGACGCGCAGTCAAGCGCCAGCCACACCTGCTTCCCGGGGCGGTAGCCAGCCTGCTCGATTGCCCGGAGGATCAGCTCGAGAGCCTGTTCAGTGGATTTCAGATTGGGGGCGAACCCGCCTTCGTCACCGACGGAGGTCGCGTGCCCCTGTTGCTTGAGCAAGGCCTTGAGGGCCGCAAACACTTCAGCCCCCATGCGCAAGGCCTGCGAGAATCGGCTCGCCTCCACCGGCATGATCATGAATTCTTGAATGTCGAGGGGATTATCCGCATGGACACCCCCGTTGATGATGTTCATCATCGGGATCGGCAGCACTCGGGCGTGGGGTCCGCCCAGGTACCGGAAGAGCGGCAGTCCCCGACTTTCGGCAGCGGCTTTCGCGCAGGCAAGCGACACGCCCAGGATCGCATTCGCGCCCAACCGGGCTTTGCTGGGGCTGCCATCCAAGGCGGTGAGCCGCTCATCGAGCCGACGCTGCTTGGAGGGGTCGGATCCTTTGAGGACGCGCGCGATGGGGCCTGTGACGTGAGCTACCGCCTTGAGGACGCCTTTGCCCTGATATCGCTTGGACGTGGTATCGCGAAGCTCCAGGGCTTCGTGGGTCCCGGTCGATGCGCCTGATGGCACCGCCGCGCGTCCCAGCGTGCCATCTGTCAGGATGACATCCACTTCGATGGTGGGCTGTCCCCGGGAATCAAGGATTTCTCTGGCGGTCATGGTTCGGATTCGAGCAGGCATTGGTGTGGATAATCCCCCCCCCACCTGTCTTCCCGCCTTTGGCGGGATCCGCCATAGGCGTGATCGGCGAATAGACAGGTGCGGGGATTATAGCCGAGCCGACATCGGAACACAAGGCGAGCCTTGCAACTCGGTACGTGATGAATTCTTGAAGCATTGATTAAATTTTAAAGGATGTCCTCTTCCCGTCTAACAATGGCCCGCGTCGTTTGACACATTCCGACGGGTATGATATAGTCAACCTGCCAATGGATACACAACTCGAGAAGCGCCCTAACCTGCAACTGGCGAAGCGCCCCAACTTTCCACTTCAACGCAAACTCCGCCTGCTGTGGGAGCTACACTGGATCAAGGTGCTCGTGGGTGGGGTCCTGCTGGGCGCACTCGTCCTTCCCTTCGCGGTCTTAAGCCAGCTCGACTCCTACCAGCGGCTCTACATCGTTGCCCTGCTGTCGATCTTTCCCATTGAAGCCATCATGAGCGCGGGCTTCTTCGTCGGCTTCCTCTATTGGCTGCACTACGGGGGCGGGAGTTTTAGTAAAATCTCCAAGGGTGCGGTGAAGGGGGAACAGGTCAATGTGAAGTGGAATGAAGTCATCGGGATGGAGGAGGCCAAGCAGGAAGCGTGGGAAGTGGTCGAGCTGCTCAAGGATCATACGAGGGTTCAGCAGATCGGCGGCAAGGTGCTCCGCGGCGTCTTGCTCGCGGGACCGCCAGGGTGCGGAAAGACCTATTTGGCCAAGGCCATTGCCACCGAATCAGGGTTGCCGTTTCTTTCGGTGTCCGGGTCGGAATTCATTGAGATCTTCGTCGGCACCGGGCCGGCACGTGTGCGCAAGATCTTCAAGAAAGCGCGGCAGATGGCGCGCATCAACGGCGGGTGTATTATCTTCATCGACGAGTTGGATGCGGTCGGGACCTCCCGCGGGGCGGACTTGGGGTTTGGCGCGCAGACCGAACGGAACAACACCGTCAACGAGCTGCTCGTTCAGATGGATGGGCTCGAAAGCTCCCAGTACAACATCGTCGCGATTGGCGCGACCAATGCGAGCGAATCCGTGCTCGACCCAGCGCTGCTGCGTCCCGGGCGGTTGGATCGTAAGATCTACGTCGACCGACCCGGGCTCGAGGACCGGGAGAAGCTCTACCAGTTTTACCTCGGCAAGGTAAAGGCTGACCCCACGATTGATGTGGGGCGTCTGGCGCGCCGATCGGTGTGGAAATCCCCTGCCGATATCGAAAACATCGTCAAAGAATCCGCGCTGATTGCCACCCGCAACAAACGCCAGATGGTCACCTTCAAAGATCTCTCGGATGCGCTGGAGCGGATTGAACTCGGCTTCAAGCGCCGCCGGAAGATGAACGAGGAGGAGCGTCGCCGGATCGCCTACCACGAGGCGGGCCACGTCGTCGTCACCTACCTCCTGCATCCCACCGACGATGTGTTCAAGGCCTCCATCATCTCGCGGCGGGACGCCCTCGGGGTGGTGTACCACCAACCCCGCGAGGAGTTGTTCACCTCAAGCCGCGGCCGAATCCTCGCGAACATCCAAGCGGCGCTCGGCGGCTACGTCGCCGAGAGGCTGAAGTTTGAGTCGACATCCGACGGGGTCGCCGCGGACTTCCAGAACGCCATGCAGCAAGCCCATCAGATGGTCTGGCGCCTCGGCATGGGATCCAACGGGTTTATCGGAGACTACGAGCTGCTCCTTGGCTCGTGGGTTTTCCGTGGGGGGGCGCAGGGCGATCGGCTGGCCGACCGCACGAAGGAGAAACTCAACGAAGAAACGCACGCGATCCTCACGAAGTGTCTGCACGAGGTGGAGGAGCTGCTCAAGCGGGAAGACGTCCTCCTAGAACGGTTCGCGACTGAGCTGCTCAAGAAAGAAGAGCTTGATTACGATGAGATTGAAGCGATCTTTGGGGAATACGGCAAGCAACGCCAGCTTCCTCAACCCCCAGCCACAGCGTAGCAAAGAGTTCCATCCGCCACCAGCACGTAGCGGTCTCCCTACCTGATGAGCCAAGGCACGATTCGCAGAAAGGCCCGTCTCTTTCTTGAGCTACACTGGATCAAGGTGCTCGTGGGTGGGGTCCTGCTGGGCGCACTCGTCCTTCCCTTCGCGGTCTTAAGCCAGCTCGACTCCTACCAGCGGCTCTACATCGTTGCCCTGCTGTCGATCTTTCCCATTGAAGCCATCATGAGCGCGGGCTTCTTCGTCGGCTTCCTCTATTGGCTGCACTACGGGGGCGGGAGTTTTAGTAAAATCTCCAAGGGTGCGGTGAAGGGGGAACAGGTCAATGTGAAGTGGAATGAAGTCATCGGGATGGAGGAGGCCAAGCAGGAAGCGTGGGAAGTGGTCGAGCTGCTCAAGGATCATACGAGGGTTCAGCAGATCGGCGGCAAGGTGCTCCGCGGCGTCTTGCTCGCGGGACCGCCAGGGTGCGGAAAGACCTATTTGGCCAAGGCCATTGCCACCGAATCAGGGTTGCCGTTTCTTTCGGTGTCCGGGTCGGAATTCATTGAGATCTTCGTCGGCACCGGGCCGGCACGTGTGCGCAAGATCTTCAAGAAAGCGCGGCAGATGGCGCGCATCAACGGCGGGTGTATTATCTTCATCGACGAGTTGGATGCGGTCGGGACCTCCCGCGGGGCGGACTTGGGGTTTGGCGCGCAGACCGAACGGAACAACACCGTCAACGAGCTGCTCGTTCAGATGGATGGGCTCGAAAGCTCCCAGTACAACATCGTCGCGATTGGCGCGACCAATGCGAGCGAATCCGTGCTCGACCCAGCGCTGCTGCGTCCCGGGCGGTTGGATCGTAAGATCTACGTCGACCGACCCGGGCTCGAGGACCGGGAGAAGCTCTACCAGTTTTACCTCGGCAAGGTAAAGGCTGACCCCACGATTGATGTGGGGCGTCTGGCGCGCCGATCGGTGTGGAAATCCCCTGCCGATATCGAAAACATCGTCAAAGAATCCGCGCTGATTGCCACCCGCAACAAACGCCAGATGGTCACCTTCAAAGATCTCTCGGATGCGCTGGAGCGGATTGAACTCGGCTTCAAGCGCCGCCGGAAGATGAACGAGGAGGAGCGTCGCCGGATCGCCTACCACGAGGCGGGCCACGTCGTCGTCACCTACCTCCTGCATCCCACCGACGATGTGTTCAAGGCCTCCATCATCTCGCGGCGGGACGCCCTCGGGGTGGTGTACCACCAACCCCGCGAGGAGTTGTTCACCTCAAGCCGCGGCCGAATCCTCGCGAACATCCAAGCGGCGCTCGGCGGCTACGTCGCCGAGAGGCTGAAGTTTGAGTCGACATCCGACGGGGTCGCCGCGGACTTCCAGAACGCCATGCAGCAAGCCCATCAGATGGTCTGGCGCCTCGGCATGGGATCCAACGGGTTTATCGGAGACTACGAGCTGCTCCTTGGCTCGTGGGTTTTCCGTGGGGGGGCGCAGGGCGATCGGCTGGCCGACCGCACGAAGGAGAAACTCAACGAAGAAACGCACGCGATCCTCACGAAGTGTCTGCACGAGGTGGAGGAGCTGCTCAAGCGGGAAGACGTCCTCCTAGAACGGTTCGCGACTGAGCTGCTCAAGAAAGAAGAGCTTGATTACGATGAGATTGAAGCGATCTTCGTGGAGTACGGGAAACAGCGCTTGCTACCTTCGTTAAAGCCCGCCTCGTAATTGACCCCGAGCGGTTCCATGCGTCCTCGTGTTCGTCTCTGGTCTCTGGTGTGCTTCCTGACGGTGGCCCTCAGCCTTGGGGGGTGCAGCCCCAGCTACCGGAAGGAGCGCCTCGTCGAGACGATCCAGCAGATCTGCCAGACGGAGTACCACTTCACGGTCTCCGCACGACAAGTGGGCCAGACCCTCGCGGTCCACCTACATCACAGCGGGATTCTCCAGCTGGTCGCAAACCAAATTGGCCTCGCCCCCACCGCCAACGAGCTGCTGGGCAACGTCATTGAGGTCATCCATCGCGTCGTCTTAAGCTCCGATGCGCCGATCCAATTCTACCTCGTGCTGATCTCCGACCCGGCCGTGCCAGGAGCGTACCTCACGATGGTCCGGTATCTCGAGGATGTCCGACGGGCCAACGTCAGCGCCTTGACCCCCACGGAATTTTTCTCCCGGACGATTTTTGACCTGAAGTATGTGGGGATCCCCGGGATCAGCCTTGATCAGGTGGTCTTGAACGACATCCGGCTGGAACAGTTCCTCAGCTGGCAACTGGCCAAGCGGATCCAGGTTCGGTTAGCCGAGAAGCTGGAAGGTCAAGGGCTGTCGAGCGCAGAGGTGGGACCGTGCTTGGGGGAATTTCGAAATGGCGAGTTTGCCTTCACGCTGAACGTCACGCCGAGTCCCAACCATCCGCTGGATGACGCGTTGATCCAGGAGATTTTCCAAGACGCCACCAATGAGATCGCCCATGTGCTGTCGGACTATCGCTTCGACCGGTTTGACGCGGTCCGACTCACCCATCCCCTGACCGGCCGCAATCTGATCCTGCCGAAAACCCGCCTCGAACTCTTCCGGTAAATCCCCACGCTGAATCACGCTGATGACAACCGCTGATCAGCGCTGATCATCGGCGTACATCCGCGTACAGATCAGCGAGTATCAGCGGATTGTGACGTTTCGGCCGCGCAGACGGACCCGGCCCTCGAGCATCAGCTGAATCGCCTTCGGGTAGAGCCGGTGTTCAATTCGGTGGAGCCTCGCCAGTAAGGTCGCTATGGTCTCTCGCGGTCGAATGGCCAAGGGCTCTTGCAACAGAATCGGCCCGTGGTCAACCTGCTCATCCACCACGTGCACCGTCACGCCTGTCACCTTCACCCCCCACGCCAGGACATCCCGAACGGCATGCGCCCCCGGAAAGGCCGGGAGGAGTGCTGGATGGATATTGAGGATCCGCTTGGAAAAGTGCCGGACGAAGACCGGGGAGAGGATGCGCATAAATCCGGCCAGACACACCAGCTCAACCCGATGGGCCTCGAGGAGGCGGATCAGCTCACGGTCAAATGCGCCGCGGCTGGCATATCGATGCGGATCGACACACTGGGTGGGAATCCCTGCCCGCTTGGCTCGCACCAAGGCAAAGGCTCCTGCGCGGTCTGCGATGACGAGGGCGAGACGCGCCTTGAGCCGTCCGGCCCGGATGGCGTTGATGATCGCCTGGAGGTTGGTCCCCTGGCCGGAACACAGGATGGCGATGGCCGGTTGGCTGCCTCGATGACGGAACGGGCGGGCCAGGGGGGCGACCTCTTAGGTCAAAAGCTTTTCGAGGCGGCGAATGAGCTCTTCTTTTGGCTGCACACCGATGATCCGATCCACTTCCCGGCCTCCTTTGAACAAGAGGAGGGTGGGGATATTCATGATGCGGTACTGGGCCGCCACCTGGGGATAGTCATCGACGTTGAGCTTGCCGAACTTCACCTTGCCGTGGTACGTGCCGGCGAGCTCTTCAACCATGGGGGCAACCATTCGGCATGGGCCGCACCAGGCCGCCCACATATCGACTAAGGCAGGGGTGGGGGAGTTGACGACCTCTTGCTCAAAGCTCTGCTCCGCTAATTCGACCACTGCACCTGCCATCAACTTCCTCCCCCTTGACACATCAGCGTCACAATCACTTTGCTCACTAGTGAAGAGGGTTTAAAACCGCTTTGTTAACGCCACGGTAATCTCTGGTCCCCCCACGTACGCCCCTTCGATATTCAGCACGGTATCTTTCTGTTCCCCAAAGGCCAAATCGATGCCACCGAATGGGCCCACAAGGCCATCGGGGCGATAGCGCGATTGGATGTGGGTCGTTTGGTTGCGCAACAGATACCGAAATTGTAACAGGGACAGTTTGATACCCGCGTACGGGGTCACGCGACCAAACGACTTGGCGAGACTGGTCGAAAACTGCCATTCATTCCAGTTGGCCTGGTTGTTCTTCCGTTTATGCGGGGCTCCCAGGAAGATATACTGGGCGCTGCCGCCCCACACCCAATCTTTTTGGTGACTCTCCCAGAGAATCGCTTTCAGTTTGGCATCCACCACGACATTGGCCCCAAACCCACTGCGAATATTTTGCGGAAAGGCACTATCGTGGACATCCAGATACGCGATGCCGATTTTTCCATAGAGGCTCAGGCGATTCGTGAGGCCGTAGCCCCGAGAGTGCCCTCCCTCGTATACAAATGCCTTCGCGCCTCCCTTCATCGTCCGCGCAAGCCAACCCCCATCCAAGCTCATGATCCATTGTCCGCGTTCCAAGATATCCGCAGGACTCCCAACTCGTTCTGCAAAACCTGTTGATGCCGGCCACCACACGACCATCACGCTCATCACGCCCAATCGGTAGAGTATTCCCACGTTGATCCTGCTGCGTCGCATTGACACCTCTCCTTGGCCGTCAGGTCTCGGCATGCTTCCACGGTCGGATGTGAACTGTTTCTTCAGAACGTCTTGTTGTTTGATGTGACAGCTCGCCCATACTCTACCAACATCTGACCTGATTGTTAAGAATTTTCTGGCATGTGGGTTCGGGGCGCGTGAGACCATCTGCGGTACTCCACATAGCAGTGCCGAGAAACTGGGAGGCGTGACCCATGGAGACGTCTCGGGTCTCCTTCCCCATCCTCTCTGCTAACGGAGCAGGAAGACAAGCCGGCGACCCCGCTGGTTGCCTCGAAAAAGATAAAGCCGGTGAGAGGCCGGAACCCTGCCGGTTCCGGTGCAGTAGCCGCCATCGTGGCGGCTACGGAATGCCTGGCGCGGTGGGCGTCAGGCCACTCCGCGCCGACCCTGATGGTCGGCGCTTCGGAATCGAACCTCAGACGGTGAAAAAAGCCGGTGAGAGGACTTGGCCCCTCCGCTCGCTAACGCTCGCTTCGGTGGCCGCCCGGCCCTCCCGAGGAAGTCGCGGCTCCTGCTCGTCGCCGCTCCCCGTATGCTGGTCGGGCCTCCCTTCAATTCCTCTATCGAGAAGAAAAGCCGGTGAGAGGACTTGGCCCCTCCGCTCGCTAACGCTCGCTTCGGTGGCC
>CAZUWM010000063.1:0-5707 GCA_964624155.1 uncultured Planctomycetales bacterium
GAAGGTCCCGATAAACTTCTGGCCGTCGTTGGAGCCGTGGCTGAAGGCCATGAAGCCGGCCGAGAGGACCTGCAACTTGCCAAACAACCGACGCACCGACGCCGGGGCAGCCTTGGCCCATAGCCGGTAGATGGACGTCATCAATACCAGGCCTCCGAAAAACCCCAAGAAGGTTGAAAAGAGCAGACCCACGCCGACCTTCTTCCATCCTGACAGGATGAGCGCCTCCGGTCCGGCGGTGGCCAGCGCAGCACCGGTGAGTCCGGCGATCAACGCGTGTGATTCACTGGTGGGAAGCCCGTAGTACCACGCCAGTGTACTCCAGAAGATAATGCCGACCATCGCCGCGCCCACCGTATAGAGATTGATCGCATCCACCTGGACGATCCCCTTGCCGATCGTCGCCGCCACCGCCGTGCCGGACATCGTCCCAAGGATGTTGAAGATCACCGCCATCAGGAGGGCCCGCGTGGGCGAGAGGACGCGGGTAGAGACCACCGTCGCGATGGCGTTGGGGGCGTCGGTCCATCCATTGACAAACTCCGCCGCCAGCACCAGAGCCAGGACGACGAAGAGAAGAGGAGACAGTTCCATCACTTAGGCATTCTTGAGGACGATGCCCTCGATGGTGTTGGCCACATCCTCGCACTTGTCCGTCGCCATCTCGAGCAACTCATACAATTCGCGCCACTTGATGACAGCAATGGGATCCGGCGATCCGTCGAACAACGCGGCAAACGCATCCCGAAGCAACCGATCGCCCACATTCTCCAACCGGTTGATCTCGATGCAGTGTGGCATCACGTCGGCATGTTTCATGTGCCGCAGCCTCGGCGTCACGCGGTTGATCTCCTGAATCTGCTGCTGAATGACCTTGGCGATCTCCTTGGCCGGCGGCATGATCTGTTGGATTTTGAAGAGGATGAACCGCTCAGTCACCGCCTCCATGAGGTCCAGTACGTCATCCAAATCTGCCACCAACTGATGGATGTCCTCTCGGTCAAACGGCGTGATGAAGGTGCGGTTGAGCTTGGCCATCAACTCATGGGTGAGTTGATCCCCGTCGTGCTCCAGCCGCTCCAGCCGCTTGGCATTTTCGGCGAGCGTTTCGCCCCGTTCCGTCGCCTCGACTAACACCCCCGCCGCCTCGAGCAGAATCTTGGCTTGCTGTTCAAACAGATCAAAAAACGACTCGTCTTTTGGAATCAGTCGAAAACCCATGCGCCAATCCTCCTCTCGAGCTTAAAACCTCACTCCCCACTTCGTCCCGACGACGTGGTTACTGCTCCAGTCCCTCCGTTGGCTGCCGAGTTGGCTTTGGAGCATGTAGTACGCATCGACACTGATCTCAGCTCCAGCGGATGTTCCGAGGGGAACTGACACGCCGAGGTAGAGCCGGCTCTGATTCCAAGCCGTGCGCGTGTCGTCATAGAAGAGGTCATTGGCGACATAGGGTGTCATCTTGTGGCCGTCGATCGCCGTGCGGTAGGCGATCTTCGGCATCACGCGGAGTTGCCACTCTTCCTCACCGGCGCTGCCCTGGATCGTCCGCATCGCCAAACGCCCGCGGCACGACAGGTCAAACGCTCCCAGTGACAGCTTGGGCGTCATGTCCAGCTCGCCGGTGTGTTCCTCGCGGGGCTTGCCGGAGGATTCGTTGCGGACGAACAAATAGTTCAGGCCGAACTGCAGATACTTGGAGGGTTTCCAACGAACGCCCTGCCGGTATTCATGGTAGAAGAGCTGGCTGGCATCGTCCCGGATGCGAATCTCAGGGAGAAACGCGACTTCCCAGGCGGAGCCGAATCGTTTCACAATCTCCGCACCGTGCCAGGTTTGGAAATCGTCCTTCGCCCATACGGACGGGTGGTCCGGGACGCAGGTGGCAAGAAGGCAGGCCACCGCCACTGATGGCATGAGTCGTGGTCTTCCACTCATCCTAGCGCTCGCGAACGCGCTTTGTCGACGCGATAGAACCGCTCGAAAATCCTCGGCAGTTCCTCAGCCGGAATGCCGATCCCGGCATCGACCACCTCGACATAGAGGAAGGTCTTGTGGTCGCGCACGCGCACCGTGATGGTTCCGCCTTCCACGTTATACTTGACGGCGTTTTCCAGGAGGTTCCAGAAGACTTGCTGCAATTGGTCCGGATCGCCTTTCGCCGTGGAAGAAGCAAATCCAACAGGATGAGGTCAGGATGACCACGTTCAACCAGCCGTAATCCTTCTTCTCCGTCACGCGCAGTCAGGAGACGGTAGCCGGCTTGTTCGACGTTGTAGCGAACAAGCTGAGCGATGTGGTCTTCGTCTTCGATGAGCAGGATCGTCGACTGAATCAGCTGAGGGCGTTGATGGTGGCTTCGATGTCGTTGGTGCGCAAGACGAGGTTGCCGGTCGGCTGGGAGGTAGCGCCGGTGCAATAGGCGTATTCGATGTTAATGCCGGCCTCGGCGAGTTGCTCCGAGATGTTGGCAATGCTGCCGGGGGCATTCGGCACATCCATGAAGATGACCTGCCGCTCATGCACCGGCAGTTGGAGTCCTTGAAGCAGCTTCGCGGCTTTCTTGACGTCGCTGACGACCAGCCGGATGATGGCATGATCCACCGTGTCCGAGATGCACATGGCAAGGATATTGATCTGTTCTTTTGCCAGCGCCTGACAGGTTCGGGCCAGCATGCCTGGCCGGTTGTCGAGAAAGATGGAGAGTTGGGTCTCGATGGAGATCATCCCCGCCTCCTTTGCCGTTGAAACTCCCGCCAAGCCGCCAGCGCTTCTTGACGGGTCGCATAACGTTGGCTAAAGCACGGGGCACCCTCCACCGTTACCACCAGGTGCCACCGCCTGTTGGCGGAATCGTCCTGCTGGAGCTGTGGGACATAACGCCGCCCGTTGGCGATCACTGGCTGTAACCCTTTCTGGGTGGCCGAAACACGAGAGGCGGGTTTGAGCACTAGGCCCAGGCGGCTGGCAAATTGACGGAGGCGAACCGGTGGATTGATGAACTCCACCCCGATGTCATACAAAAAGGGGGGATCGGTACGCAGGTCCAATCGTTGGATCACCCACGCCACCCGACCGTGGCATGCCAACGGCTGTCGGCGAGGCGAGGCAAGAATCCGCATGGCCACTCGTGAATGGATGGCGAGCTCCTGTTCGAGTCGGACGCACACCCCGCCCTCACTCAAGTTGAGGGAGTTGGCCTGGAAGAAGAGTGGCCGGCCATTGGTCAAGGGTTCGAGTGGATTGATCTCCACGCGTCCTTGAAAATCAACCCGGGTAAGCCGGCGCCGCTCCTCAGTGATGGCAGATGGCATGTGGGTAAAGGTATTGTAACATTCGTGCTAGAATAGCGCCATGCCAAAGACCGTCGCCTCTCCATCGCAGCGAATCACCAAGATTATGCAGGTGCTCGAACGCGCCTACCCTGACGCACGATGTTCCCTCCATTACACGAACTCGCTCGAGCTGCTTGTCGCCACGATACTCTCGGCCCAATGCACGGATGCGCTCGTCAACAAAGTGACCGTGGAGTTGTTCAAGACCTACCGCACGGCGAACGACTACGCCGGTGCTCCCCTTCCGACGCTCGAGCGTGCGGTCTCGAAGGTGAACTTCTACCGCAACAAAGCCAAATCGATCAAGGCGGCGTGCCAGATGATCATGGACCGCTTTGGCGGGAAGGTCCCGAACCGGATGGAGGATTTGATTCAACTTCCGGGGGTGGCGCGCAAGACGGCCAACGTCGTCTTAGGCAATGCGTGTGGGGTGCAGGCAGGGATCGTCGTGGATACCCACGTCATGCGGCTCAGTCAACGGATGGGACTCGCGACCCACACCGACCGAGACAAGATCGAGCAGGATCTGATGCGTCTCGTGCCCCAATCGAATTGGACGCGCTTTGGCCACCTCATGATCACCCACGGCCGAGCAATTTGCAAAGCCCCGAAACCGCTCTGCGCCCAGTGTCCCCTCGGCAAGAACCTTTGTCCTTCCTATCAATAGGTTCAACTCTTGCGAAGCAGACAGTCTAGAACACACCAAAAAGATAGATGACGCCCCCTAGTGTCGAAGCACTAGGTGTCTGACCCCTACCCGACCCCCACCCAACGGATCACCGGCACGAGATGCCGATCGTATTTCATCGGGTGACGCTTCAGCCATTGAAAGACGTCGCGGAGGCGCTGCAGGAACGGCTCGACCTCGATCCCGAGGTAGGTCGGCGTGTATCGTTTCAGGTACTTCGTGGCAGACCGCGCGAGGGTCAGGGCACCTGCCCGGTTGTCCTTTGACCAATGGTAAAAAGCGACCGACGCCTGAATCAGGCCTTGATAGAAATGCTTTGATCGGCCGGAGGTTTCAAGCCAGAGCGTCTCCAACACCTCATGGCACTCGAAGAACTGGTGTGCGTTGAAGCAATCGACCCCACGCCGAAGACGCGGATCAATCGGCGGGACGGACGCGAACGGCTTAACCGGGGGTGCGTGCTGGACGGCGCGCCCCGGCTTCTGAACCGATGCCGATCGCTTTGATCGCTTCGAGGACTTCTTGCGTGTGGCCCTCGACCTTGACCTTGGGGAAGATGTTCGCAATGCGACCTTCTTCATCAATGATCACCGTCGTGCGTTCGATCCCCCAGTACGTCCGCCCGTACATCGACTTTTGCTTGTACGCCCCGTAGGCCCGGCACACCGTGGCGTCCGGATCGCTGAGGAGTGGAAAACTCAGCCCGTACTTGCCTGCGAAGCGCTGATGTGACGACACGCTGTCTCGGCTCACTCCCAGAACGACGGCGTTGAAGTCGGCTACCTGCTTCCGATGCTCCTGAAAGCTGCAGGCTTCCTTCGTACACCCTGGCGTGTCATCTTTCGGATAGAAATAGAGCACCACCTTCTTGCCTCGGCAATCAGCCAGTTGGACGGTCGTCCCGTCAGTTGACGTCAGCGTGAAATCTGGTGCGCGCTGACCCACCTTGACTGCCTTGTCCCCCATCTATCTCGTCTCCTGCAGCACGTCAAGGAGCTCGTTGAAGGTCGCAGGGGTGAGGAGGCCGGGCATCAACAAACCGTTCACGACGTAGGTCGGGGTGCTGCGAACTCCAAGACGAGCCGCCTCCACGATATCCCGCTTCACCGCCTCCATCCCACGCCCGCCCTGCAGACACTCGCGGAAGGCGGTCATGTTCAGGCCTGCAATTTCTGCATCGCGCTCAAGCTCTGCCACGTTGTATTGCGTGCCCGTGAGCTTGCGAAACAGATGATCGTGTAACGCCCAGAACTTGCCTTGCTCATGCGCGCATTCCGTGGCGGCCGCGACCTGGCAGGCGTTGGGGTGAACCATCCGCTGAATGGCGTCATTGCAGGTCTGATCCAGCGGATAGTGTTTGAAGACGAAGGAGGCTTTCCCGCGATGTCCGGCGAGCAGCAAGGGATTAAACTGCGAAGCCCGCTGGCAGGTCGGACAAAGGAAATCGCTGAATTCGACGATCTGAATCGGTGCCGAAGCGGTCCCGTGCCGCGGATCACCTGATGTCTCAACCACGACGCGCTGTTGGTGTTGGACGAACTCCGTCATCTGTTTGCGCAAGCTGCCAGGTGGGCCTTCGGTCATGAATCGCGTGGTGGCTTGCACGCTGAGCACGCCAAAGACGCCGGTGAGGACCACACCCCAGAAGATTCCCACGACGGCCACCCTGGGTTGCGGGCGGAAA
>CAZUWM010000063.1:5807-7668 GCA_964624155.1 uncultured Planctomycetales bacterium
AAGGCGCACACGATGGTGGCGCCGGTGGGCAGATCCCAGGCATACGACGCGACGACACCGACGACGCTCGTCATTGTGCCGGCAATCCAGCCCACCGCCAGCCGCCGACCGATCGATTGCGCCAACAGCACGCCGCAGATCGCCGGCACGATCAGGAATGAGAACACCAGCAGCACCCCCGCCATCTCGACCGAGCTGGTCACGACGAACCCGAACGTTGCGTAGAAGAGAAAATCCCACCACACGACGTGGCGGCCTTGCGCAAAGGCGCGCTCCGGCGTCTGGGAGATAGACAGCAGCGGCCTGCGGACCAGCCAGTGGATCAGGCCGATGAGACTATAGAGGAAGGTGATCTTGGCAATCTCCGACCACTCCACGAACAACAGGTGGCCGACCAGCAGCGCCTTGAGCTCTTCCCCGCCATCCGGCGCGCGGCTCAGCACCAAGATCACGGCCGCGGCGGCCACGGCGTAGACGACACCGATCAGCGCTTCTTGCGGCACGAGCGGTTTGCGTCGTCGGGTGGCGGCAAAGATCGCCGCTCCGATGAGCGTGAAGGCCAGCGCAATCGCATGGCCCTCCGTGGAGTGCAGGCCGAAGCCCCAGAGAAACCCCATCGTCGCGCCCAGCGCCGCCACCTGCGCCAGCGCCAGGTCGACGAAGATCACCCCGCGCTCGATCACGTGCAGGCCGAGATACGCGTGGATGCCAGTCAGTACGAGGCAGGCCGCGAACGGCTTGATCATCACGCCGAGGAATTCGCTCATGGTGTCAAGGCACTCGCCAACTGTTCCACGTTGTAGTCGAGCATCGCCAGGTAATCCGAGCAGGCGGGAAGCTCGCGGACATTGTGACACAAGATCACGACCTTCGCGCCCGTCCGTTTCGCCAGCGACTCCGCGGCTCCCTGCGGGAAATAGCCCGCCCGTGCAATCGCGGGAACGCGCCGTGTGGTGATGTGCCGTTCCAGCAACTCGATCTGCCGCGGCGTCGGCGGAATCCCGGGCTTCGGTTCCAGGTGGTGCTCCATCACCAGCCCCAGAAAGCGCATCAGGTACGGCCAGGCCCGGTGATCCCCGATGAGTTCTCGGCCTTGATGGGGGGCCATCTGCTGGCGCCACACGACCATCCGTTCCTCCAAACGACCCAGGAACTCGTCGAGCCGACGGTGATACGGATCACAACGCTGCGGATCGAGTTCGCACAGCTTGTCGCAAATTGCCCGGGCCATCACTTGCACATTCTCCGGCCCCAGCCAGTAATGCGGGTTGCCGTACAGGTGGATGTCGCCTTCCGCGCGGCTCACCGCGCGGTCAGGCGCCTCCAGCAGCGCGATGCCCCGCGAGAGATCCAGTTCTCGTGATCCTCCGGACATCGCCTCGCGATTGCCGGCCGCATCCAGCAGCGGCCAACGCCAGAGTTCCAGGTCGAGGCCGGCGTGGATGAACAGCTCCGCGCGCTTGACCTTCAGGACGTCGCTGGGCTTGGGCTCGATGAAGTGCGGGTTGAAGCGCGGCGAGGCGATGGTCGCCACCTCCACGTGTTCGCCGCCCACCGTCTTCGCCAAGTCCGCAAACGTCGACAGCGTCGCCACCACTCGCAATGGTTTCTCCCCCGCCTCGCTCATCGGGACCAGGCCTACGCCAACCAGCAACAGCATGATCGCTAAGATGTGATACATCGTGGTTCCTCTTTTTTTGTCTCTTCCTTCCCACTTCCGACTTCCCACTTCCCACTTATTGAAGCTGGTGCTTGTGCACCCCAATCGCCACCGTCCCTTGCAGCAACACGGTGTTGTCGTCGCCACCCGCTGCGAAGTTCGTGTGCCGAAGCTGCGCCCTCCAGCGCGCGAACTCGCTTT
>CAZUWM010000064.1:0-7562 GCA_964624155.1 uncultured Planctomycetales bacterium
CGGGCTGATGGAGTTGCTTGGCATCGCCGTCTTCGGGCTCCTTCTGCGGCACGACTACGGCTTCATCGAGGCGTTCCAAGCGCGCGGCCCGCCGGGACAGGGAACGCCTGGTGGTGAGCAACGTCGAACCACGCTGCCGCGCCCCAGCCACTGGTGGCGCCTGGCCGAGAACGTCCGCGGCCGCATCGTCTCGGTCAGCCCTCTCATTCGCTTCCTCCCCCACTGGTTCCAAGCGCATCTCGCCGCCCGCGAACACCATCGTCTCCAACGCTTCGGTTTCTTGGGCGACCTCCTCGTGCACCTGTTCGTTGATCCGCTGCTGTTGGGTTGGAGGGTTCTCCGTGCGCTCTCGCGGGCGGATTGGCGTGATCTGCTGACGCGCCCGCCGCCGAGGGGCGATCCCGCGCCTCCATTGCCGCTCCACCCGCCGAAACCGATTGATCCACTCGCCTTGCGTCACTCGCCGCAAGGCGAGTCCGTTTCTACCGCCCGCCCGTCCTCCGCGCTGTCGTGGGTCAACCTCGTGGTGGGGGCGATGATATTGGCAAGCTGGCTGATGGCTGGTCCCTCGACACGGCTCGGGATCCACGGACAGGCGTTAGGGGCGCCAGAGGGTGATGCCGGGAACCGTGGCGAAGTCGCTGTCGTTGGTGGCGAGGTGCACGAGGTGGTGCACGCGCATGGTGGCGATGATCAGCCCGTCGTTACTCAGCAGCCCCAACTCGTGGATCAGACGCTGACTGGCCACGAACGTCTCCATGGTCGGGGAAAGAATCTGAACCCGAAGACCTTGCAGACTGTTGATGGCTTCCAGATACACTCCCAACTTCCTGACGGTGTCTGGGTGGCGCCGGAGATAGGACAGCACACGACGGGAGGGGAGACCAAACCGCTCTCCTCCCTCCAAAATGATCAGACGGTGACGGACTTCGGAAAGCACCGTCAGCGACGTCACGAGCGTGATGTCGCCAATCTCGCTGCGGTGGACGGTATAGGTACAACTGGAGTGGGACCCGAGAAAGTGGTAGAGAAGGCAGTTCGCATCGATAAAAAGCGTTCCGCCGGAAGGGAAGTCCGCAAGGCGCACGTGAGGCTAGGAGTTCAAGACGCTGAACTCGTCAGATTCCACGACCAATCGAGCCACCCGACGGGGGATGCGCAACAGGCCTCGCGTCCGCTTCGCAATACTGGCGGGCCAGTCAAAAATGATGCGAACCCTGGCGTGATTCGGCAAAGGGAGTTTTCGGCGCAGCTTCAACGACCCATTCTCGTACGTGGCGCTGATCGACTTGGTCATCTCATTGGCTTTCAGCCTACGTCAACTATAGCCGACCGTTCGAGGGCTGTCAAGCTCGCCACGACTGGTGGTGAGCGTCCTTCGACTCACGTTCGTTCGCTCAGGACTGTCCCGAGCAGAGTCGAGGGACGGAGTCGAACCACGACGGCGGCGTTGGGACTCGTGGCGGTGCTGACGGGGGGGCGGATGGGGGGGACGTGGCTTCTGCTGAGCGGTGGGGTCGCGCTCGTGTTAATCATCACTCTTAGGGTGTATCTCAAGAAGCGCACCGTCAAGCTATCGGTCAAACGTCCGATCAGGACTTCAGAGGATCTTCCAGAGGGTTGGTCGCTTCCTACCACTCAACCAGAGGAATTTCTGCCTGAAGAACCGAGTCAGCTGATTGCTCCAGCCCAACCCGATGACCTTTCGCAAACGCCGACTTGGAACGAGCTGAGACGACGGCTGGAGAGTTATGGGATGGAGTTGACGTGGGAAGCCGGCCTGGCCATTCCGTACGTGGTTGCCGAGGCACGAATCATCGAAAAGGGCAATCAGCGGTGGAAGCGACTCGTGACGGTGCTGCATGTGCCGTCGGGGATGTCGATTGAGGAGTGCGTCGCTCATCCTCGACACAGGCTTCCGAGCGGGGATTTGCATCGGCTGCCGGCCCCCATCCAGCAGTGGCTTCTCCAGTACCTGACCGTCAAGCCACCGCCTCAACCCTCGACCGATGGCGGGCCGTCCCGCGACCTGAAGGGGGACGAGGCGCCGGAGACCAATCCCATCATTCGCGAGCTATTGAGAGACCACGAGAACCTTCAGGTGGTCGAAGTAACGCTGGAGAACGGCAAGTTGGTCGGTTATGAGCTGCGGTTTGTGGAGGGGTACGTTCCTGGAAAGACGCCGCCTACCGCCTATCGGGTGTCTCCCGTCGTCCTTGACGGGCTCCTGACGGATGAGCAGCGAGGAGTAGTGACGAGGTGGTTGGCCTCGCATCTGGTGGGCGGTCAACCGGTGCGATTCCGCCTCGTGATTGGTCGGGCTGCCCTCACACGGCCTCGAAACCTTGAGCGCTCCAACATCGCCCATGCGGGCCAAAGGGATCGTGCGATCTACCTCGGCTCTCGGCTGTTCCAGCATCTCTTCACCCGAAGCCAAGAGGCGCTGCGGCTCGACCTGTTAGATCAAGAAGAATACCCCCATCTGATCGATCGCCATGGGGACGATGAGCGGATGACCGAATCGCGGCGCTGGCGCTTGGCGCGCATGGGAGCCGCCGTGAAGCACCTGCAGCAGATGCCTTCCGCGACCCCGAGTCGTCTGGAGTACATGATCACTGAGGCGCCTGGCCAGGAGATCATGGGGCCTCCTGCCACGTTAAGGCAAGCCTTCAAGACGATCTTGGACCTTGAGCAGAACCAGGGCATGGTGGTCTACAAAACGTTACACGATGAATGGGGCAAGCGCCTGACCGACCGAGTGCTCCGCTACCTCTGGACTCACATCAAACTGCTTGAGCCGCACGTTGGGATCAGTCCTTCAGGCAAGCATTATTTCGTATATCTCCTCGTTCCAGAGGTGCGCTGGTTGTTCAAACACGATCTAGACTTGAAGGCTCGTTTGTACGCGCTACGGCCGTTGGCCGTTCAAATCCCTGGGATAGGCGATCCTTCTCGTAGCACCCCAGCGCTGGAACGAGCCACACAGGCGATTAAGAATGAGCTGAAGCGCACGCGCCAACGGCTTCCTGTCCGCCATCGTCTCTCAAAGAAAGACCTCGAAGCGGATTTGGGTTTCGCGCTCAGACCGTATGCGGACATCGGTATCCCGCTCGATCGTCCTTCGCTTCAGCTGTTGACACCATTGATCTTGGAAGTTCAACAGACGCTCAAGCGGGACGTTCCTCTCAGTGCAATGGAACTGATCTTTCTGGGCGACCGTTTTGGCCGCCCCAGGGGTTTCTGGTCAGCGTATCGGCTTGCGGATCTTTGCAGGGGTGTGGGGCTTCAAGCTCGGAGCTCTTTTCATCCGTCAGCACTGTCAGAAGGCGCTGCTACTAAAGGTAAAGGATACGTTGAGATTCAATGGGATAACGAGGTGAAGCGATGGATTCCATCTACGCCGGTGTACTACGTTTCCAAACGGACGAGTTCAACCAACATTGGCAAGAGCTGGGAGGCGCTGCATGCGCTGCCGCCGCTGAACACGATCCTCGCCTCTGAGAACATCATGCTGCGTACGGAGCTGTCGAAGTCGGCGTGGCAGCGGGTGTGGGAGAGGCTCAAGGCCCCGTTTGTTCCGCGCTCGCCCCCCGAAGTCTCTCGCAATCTCGACGAGCCAAATGCTCCTCAGCATCTACTCCTCTCCCGCATCCACGATGCCCTCGCCTATCTTGGCCAACATCTCAGCAGCCAGCAAACCGTCAGCAAGGCCCTCCTGGCAGTGTTTGAGCACCCCCAGAACACCGAGCACAAGAACCTCACGTTCATCATGGTGAAAGCCGGTGTGCTGGGGAGCCAGATGGCCCGCTATTACGACGAGAAAGCCCAGCAACCGATCATTGCGATTGATCAGATATTCTATGAACACACCATCGGTGCCAAACACATTCATCCAGGGGCGTACCGGGTGTTTGCCGAACGGCTCCTGCATGAGCTGGCGCACGACAACGTCAAGCGTCTTACAAATGAGCAGCGCGCCGAAGAAGAATTCCGTGTGGTCCAACAAACCGACTGGATGCTCTTCAGCGCCTTGGGTGGTCTGGAGCGCGATCGCGATTTGGAAGCGTTCCTGCGTCATGTACCGGCCCACGCCAAACCCGTTGTGACTGGGAAGCGGAAGTATGCGTTGTTTGCTGACTTGCTGCGGTTGCCGAAGGACGTGTGGTCAGACCACGATCGCGCTGACCTGATCGACATCGCGCTGAAGGCGTATGCGAAGGACGTTGTCTTCGATGTCGGAGCCGAGGGCAAAGCTTTCGGGATGTCCAATGGCTCAACCGGCGACATGCCACCATCGTCTCCCGCCAAGTCGGAGGCGTCCTCGAAGGGTGAGGAAGTCGGGGCGGCCGTCCAGCCGCTCGAGGCTCAGGCGTTACGGGACGTGGTGACCCAGTGTCAGATGGAGATCGCCAAGGTGGTCGAGCGCGTGAAGCAGGAACAGGGCGGGGGGCTGCTCGGCTTCACGCTGCAGCCGATCTTCGCCAAGTTTGAAGAACAATTGTGGGCGGACTCCTCGCTGGAGACGATCGGCTTGCAGATGCAGCTCGATGCCGACCTGGTTGACGTGTTCGTGAAGGCCGCCACCCACCAGGCGCAGCAGCAATTTCCCTCCGTGGCGAAGCATCTCCTCGTGGCCGCGACGGGCAGCTATGGTCGACGGCAGAGCCTCGGACGTCGCTCGGATGTTGATCTGCTCTTTGTCACGCCAGGTCGCCTCGCAAAGGACGATGCCGCAGGGGACATGCAACAGGCGCAACGGTTCATCAACGATGCGTTGCATGCCGTCTTCAAGGGGCGGCGGAAGTTCCAGTACGCCTCCCCAGTGACGCTGAACGAGCTGGCTGAGCGGTTCACATCCCTCAGTCTTAAGCTGGCGACTCGAGCCTATGGGGCCGATGAACTGATTACCCCGCTGCAGCAGACCGAGCTGGATACGATCGTCAACCGGCTCGCCGAGCAGCGAGAATCAGTGACCGTGGTGCTGGATCTGCGTCCGGTCGCCGCGCCGCCTGATTTGGAGCACGAGACCCATACCGTCATCGATGAGCTTCGAGGAACCTACCGGCCTGCCTTGGTGGCGTTATTGGTGAACCATTGGAATGCCCGGTTTGCCATCGGAGGATTCAAGGGCGCCAAGGATCGCCACATCTGGGCGCTACACCTGCGGGAACCCCACTTGAAAGCGGGCTTGGGCGCCGCGGCGGAATTTCGAGAACTTGAATGGCTGATGAAGATCGACCCCGGTGCCGTTTCGCCTGCGGCGTACACGAAGGCCCGGCAGGCATTCGAAGCGATCCAGTGGCTGCGGGTGAATACGGCAGGTATCAGCCGCAGTGAACAATTAGCCTTGCAAGTTCAAGACGAGGTGGCGGATCGGTTCGAGCAGCATGGTCTCTGGCCTGCTGCTGGGCAGAGCGAGGAGGTCCGAGGCGTCCCAGGCGAAGTGCGGTTGATGCGCTTCTACTATGCGCAGGCCGAGACGATATTCTGGTCCATGGTGGAGACGCTCTGGACGGCCCTTGAGCGGTTGCATCACCAGGAGGCCGTCTTTGAAATGCAGCGGGGATTCGTCGTCCCCGAGGGGGAGCCGGGGGTGTCGTCAGACGAAGATTCCATCAACCGGTTTGTGAACGATCCGGCCTTGATCGTGGAGGTCTTCGAGAGGTGGGCGAGGACCGGCCAGCAGCCTCCTCGCCCGCTGCTGCAGACCGCGCGCGCCACCGTGCCGGCCTTGGCCTCGGCGCTGAGGCAGGCCTATGGCGAGTGGGAACGGACCGGTCAGACGAGCGCCCTGAATCAGCGGGTCAATCGGGCATTCCTCGCCATCATGGAAGCTGACACCGACATCAGCGAGGTCATCCTGTCCCTGTACCACTTCGGGTTGCTCACCTGCGTCATTCCGGAGCTGGCCCGCCTGCAGAACGTGGTGCAGCACGGCGATGAGCTCCACACCTATACCTACGATCTCCATGTCCTCAAGGCGTTTTGCCAGCAGGAACGCCTCCGCTCCGGTGCCGGAGGACATCCGCCGATCTTGAACAAAGCGTTCCAATGGGTGCGCACGAACCGTCAACTGGCCGACAGTCGCTTGGCAGTCTTGTTGCATGACATCGGCAAGCCCTCATGGATGAACGCGCCCGGAGAGAGCCACGACAAGGTAGGGGCTGAGCGGTTGGCTCCGGCGATCCTCGAGCGGCTGGGCATCCAGAGAGATGATCTGCGCTCGCGCGTGATCTGCTGGCTGATTCTCAACGATGCCCTGTTGACGCAAGCCGCCGGGCAGAGCGCCCTGGTGAGCATTAGGCGCGGGCGCCCTCAGGTCGATCAGAAATTCTTGCTCACCGTCAATCAGGCCCTTCGTGAACCAGAACTCACATTGGGCAGGCGCACCTGGTCCTTCCGCCGCGTGTTGCCGGAAGCCTTTACCGACTCGGTCCTGCACATCCTGCCCATCCTGACGTTTGCGGACGCGGTGGCGACCGATCCGGGCCGGATCAGTTGGGTCGCCGCCAACCTGGAGGCCTACACCTTTGTCTTGGAGCGGTTGCTGCGTCGTGAACCGAACTTCCAACAACAGGTTCGTCAGGTGGAACAGCAGGTCCGCAAGGCGGTCATAGCCGTTTTTGAACTTCAGATCAGCCAAGGACGATTAGGAAGTGAGGGGATTGGCTCATTGGCTGATGTGACGCCGTTCGTCGATCGCTACTTTGGGGCCGCCGGATTTCCCTTCTGGATCAGTCGCCCGACGGAATCGATTGTTCAGGAGATTCTGTTGCTCTATCGCCTCCACCACGGACCTGATCCGGTGGCCTGTTTGGTGCGGGCGCCTCGCTACCACGAACAGCCCTACGAGATCACGGTGGCGACCAAGGGCGACGCGCCGGGGATGCTGGTGATGGTGACCGCGGCGTTGGCGGCCAACGTCTTAGATACCCAAGTGTCACAGATCAATTCCACCTCGGCTGTCCCACGCCAGCATCTGCAGGTGATCGTGGAGAGCAGCGCTTTTATCGGCGCGCTGCATACCATTGCCCTCACGCTCTATGCGAAGGGACTCAATGTCCAGAACGCCCGCATCAACACCAAGAGCGACCGCGCCGAGGATATCTGGTGGGTGGATGAAGAAGGCGCGCCGCCATCTTCTGCGGCGCAAGACGCCCTGGGAGACGCCTTGAGGACGCTCTTATCGCAACCGGTCGTGCAACCGGATCGCGAGATCGGCCTGAAGCTTCAGCGGGTGATGCAAACGTTCTGGTCAGACGAACGCAAGACGGCTCAGGCCGGCATGCTGTTAGATCGGTTCTTCGTGCGGCGTCCCAAGGATCAGGATCCGGCTGATCCACTGGCTCGCCTGTCGCCTCGCGAGCGCGAGCGTCAACTCACCGATTCGTTGAATGCCGATCTGCGCGCCCTCTTCACCGGTGCGGCATCCATCCCGCAGATTTTCGAAGACCACGGCAAAGAGTATACGTTCACCAACGAACATCCCAGCGAGGTGGTCGTGAAGTTCATGCCTCCATCCCCAGCCACCTCCGCGCTCTCGTGGGTGAACCTGGGGGCGG
>CAZUWM010000065.1:0-7525 GCA_964624155.1 uncultured Planctomycetales bacterium
CAGGGCCTGGACTATCTCTTCACCATAGCCCTTCGACTCGTCCCACTATCAGCGGGACTCGCTCAGGACCGTAGGTGGCGGGCGCTTAGTCTCTGCACCTTCCCCCTGGATTAGTTTTGCGTTGCGTCGCAACGCAAAACTTAGGGGGCTTGGCTCAGGATTACCATACCGCTTCGCGGAGTAGTCAGTGGTCAGTCATCAGTAGTCAGTTGAACTGCTTACTGCCTACTGTGTACTGCCTACTCCTGCCGAAGGCAGGTTAGGCTTCCCTGAATTCACCCGCAGTTTCAATCCGCCTTTCGGCGGAAAGCTGCGTTAGGGCATGGAGTTCACGGTGGCAATTGGCGCACACGAGTACACACTTCTCGATTTCCTCACGCACACGAGCCCAACTTCGGGTATATCCTCGTGATGAGATCCCGAAGTCCTTCTGTGAGGAATCGAGATGGTGAAACTCGAGCGCTTCTACGCACTTGTCGTAGCCGCACCGGCTACAACGGCCACCTGCATATTGCACGGCCATCAGCCGAACCTTTCTGCGCCGCTTCCGTACTGCGGCTACCATATAGGCTCGGCGATCTGCGTAGCGCCGCTTCTCCACCATCCCTCCTGCCCCCGTCACAGTCAGCCGCTCTACCGACTGAGCTACCGGGGAATAGACCCTGTCAAGAGTGGCACCGCTAGTCTACCAGAAAAACGTCCTTTCCAGCCGCTCTACCTCCGCCCCATCGTTTAGCCTGCGGGTCGGATCAGCCCCTCCCCCAAGCGCGCTAGGGCTGAGACTGAGCTTCCGCCATCCTTCATGGCGGATCCGCCACGATTGGCGGCGGAACCGGGGAATAAACTGATCAACATAATTGTAGCACACCTAGCCAGGGGCTTCGAGAGGTCGTACAATGGGAAGAGAGAGCGACGGCACAATCAGTGGCGTCCTCATGTGCTGTCATGACGGCGATGACTCGCGTGAGACATCACCGTCATCAACGTTGTGCAATCACTGGAATTCCTCTATGGGAATCCGTCTCCACCGTGTGCTGATCTCCACTCCGGCGCCGTCCTCTCGGCGTGTGGCCCTGCGCGTGACGCCGGAGGCCCAACGCTGGGTGCGCGCAGGACACCCGTGGGTCTATGACCAGGCGATCCGGCGTCAGAGCCATGAGGGGCAGGCCGGCGACCTGGCGGTGATCTTCGACCATCGCAACCGCTTCCTGGCGATCGGACTGTACGATCCAACGTCACCCATCCGCCTGCGGGTGTTGCAGCATCGTACGCCGGCTCCCATCGATCGCGCCTGGTTCGAGGCGCGCCTGCTGGCGGCGCTGAAGGTGCGCGACGGATTGGAGGCGCACACGACGGCGTTCCGGCTGGTGCATGGAGAAAACGACGGCCTGCCGGGGCTGGTGATCGACCGGTACAACTCCACCCTGGTCCTCAAGCTGTATACCGCGGCCTGGATCCCGTGGCTGAACACGCTGGTGCCGGCCGTGAAGTCCGTGTGTCCGGCCAAGCGCCTCGTCCTTCGCCTGAGCCGCGCCATGCAGCCGCTTGCCGAGCGTCTGGGCGGGCTGTCCGACGGCCTTCTGCTGTGGGGACCGCCGCCGGACAAGCCGGTCATCGTTCAAGAGCATGGCCTGCGCTTTGAGGTGGATCCCATCCGGGGGCAGAAGACCGGGTTCTTCCTGGATCAGCGGGACAACCGCGCCACGGTGGAGCCGCTGTGCCAGGGGCGGTCGGTGCTGGATCTGTTCGCGTACACCGGAGGATTTTCCGTCTACGCGGCGCGGGGCGGGGCGCGCGAGGTGACCAGCGTCGATGTCAACCGGGCGTCGCTGGATGTTGCCGCGCGCAACATGGCGCTCAATCACCGCCATCAAACGGTGGAGCACGCGAAGCACCAGCTCATCGCCGGCGACGTGTTCACCGTCTTGGGCAGCCTCCGGCGCGCCCAGAGGAAATTCGACGTGGTGATTGTTGATCCGCCATCATTCGCCGGCGCCAAGGAGCGGGTGCCCTCGGCGCTGGCTTCGTACCGTCGGTTGACGCAGCTGGGTGTGAGCGTGATGCACCCCGGCGGGGTGCTGGTGCACTCGTCATGCTCCAGCCACGTCAGCGCCGCGGCGTTCTTCAAGACCATCCGCCAGGCCGCATACGACAGCGGGTGGCAGGTGCGCGAGCTGGAGCGCACCGGACATCCGGTGGACCACCCGGTGACGTTCCCGGAAGGGGCGTACCTCAAATGCCTGATCGCCAAGGTGTATCGTCCTGGAACACCGCAGCGCACCGCCGGAGAAAAATCTGCTACGATGAAGCAATGAGACGGTTGAGCCTCTTCGTCGTGACGGTGTGGATGCTGAGCGGCGGAGGGCCAGCGGGAGCCGAGGAGCCGATGAACGCGACACAGCAGGGACCCGTTCAGACCGCGACGTTTGCGGGTGGATGCTTTTGGTGCATGGAGGGGCCCTTTGAGCAGGTGGAGGGGGTCATCTCCGTGACGTCGGGCTACACCGGCGGGACGAAGGAACACCCGACCTACGAGGAGGTCTCCTCAGGAATCACCGGGCACGCCGAGGCAATCGAGATCCTCTACGACAACTCGAAGCTCAGCTATGAGCAACTCCTCGAGGTCTTCTGGCGCAATATCGATCCCACCACAACAAATCAGCAGTTTGCCGACCATGGGACGCAATACCGCACGGCGATCTTCTATCACAACGAGGAGCAGCGGCGGCTCGCTGAGGCCTCAAAGCAACGGCTCGCAGCTTCCGGGAAGTTCCACGACCCCATCGTCACCGAGATCGTCCCTGCCTCAACGTTCTACCCGGCCGAGGACTACCACCAGGATTACTATAAGAAGAATCCGCTGCGCTACAAACTCTACCACGAAGGCTCAGGTCGGGCGGGATTTCTTCGGAAGACGTGGGGCAAGCACTAGAAGAGGAAGTCAACTTTGACGGGTGACCTCTACCCGCTAGACTTGACGACGACCTTCGAGCGCGCGGGCGAGGGTCGCGTGGTCGGTGTATTCCAAGTGACTGCCGAGGGGTAGGCCTAAGGCGAGCCGCGTGACCTGCAAGCCGTTCTGATCTCTGAGCAATTTCGCGAGGTACGCCGCCGTCGTCTCCCCATCCTTATCGGCATCCGTGGCGAGAATCACTTCCTGCACGTGTCCGTCGGAAAGACGGCGCGAGAGCTCATCGATCTTTAAGAGCTCCGGCCCGATCCCATCCAACGGCGCAATCGCCCCCATCAAGACGTGATACAACCCTCGAAACGATCCCGTCTTCTCAATCGCCAGGATGTCTTTCGGCTCCTCCACCACGCACAGGATGGCGGCATCGCGGGTTGGATCCTGGCAAATCTCGCAACGGCTCGCTTCGCTCAGGTTGAAGCACACCTCGCAGGACTTCAGCCCCTCCCGGACCTCGCGAAGAGCCTGGGCGAGCTGCTGGGTCTGCTCCTTCGGCACACGCAAGAGATGAAAGGCGATGCGCTCGGCCGAACGCGGGCCGATACCCGGCAGCTTCTCTAACGCCTCAAGCAATCGCAGAAACGGACGGGCGTAGCTGGCCATCACGAGGTGGCAGGACGGGAGGAAGGCGGTTTGATGATGGTCGCGTCGAACAGACTGACAATATCTTGAACGATGGGGGGCACCACCGAAGGAGCGGGTTGAGGGGTTGGAGACGACGGCATTCCACCGCCTGTTGTCGTCGCCTCAGCCGGTGCCGGTGGGGGAGGCGGCGGAAGGTCAGGAAGCGTCGTATAGGCAATCTTCACCGGCTGGCCCAAGACCTCACTCATGACCTGCTCAATCAGCCGTAGCGTCTCGGTAGCACTTAACACTTCCTGATGGAGCGCCACAGCAGGAATGCCAATCTGCACGCGATCACCATTCACGCTGATCGGTCGCGTGTCCATCAGATAGGAGGCCAACGACATCTTCTGCCGTCCAATTCGCTCCAGCAGGATCGGCCATTTGGCGGTGACCTCTTCGACCGCCACGATCGGATGAACCGCGTCCGCCGGATGCGGCGAGGCGGGCGGGTATTGCGGAGTTGCCGTCTGGTCGACGACTCGAGGCATGGGAGGGGACACGTCGTCATCATCTCGGGAGGCCGCCGAGGGTTCACGGGGGCCTCGAGGGGCGGAGGGAGTTGTCGTCGTTGCGAGACGTTCAAGTTGTTGTAAGGTCTGGTCGAGTGACATCCAGGAATCTCTCGTTGAGAGTTGAATGACGACCAATTCAATGATCGCTTGAGCGAGGGGGCTGCGGCGGGCCAGGTCATAGGCGCCCGTCACCACCTGCATCATCATGAGCAGCTCCTGAGCGCTGGTCGGTTTGGCCTGCTCCTCGAGACGGCTGATGACGTCACCCGGCAGATCGATCAATTCAGCCCGCAGTCGGCTTCGCTCGGAGGCCTGCGCCGTCGTCACCACGACGAGCAGATGCCGCAAGTGCATGAGCAGATCGGTCAGCAGGCGGGTGACGTCTTTCCCGCGCTCCACTTGTTGATTCAGGATCGTCAAGGCGGTGGTGGCATCGCGGTCAAGAATCGCCTTCGTCCATGACATCAGGACGTCTTGTCCGACACTTCCGAGGAGTTGGGTGACGTCGTCTTCACGAATGCGTTTCTCGCAGAAGCTCATCGCCTGCTCGAGCATCACCTCGGCATCCCTGAGACTGCCTTCCGCGGCGCGGGCGATTGCGTAGAGCGCCGCCTCATCGACCAGCACTTTTTCGGCCTTCACCATACGCTGCAAGACGTCCACGATCGTCTTCGTCTCCACGCGACGAAAATCAAACCGCTGGCATCGTGAGAGAATGGTCGGCGGGACTTTCTGGGGAACGGTGGTGGCAAAGATGAACTTCGCATGGGCCGGAGGCTCTTCAAGGGTCTTGAGGAGTGCGTTAAACGCATCGGGGGTAATTTGATGGACTTCGTCGATGATGTAGATGCGAAACGCGCCGTGGGACGGGGCGAACTTCACCGTCTCTCGCAAGGTACGAATCTCGTCGATCCCTCGGTTCGAGGCCCCGTCGATCTCGACCACATCCAAACTTGACCCGACCGTAATCTGCTGGCAGCTTGTGCACTTCTGGCAGGGTTTGGCGGTCGGACCTTTCGCGCAGTTGAGCGACTTGGCGAGAATCCGCGCGGCGGAGGTCTTCCCAACCCCCCGCTGTCCTGCGAAGAGATAGGCCTGGGCGATGCACTTGGACTCAATCGCCCGCGTGAGCGTCGTCGTGACATGAGACTGGCCCACGAGCTCCTCAAACGTCTGCGGCCGATACTTGCGCGCCAGCGGGAGATAGTTCACGGTTTTTTCAGGCATGGATCTAAATCTTCGTCACAACAAACGGAGAGGGAGGGATTCGAACCCTCGGTACGGGGTTTCCCCTGTACAGCGGTTTAGCAAACCGCCCGATTCAGCCCCTCTCGCACCTCTCCTTAAGTTATGCTCGAACACCAACGGCGGCTTTCCGCAAGAGGGCGGCGCAGTCGGCGACCAGCACGCCCCTGGTCACCGTCAACTTCCGATTGAGTCGTTCGTTGGCCGGCAGATCAATGGCTGAGCCGCACGCGCCCTGCCTGAGATCATCGGCGCCAAAGACCAACCGGCTGATGCCACTGAGCAGGATCGCCCCGAGGCACATGCAGCACGGCTCTTGCGTGACATAGAGTGTCGCGGTATTGAGCTGATCGGACTCGATGGTATTGGCCGCTTGGGTGATCGCGATGATCGCCGCATGGGCGGTTGGATCACGCAGGGTTTTGACTTGATGGTGCGCGCGGCCGATCACGCGAGACCGCTGGACGATCGCCGCCCCAATGGGTTTCTCGCGGCGCCTCAACGCTTCCTGCGCTTGCTTCAGCGCCTCCCGCATATGCTGTTCATCAATCTTCGTCGACATCGATGAAACCATGCGCCCAAGTGGGATCGAACCACTAACCTTCGCCTCCGCAGGGCGACGCTCTATCCAATTGAGCTATGGGCGCGTGTGCGTCGGTTTTTCTTCCAATTCTTTCATAGTGACACCGATCTGGGCAAGGGCTTTGTCCGCGTCAGCGACGTAGGCTTGGCAGAGCTTCGTGACCTCAGTGACATCCGTCAAGCGCACTTTCATGTGCAGCAACCGCAGGAGATTCGTGCGGCGGACCGTCTCCTCGATGATGTGCGACGCCAGGAACCCCGAGGCTTGTGCCAGCCGGTCACGATAGGCACTACTGGGTGAGGTTTCCACCGCGCGGCGCCGTGTCGTGTCGTACGTCCATACCGGCGAGAGCAGCACCATTTTCTTCTCCATCCCCGCGGTCTCGACGACTTCCCCGATGACGCGAGTGACCTTGCCCCAGAGATTCAGTCGTTTGAGGACGATAAAGACGTCCACCAGGTTCGTGAGGGTCTCGGGCACATTCATGGGCTCATTCTGCAACCGCAAGATCGTCTCGCGAGCCGTCGAGGCGTGAAGCGTTCCCATGCAATACTTGCCGAGGTTGATGGCGGTCATCAGGTCACGAGCCTCTTCCCCGCGGACCTCTCCAATGATGACGCGGTCTGGTCGCATGCGCAAACTGTTCTTGACCAGCATCGTCATAGTGACGTTCCCGTAACTCTCCATCCGGGAACATGTTTCGAGAAACTTCGTGTTCAATTCCAGCGTATCCTCGATGATGACCACACGATGGGTCCAAGGAATGAAGCTCAGTAACGCGTTCAACAACGTCGTCTTCCCCGATCCTGGTTCTCCGGAGATGAGGATGTTGGCCGGACGGATCGACAACCCTTCGACGTAGATCCACAACTGGGCGGCGAGGTCGTAGGTACACAGTCCTTTGTCGATGAGCTCAATGATGCTCAAGGCCCGTTCTTTCGCACGGGTAATCGTGATTTGGGGACCAAACGGCGAGAGGGCGATATTCACCCGTCCGCGGATCTCTGACAACTCAACGTCATTGATGGGCGACAGCTCCGTGCGACCCCCAAAGACAATCAGCTTTTTGACAAAGAGGTTGATGGCCCGACTGCTGGAGAAGTGTTGCTCGGTCTTCACGAGTCCTTGACCGGTCTTATGCACAAAGAGCGACTCGGTCGAATTGATCATGATGTCTTCTACGAGAGGGTCCTTGAGGAATTCCTCAATGATTTCGTAGGAGAGAAAGTGACGCAAAAATGTTTGTCGCGTCGACTCGTTGGCTAATCGCACACGCAGTTCATCGCTCAACTCGCCGGAGAGGTCATCCAGCGCTTCCGAAGCCACTTCACGGCGTTCATCCTCATGCTGAATGAGCGTCATCTTGCCGCGCAGACGGTCCAGTAGCTTCTCGCTCAACCACAGCCACTTCCCGTCAGTGAACTGACTGGACTGATCGCTCATGATCCCTCTGAGGACTGCTCAAGAACGACAAGGTATCGGCGCTTCACTCGCTACGCCGCTTGTCGCGGCGTAACGCTCGTTCAGCATCCGTTGCATGTTTCCTTGTCGGAAACATGCAACGGAGAGGGTGGGATTCGAACCCACGAG
>CAZUWM010000066.1:0-7501 GCA_964624155.1 uncultured Planctomycetales bacterium
CCGTCGAGGTCAATGTGGAGTTGAAGTAAACCCCCACACCACGGGTTGACACCCGTGGCCTCCTGAACGACCCTTCGCGGGGCTTCCTGATGTAGACTGACGCCGGTCATAGAGAGGGCCCGCGCTCCTTCCCATAATCAACTCATCAACGCACTTCTACAATCTGGCTCGCCGGCATGACCACCGGAGAGCGGAGATAGACACCATGGAGACCCTCTGTCCACCTTCCTGAAGGCGCTCTTCCTCGTCACTGCGGCGGAAATGGGCGATAAGACCCAGCTCCTCACGCTGGCGTTTGCCGCGCGGCTGCCCGTCCCATACGTGCTGGGTGGCGTACTGATGGGAACCCTCGCCAATCATGCGCTCGCCGTAGGCGTTGGGGGCGCGGTGCTGCTGGTCGTACCGATTCACTGGGTGAAGATCGTCGCCGGCCTCTCGTTCATCGGGTTTGGGCTCTGGACGGTCCGAGGTGATCGCCTCAGCGGAAATGAGGAGAAACAGTTCGGGCATCCTCTCGCGACGGTGGCCGTTTCATTCTTCCTGGCCGAGATGGGGGACAAGACCCAACTGACGACCGCGGTGTTGGCCGCAGAAGCTGCGGCGCTTTTGCCTGTCTGGCTTGGTTCTTCCCTCGGCATGGTCGTGGCTGACGGCTTGGCGATCGTCGTCGGCGTCATGCTTGGCCGTCGGCTTCCTGAGCGTGCAATTAAGATCGGAGCCACCCTCCTCTTTGTCTTCTTTGGGCTCCTGTTGCTCCGAGAAGCTCTTTTGTTGTAACGTGAACCTACCCCACTACTGCTGGACCTGTGCCAGTAGTTTCTGGAACTCCTGGACCTGTCGTTTCGGATCGTCGATCTGAGTCAGCGGGCGTAGGCGGGTCTTGTAGACCGGGAACGCCTGCCACCACGACGGGTCGGAAGCGGTGCAGTGCGTGGCCAACACGCGGAGTGCTTCGACTCGGCCGTTCCGGCCTCGCTCAGCATTTCACCAGAGCGGCGGTTGGGCGGCCGAGTCGCTTTACGGCCGAGGCGAAGTATCCTGAGCGACGACCCTGAGCGAGCGCAGCGAGTCGAAGGGGAGGAGTCGAAGGACCACTCAAACGGCCCAGAGCGGATGTTCCCTCCATCGAGGGACTCCGCTCTCGCCGTCTTTAGCCCGCCTCCTCTCGCCGAACCAAGCAAGTTCTCCTTCGCGCCATCTGTTGGCTCTGTTATAATCTGTTCCAGCCCACCAGGAGGCCCAAGATACCATGAAGCAGATCAAGACCCTGACACCCAACGAGATCTCCAAGATCCTCAGAATTCATCCCTTCACCGTCACCCGCCTGGCCCGTGAAGGCAAGCTCCCGGGCTTTAAAGTCGGCGGCATCTGGCGCTTTCGGAAGGATCAATTTGAGCAGTGGATTGAGGGGAGGACGAGTTCAGCAGAGCGAGGGAAGAATAAGCGGGTGACTAATGGGTAAGGGAAGAAGTGCTACCAGGCGAGCCGGAAAGAACAATCAGGCAGGCAATGGCGCCAACCTGGGGTTTGAAGAGAAACTCTGGCAGGCCGCTGACAAGATGCGCGGCCACATGGACCCAGCAGAGTACAAGCATGTGGCCCTGGGGCTCATCTTCCTCAAGTACATCTCGGATGCTTTCGAGCAGCGCCGAGATGAACTGGACAAAGAACAAGGGGCTGATCCGGAGGAGCGGGACGAGTACTTAGCCGAGAATGTCTTCTGGGTCCCCAAGCAGGCCCGCTGGAAGCATCTTCAGGCCAACGCCAAGCAGCCGACCATCGGCAAGTTCCTCGACGATGCCATGGTGGCCATTGAAAAGGAAAACCCGTCACTTAAAGGCGTGCTCCCGAAAGACTACGCTCGGCCCACCTTGGACAAGTATCGCTTGGGCGAGCTGATTGACCTCATCGGCACGATTGGGTTGGGCGATCAAGACAGCCGCTCCAAAGATGTTCTTGGGCGGGTCTATGAGTATTTCCTGAGCAAGTTCGCCAGCGCGGAAGGCCGAAAGGGCGGGGAGTTCTACACGCCCCGGTGTGTCGTGCGGTTGCTGGTGGAGATGATCGAACCGTTCAAGGGCCGCGTGTACGACCCCTGTTGCGGCTCAAGCGGCATGTTCGTCCAAAGCGAAGAGTTTATCCGGGCGCATGGCGGGCGGCTCGGCGATATCGCGATCTACGGGCAGGAGTCCAACCCCACCACCTGGCGGATGGCCAAGATGAATTTGGCGATCCGCGGCATCGAAGCGAATCTTGGGCTCCAAAACGCCGATACCTTCCACAACGACCTGCACAAGGACCTCAAGGCCGACTTCATCCTCGCCAATCCGCCGTTTAACGTCAGCGACTGGGGCGGCGAGCGGCTGCGCAACGACGTGCGCTGGAAATACGGAGCTCCCCCGGTTGGGAATGCGAACTTTGCCTGGGTTCAGCACATGATCCATCACCTGAGTCCAAACGGCATCACTGGGTTTGTGCTGGCCAACGGCTCCATGTCGTCGAACCAATCCGGAGAAGGCGACATCCGCAAGGCCATCATCGAAGCGGATCTGGTGGACTGCATGATTGCGCTGCCGGGGCAGCTCTTCTACGGCGCCCTGATCCCTGCTTGCCTCTGGTTCCTCACTCGGAACAAGAAGCATGGCCGATTCCGTGACCGCAGCGGCCAGACACTGTTCATCGATGCTCGGAAGCTGAGTCATCTGGTGGATCGAACTCATCGCGACCTATCGGATGAGGAGATCAGCCGAATCGCGAGCACCTACCACGCCTGGCGAAGCCGCTCCGAAGCCTTGGCGAAGGAGGGCGCGGCTCCTTATGCCGATGTGCCCGGCTTTTGTAAGAGCGCGACATTGGAGGAGATCCGCAAGCACGGCCACGTGCTTACGCCCGGCCGCTACGTCGGCGCAGAAACAGTCGAAGACGACGGCGAGCCGTTTGAGCAAAAAATGAAGCGTCTGACGGCTACGCTGAAGGGGCAATTTGCCGAATCCGAGAAACTAGAGGAAACGATTCGGGACAACTTGAAAAAGCTTCACCATGCGCTCTGAGAAGCCTGTGCAATCTACTCATACTGTTCTGGTAGAGAGAATCGAACGCTCGATTCACCTGGTGAGAGGCCAAAAAGTCATCTTGGCGGCTGATTTAGCTGCACTCTACGGCGTAGTGACACGGCGACTAAACGAACAAGTGAAGAGAAATAAAGCGCGCTTTCCGAACGATTTTGTATTCCAATTGACGCCAGAGGAGGATCGAGCTTTGACATCGCAATTTGCGATGTCAAAAATAGGACGAGGCGGCAGGAGAGCATTGCCATTCGCCTTTACGGAGCATGGTGCCATCATGGCAGCGATGGTGTTGAAGAGCCCGCGAGCGGTTGACATGAGCGTTCAGGTGGTTCGGGTCTTCGTGCGACTGCGCGAGATGCTTGCGTCGAACGTCGCACTGGCCCACAAGTTGGCCGAGTTGGAGCGAAAATTGGAGGGGCACGACCACGCCATTCAAAATCTCTTTGAGGTCATCCGCCAATTGCTGAATCCGCCGCAGCCGAAGCGCCGCCAGATTGGGTTTCAGGTCAGGGAACCTCGGGGAAGATATACGGTGTCGGCGTCAGGCGCTAACAGGACCGCTTCGGGTCGTTTGAGAAAAAGATGAAGCGGAAACCGCACACCGCCATCGCCGCCAACCTGAGGGAGCTGGGATATGGCGGGTAAGAGCAAAATGATCCGAAAACCTCATAACCCGGTGAAGAGCGTTGATGCGCTCCTGGCCGATATTCGCGGTCTTATCCTCTCGGCGCGGCGGTCGGTTGTCCGCAGCGTGGACGCCCTCCAGGTATTAACGAGTTTCGAGATTGGCCGTCGCATCGTTGAGGACGAACAGCAGGGGTCGGTCAGAGCGGAATATGGAAAACAGGTCTTGAAGGAATTGGCAGAGCGGCTGACGGCGGAGTTCGGAAGGGGATTCTCCAGGGCCAACCTCCAGAACATGCGAAGTTTCTTCCTGCTGTATCGAGACCGCCTGCCACAGATTCGCCAGACGCCATCTGGCAAATCGACCACGATCAAGCCTTCCGTGCAAGCGCCTCTTGCACAATCAAACCCGCCATTTCGACTCGGTTGGTCCCAGTATGTGTTCCTGGTGGGTATCCGTGACCCTCAGGAGCGCGCGTTCTACGAAATCGAATCGGCAAAGAACGGCTGGGCCTTGCCGGAACTCAAGCGCCAGTTCAACGCCAGTCTCTACGAACGCCTGGCGCTGAGTCGCGATAAAACCGGCATCCGCCAATTGGCCCGGGAAGGACAGGTCGTTGCCAATCCGCGAGACCTCCTGAAGGAACCCTATGTGCTGGAGTTCCTCGGACTTGACGAACGGGTGAAGTATTCCGAGACCGATCTGGAATCCGCCATTATCGACAAGCTCGAGCATTTCCTGTTGGAGCTGGGGAAGGGATTTCTGTTTGAGGCCCGACAGCAACGATTCACGTTTGACGAGGACCACTTCTTTGTGGATCTGGTTTTCTACAACCGCTTGCTTCGCTGCCATGTGCTGATCGATCTCAAGATCGGCAAGCTGACGCACCAGGACCTTGGGCAAATGCAGATGTACGTCAATTATTACGACCGCCACATGAAAATGGAAAACGAGCGTCCCACCATCGGCATCATCCTCTGCAGGAAGAAGCATGAGGCGCTGGTGGAGATCACCCTGCCCAAGGATGCCAATATCCACGCCAGGGAGTATCGGTTGTACTTGCCCTCCAAAGAGGAACTGCGCCGTAAGCTCGTCGAGTGGTCCGAAGAGCAGGAGGCACGGCCATGATGGCGCCTCGGACGGAGGTCGCGACGCTGGACGCCGCCATCCCCGCCAACCTGCTTGCCCTCCGACTTGTCCGCCGAAGCGGCGGCGAAGGCGGAAGCTTCAGCGAAGGAGGGAAGGAACTCGGGTATGGCCGGTGAGTGGAGAACGTATCGCCTTGGCGAGGTCTGTTCAAAGATCGGAAGAGGAGCACGCCGCAGAGCTCGCGAATGTCGAAGTTGCCGAACACGATGTACTGCTCAACATCACAGGCGACTCTGTTGCCCGCTCGTGTCAGGTCGACGTCGATGTCCTGCCCGCTCGCGTGAACCAACACGTCGCGATCATACGACCAGACCCAGCCGCTCTCTGGCCCCGGTTCCTTCGCTACTACCTCGTATCTCCTACCATGCAAGCCGAGATGCTGTCGCTTGCTGGGGCAGGCGCGACTCGGAATGCGCTAACGAAGGGGATGATCGAGTCATTCGAAGTCCCCGCGCCTGTGGATATCGACGAGCAGCGCGCCATCGCCCACATCCTTGGCACGCTGGACGACAAGATTGAGCTGAACCGCCGTATGAACGAAACGCTGGAGGCCATCGCGCAGGCGATCTTCACCTCTTGGTTTGTGGATGTCAAAGAAACTGGATTGCCGGAAGGTTGGAACGAATCTGAGCTTGGTGACATCGCAGAAGTAATCGATTGCCTGCACTCCAAAAAGCCCAAGCGCCAGCTGAGCGGGAAACCTCTGCTTCAGCTTGCCAATATTCGAGATGATGGGCTCATCGATATGACTGATACCTATTTCATTACCGAGGATGATTACCGATATTGGATTTCTCGCATGGAGGGTAGCCCTGGCGATTGCGTTATCACGAACGTCGGTCGAGTCGCTGCTACTGCGCAGATTCCAGAGGGCTTACGTGCGGCTCTTGGTAGGAATATGACAGGAGTGCGACGCCGCTCATCTTTTCCATATCCGAGTTTCCTGATTGAATGCTTGCGATCCTCGGCTATGAAAGAAGAAGTCACCCTTAAAACCGATACAGGTACAATTCTCGATGCACTCAATGTGCGCAATATTCCGAAGCTCCGATTCGTAAAACCACCGAATGCTGTGGCCGCTCGTTTTGAAGTTGTCTGCCGCCCGCTGCGATCCAGGATGGAGCAGAACTCGGCGGAAAGCACAACCCTCGCCGCCCTGCGCGATACGCTCCTGCCCAAGCTCATCTCCGGCGAGCTACGGGTGGAGGGCTTGGCTAAACGCCGAGATAATCTGACTATCCCAACTCATGAATCGTGAAGTCGCGGTAGTTTACGGTGCGGGTGCCACCCATGATTCAGGCTATCAGATGCGCATTGAGCGGGAGTACATCTGCAACGGGGTCTCGACCTTGTTGATGCCTCCTCCGCTGGGCCGCGACTTCTTTGGGCAGGACACGATTAAACGAATGACCGAGCAGTTCCAGTCGATTCGCTACTTCGTCGAGCGGTACTTCGCGATTCCTTCTGGCACGAACAATCCGGATTGCCGTCTAGGCCTGGAAGAGGTGTGGAGCGCTGTCGATCTTAACCTACGGCACATAACCCTCGGGACCTACGACTGGGAGGATGCCAGTAAGGGCTATCTACAGCTGGTGAGATCGGAAGATCTCGATTGGGTTGACACAGAGCATGACCCTTTTGCTCCAGGGGTACGCAAGCCAACCAAACGCAAGTTTCTGGGAGACTGTGAGAGAGGCTTGAAACGACTATGCCATCGCGTGTATGGCCAGCCCGAGCTCGAGGCTGGTCTACAACAAGGTCCGGATCGCTATGCGCAGCTGCACTCCTTGCTGAGAGGCATGGGCTACAAGATCAAATACGTGACGTTCAATTACGACACTTGTTTAGAGAAAAGCCTGCATGCGGCCGGCGTTCCCTTCCATTATGTGACGGATTACGGCATTCCAAATGCTGGCTTCTTGCAAGCGGATGTGCATATTGCCAAACTTCATGGGTCACTCAACTGGACATGGAATGACTCACCGGTGAAACCAGTATGCGTGCCAAGCCCCTATATGGACGGAGCTCTCCGGACCATCAAGCCGCAATATCCAAGCCGGTCTACTCCGGAAGCGGCGATAGAAGAACCGCTCATTATCCCACCGACGTGGTTCAAAAACGAAATCAATGACGATTCCCGCGTCGGAAATCGAGTGACTCAATTGATCCTCCATCAATGGCGGGTAGCCTTGGAAGTGTTGAGGTGGGCAGATCTCGTTATCGTGATCGGGTATTCGTTTCCGTCCACCGATTTCCACGTCCAGCGGCTTTTCAGGCTCGCCCGTATGAGTCGCGCCAATGACGGCCCTCTCAAGGTGTTGTACTGCAGCAAGGCCGCCACGGAAGCAGAAGCAAGAACGCGTTTGTCGTTCCTGAATGTGGGCAACGGTAACCTGATGGTCGAGGCAAACGGTTTCGCTGCCATGTGTCAACAGGAGTGTTTGCAGCAGCGCTTCCAGGGTTTGGGCATGCCAGTGACAGCCAACTGAGCCCACGCATGACCACCTCCCTGACCGAGTCCACCGTCGAAGACGCTACCCTCGCCTGGTTGGAGGAGCTCGGCTACGCCATCCTCCACGGACCGGAGATTGAGCCGGAGGGGCCGCGGCAGATCATCTCTGGCGCGCTGCGGGTAAAGAGCACTGAACGGTTCGTGAGG
>CAZUWM010000067.1:0-7434 GCA_964624155.1 uncultured Planctomycetales bacterium
CCGAAAAGGTAGCGCTTACTTTCGAGCAGGTGTTCCAACAGGCCAGCGCCACGGCACTCCCGCAGGCCACCCTCCTTGAACGACTGAAACACTCGGAGACCACGACCCGTCAGGCGCAAGAAGCGCTGTTCTGGTTGATGACGCACCACGCGTGGTGGTCAGATGGTGGACAGCTCACAGGATCTCTGATGAAGCAACGTCTCGCCGTGTTTGAAGAGGTGCTGGCCGTGGCGTTTCGCCGAGCCGATACTCAAGCGATCGCCGCGTTTCTTGAGTGGTTGATCAACGAGCACCACGACAAACTCCTGCCGGGTGCCGAGTCGTTCATTCGTTCCTATCTGGCGGTGTATCAGATCAACCGTCCGCAGCGGGTGGTGACCGTGATCTCCCTGACGTCTGACGACCTGCGCCGTGTGGACGAAGCCCGTCAGGATGTACGGGCGTTCCTGCGCCAGAGCATTCAGCAACTGCGCGATCTGTACAGCATCAACCCGTTGATCGACTGGCGGTTGATCGTGGTGTTGGAAGGCGACACGGTGAGGACCCGGAATGCCTATCGCGTCCTTCATGATCTGCTGGTTCAGGAATACTGGGAGGCATTTGGCGCGGGACAGGTGAAGCTCTACGAGTATCTGACCGAAGGCCACTTAGGCCAGGGCAACCCGCGGCGCGGAGGGCTCTACTACGGGATGCGCCAGGCGATTGAATTAGGCGCGAACATCGTGGTCACGCGGCGTGCAGGAACGGACGTGGATCTGCAGCAGGAGGGATTATTCCTGCGGCACTTCAACGAGCATCCCGACCAGGCTGCGGTGGCGGGGGTGCCGTTGGAGGAGCGATCGTCGGCGGAATCGCGACCGGACGATGAGACGGCCACCGGTCTTGCGCTGCGCGTTGCGGCGTTCTCAGCTGAAGCGTTGGATCACGTCCTCCCGATTGATGAATTCAACCGGTTTGAGCCGGCGTTCTCGCCTGAGGCGAGCAGCCCGTTGTTGTTGCTCGAGCGCGTCTACAAGTTGGGGCAGTCGTCCGCGCCATGCCCTGTGGTGTGGCTCGATGTCGCAAGGGCACGGGAGGACGCTCAACGGGAAGCCGACCAATGGAGGGAGGGCGCTGTTCAACGCGGGTCGTGGACACCGCCTCCGCGTGAGGCGTTGAGTACGGTCAGAACCCCGTGGGCGTTCCGCGGGGCGAGGAAAGCGCAGGACCTGCGCTTCATGGAGCGCAGCGGCGAAGAGCTCGTGCAGGCGTTAGTTGAACATTATGATCTTGGGACATCCGATCCGGGAGACATCAAGACCCACAGCTTGCCGCGGTGGCATGTGGGGTGGCGCGACCGATTACCCTACCCCTTCACCTTCTTCAATGCGCGAGATGCACATCGGCGAACCGGCGTGCTGAAGAAGATCGGCGATACCTTGGAAGACGCCAGGCTGGTCGTGTCATTGCATCGCACCCTGGCGGCGGCAGGCCGGGCACCGGAGCTCTGGAGTCGTCGCGACACCTCTGGCGGAGATGTGGACCGCTTTATCCTGAAAATTGGCCAAGAGTATTTTGCCGTCGAGTCGTTTCTCAAGGAAGGGAGCGTCCTCTTGCCTTCCCGCGCGACGATGCAAGAAACGCAAGCGCTCGGTCGCACGATCGCCGACGTCCACAACGCGCTCTGGGACTGGAGGCCGGAGAGCGGACAGATGGCGATGCTGCCCATCACGAATATCCTCCATGCCAGGGAGGATGTGATACGAGCGCGCGACCACTTGATGGCACAACGGGACGCTACTCCGCAGACGCTCACTGAGGGCGACCGATGGTTTCTGGAGATTGCCGACCAGCTCGTGGGTCACTTGGATGTGCTCGCCGAGCGCCTTCCGCCCGCGTGGCTCCAGCGGCTTCCGAAAGCCCCCAACCATGGGGACTTCACCTTCTTCAACGTCAAAGACGGGTTCGTGTTTGATTTTACGAGGGCCGGCGTGCGAACTCGGGTTGAGGAATTGCGCCAAGCGGTGCTGACGGAAAACCGCATGCGCAGCCGGTGGTACGATCGCGAGCGGTTCGTGCACCTCGTCAGAGGGTATCAGCAGGCTGCGAAAGTGCCGTTGAGCGAGGAGGAGCTGCGGGCGGCGATCTGGGTGATCTACGCCACGTTATTGTGGGAAGCGTTGCACTGGTCATTGCTCCGTCGGGATCAACTGACGAAGATCCGCAAGCCGCTTAGGAATACCCTCGATTCGCTGGAGCGATTCATGGAGGACTTTCGCGACCCGGAGGCGGTCGACGCGTTCATCGAGGAGTTGCGTCGCTCCCAAGCGATGGTGGTGTCAACCGACGGGAATCGACCGATCCCGATGGAGGCCGGGGGAGGCTATCTCGTCGATCGGGAAACCGGCACCGTGATCTCTCATGGAAAATCCGCCAAACGATGGCTCAGTCGAAAGAGAAGGTTTGCGGAGGAGACGTTGGTGGTTGTGCCTTCAGGAGCCTCTGTCAGTGTCAGTCGCACGTCTTCCAGACGCGGCGCATTCGAACTCAGCGAACCGGGCGTGATGTTGTTGCAGCCGTCGGCCCAAACGGCTGGATCCGTCGAAGCTCAAGTCCGCGTTGAATACGGTGAAGTGGTCGTGATCACCAGCCGCCAGCCCCCCACGTGGTGGCGGCGGCATGACGGCGCGGCCAATAAGACGGGACAGCAGGTCTCCGACACGATGACGGCCAAAGGCATCTACGAGTATGTCAAAAGCCTGCGCCTTGATCCTCACACAGGACAAAGGACCACGTGGTTGATTGACTCCAAAGCCGACGGCAGTCCCGTGGTGGGGGTCAGCCATGAATTCGGAGACTCAGAGACGACGGTGAGAGGGAAGGAATGGCCGCACGCGCATCCCGTCTACACGGAAGCGGGCCAGGCTCAGAGCATGACGAAGGTCTACGTGTTCTTGAAGGGGCTGGGGGTCTTGATGACGCAGCCGAAAGACGCCAACGAGCCTGACTACATCGTCCTCAAACCTGGAGACATCATCGTCGTGGAGCCAGAGGCCGTCCATGGCATGTTGGTGGTGACAGGCAAGCATGAATATCTTGTGATGGAGATTCCCTCGCCGTTTCACCTCCAGGGTCGATTCCAAGGCGTGAATTTTAAGGAGGGTCGGGTCGGGACGTTCATTGATCAGGCGACGGCCAAGCTGCGGGAAGCTCAGTCGCAGGGATCGAACGGCTTAAATGGCAGGGTAGCGGAGAGGAAGGGCGGGACGTGGGACTTCATGAAGTGGCTCTATGCGAAGGGGCCGGCGTGGTGGGGATGGGTCGTGCTGCCGGTGCTCATCGAGTCGGTCGGTTTCGTCTCGGGATGGGATTGGTTGTTGTCGCCGCACGTCGGTGCGGGTCTCCCGCAGGAAATCCTCTTCGCCGGCCTCGTGGCCCTCTGGCAATTGCTGCATGCCGTCACGCCCATGTCCGTCCGTTATCTGCTCAACGGCGATGTGCACAACGCCATCGGCTCGCTCCGGTGGAGCGAGGTTGCGCGTCTTGACCGCATCCTGATGAGTCTCCTCACGCTTGCGCTTCGCTACTTCATCCTGTTGGTTGATCCCTTGGCCGGGTTCCTGGTCGGCATCCTCCTGCCGGCCGCCTTCCCGCACTTTCTCCTGAACCTTCGCGGAACGCCTGAGCAGGCGTTGCAGAAATGGCAGCGCGTGCCGGGTGTTGAGATGTTGAGGGGAGGCACCGAGGGGCCGGTGAGCGATGAAGAGGAGATGGTAGCCGTCACCGATGCGGAGGGTCATCTGCGAGACTTGGCGATCAAGAAGCGCGAGGCGCATGAGGCCAAGATGCCGCACCCCGTGGCCCATGTCCATCTGTGGACTCGGGACAGCCGGTGGGGCGTCCGCCTGGTGCTGCACCGGCGCAGCGCCCTCAAGCGCGCCTCGCCGGGCAAACTCGAGATCGGCACCGGCGGGCATCTCCGCTCGGGTGAGACGCCTGAGGGAGGAGCCCTCAGGAAAGGTCAGGAAGAACTCGGCGTGGACTTGACCGGGCGGTTGCTCCCGCTCTCTGAAGAGAGCGCCTTCGAGCAGTCCTATCCCATCGAGGATGGTCTCAACCGTGAGTTCATCACTGCGTTTGGTGCCGAGATGGATGACGCGACACTCCAGAATACGAAGCGGCGGTACAACCAACATAAAATCGAGGAGTTGTGGCTGGTGCCATTCCACGTATTGGAAGAGATGGGTCAGAAAACGCCGCAGGTTCTTTCGCCCAGCCTCCGGCACTTGCTCAGCAAGGAGGGCCAACCCCTCTACGAACTCCTCAAGACCCGCGCTTCTCTCCACGCTCCGAACATCATCTTTTTCGATCACGGAGGCGTACTGGCGACACAGATCGGTGATTACGTCGAGGAGACCATCACGCGCATCCTGAACAACGCGGGGTTATACGAAGACCGGGCAGCGACTGCGCAGGCATGGGAGGACCTTCGCAAGGGGTTACGGGGTTGGCTCATTCCGACGAGCGACTTGTCAGCGCGCCTCACAGGCATCGCCTCCCATCCTCGAGCTATCCACCGCTATCCCAACTCCACACTCATGAACACGTGGCTTCGTATGATCAACAACTACTTGATGTCCCAGGGAGCGACTCATCGAGTGACGCTGAATGAATTCGACGCGGCCTACTATGGGCCGATGAAGCCGAACCCCTTCCTCAAGACGCGACTTCAGGACTTGCTGCGCCTCAAGCGGGAGTTCGGGATCAGGTTCGGCGTCCTCTCCGATGGAAGGGTTGAGGCCAAGCCGTGGATGCTCGATGTATACCAGAGGCACTATCCGGGGCTCTTCAACGATGAAAGCCTGGTGATCCTCTCAGCCGAAGAGGGGGTTGTTAAAACCGATGGCAAGGAACTGTTCATGACGGGCTTGGAACGGTTCCAGCGGCGCTATCATGTGCCGCCGCGCCCCGTCTTCATTGATAACCAGCCGGAGAATTTCGCTCCCGCGAGGGAGGGGGGAATCACCAACATCATCCATTACGCGCTCAACGAGGGAGCGGCTCCCTTTACGGGCGATCGATTCTTCGATGCCACATTCGTCGGCGCCCACGCGGTACCACCGCTGTTCAAATCGTTATTGGAAGCTCCCCCTCCGGTCGGTTCCAAGAGGTCTCTCGGTCTCGGGGGGCTCGCGTGGCTGCCGTGGATCGGGCTGGGCGCGGGGGCGGCGGCGCTGCACGCATGGACGACCCGGGCCGCATCTGAAAGTGTCAGACACTTTATGGGGGTAGCCCCCGCACAAAAAGTGTCTGACACTTCCGAGTGGTTCGGGTTCGTGGACTGGAGCAGCCCGTGGACGTGGTTGCTGTTCGGGGTGGCGGTGGGGTTGATTGGGGCCGCGGTGGCATGGCGATGGCGTACCTCCGGCGCGCGGCAGAAGCCGATGGCGCCAGGTCCGCCCGCGCTGTTTGCGCGGTTGCCGAAGGCGGATCAGGCGTACGCGGGCGCGCTGTACCGGAAATTTACCGCTGCGCAGAAATCGCTCCTCAAGATTGGCGAGAACTTTTGGCCGTCAGCCTTGCTTCCCGACCAGGAACGGCCCGCACGCCTTGGAGCGGTCGATTACGCCACACAGATTCGAGGGCAAGAGTCCTACCTCGCTCAAGCCAAGGAAGTTCACCTCAAGGTCGCCCATATGAACGCCGGTCTTGGGACCAACCTCGATCGGGAACGATACCTGGACACGCTGAAAGCACGCTTGGTTCAGCTCGGGCGTCAACTCAATACCAAAGGTCAGATAGTCCTCGGAGCGAAGGGCATGGACATGTATTTCGAGCAGAGTTTGCCGGGGTATGATGCCCAGGGGAGCGGGGTGGAGAAGCGTGAGTTGGTGAGCGTGCTCGACATCAAGTACCTGCGGCTGCTTCACGAAGCCCCAGCCTACCGACGGGTCAGCATTGAAGAGATGGTCAACGACGAAAGTCAGTCGGCGATCAACGCGTTCCTCAACAGCCGCTACTTGCCCGACCGGTTGGATGATCGCCTGCAGACAAAGCGCACCTATCGCGAGGTTATTGGTCAACCCCTCGACTCCGGTTCGACTCGGCCTCCGGCCTCGCTCACCATCGCTCGGGATGTCGCCCAAGACGCGTCGACCCGGGGGGCTCCACAGGCGAATGTCGCGATCGCCAGCCAGCGGATGCAGGTCTCGTTGCCGACCATCGATCTGCAGAGTGGGCAATTGACGGAGGAGCGCATGGCTCCGGGCGGACACGGCCAGTTGGGCACGGCGGTCCTCCATGAAATCGCCTCCAGCACACGCCGCCCAGATGATCCGCCGACGGTCCGGGCGATCTATAACGGGGATGGCACGGATAATGCGGTTCCGCCTGACGTCGTCGGGTATGCGGTCGAGCACGGTGTGGGCGTCATCATGCTCACCACCACCAAGACCGGCATTGATCTGAAAGGTGGGTTGATCGGGGAGGAAGCGGTCGAGGTGGATGGCCGCACAGTCCCCGTGGTGCAATTGCTTGAACTGGCCCAGGCGAAGAAAGCCGGCGAAGGCCAAGAGAAGATGTTCTACCAAATCGGATTGGGCCATCCCACCGCGCTGCCAGAGACGCTGCGCTCGCTGCACCGCCCGGGCCAGCAATATTTCAATACCAACAACGCCATCTTGAACGAAACCGTCTTGGTGCCATTCCTTGCCGCACTGAAAGAGCAGGTGGGAGAGGAGCGATTTGCCGAAGTCATCACGCCGGACCTCCTTGAGAACGTCAAGGAGCAGCGGGACGCCGCCGGCCACGTCAAGAAATTCACGCAGTTGGAGGGAGCGCTTGGCTCAGCCCTCCTCAACCTCAACCGATTCGTCATGACCGACCCTGAGGCCCGGGCGCTCTGGAAGCGGTTCTCCGGCAGCGACTATTTCCTGCAGATCGTCAACCTCGACGCGAACGAGCGCACCGATTACTTCACGCCCATTAAATACGCCTTTGACTTTTGGCTGCAGGCCTTCAGCGATCATTTTGTCCTCAATCGCGTGACCTGGCGGCTGGAGAACCGTCGGCCTGGCAAGTTGCCGAGCGTCAACGAGGAGTTCGTGCAGGACAAATACTACATGAATCTCCAGAATCTGATCGACTCCTTCGGTCATGCCAGTACGATTGGTCTCGACGCGCTCCACATCACGGGCAAGGTCACACTGGTTGATGCGGTGCTGCGGGGCACCGTGAAGATCACGAGTCAGTACGATGGCATCTTCGATCTCAACGCCCCGGCCGTCAAAGCACGGATCGGGACCACGACGGATGGGCGGCTCTTGTTAGACAACGTTGAGATCCGCATCTCCGCTTCAGGCGAGGTCGCCGTCAGACGCCTGGTGGGACGGCTCTGGAACCTGTCCTGGTTCATCGGGTGGCTGCCGTGGATCGGGATCGGCGGGGTGCTGGCGG
>CAZUWM010000068.1:0-7427 GCA_964624155.1 uncultured Planctomycetales bacterium
CGTTCCGACGAGCTCACGACGAACTTGGGGCGATTCGCGTGTTTTTCAGGTTCATATTCTATCACACGCGTTTCGAACACGGAAGCGAATCTAGATTTTGTGAGGCGGGTTTGCTATCATGAGGAAGCTTCACCAATGACTCAGCTGACTCAGCAGAAGATTCTTCGGATCTTGACGCGATTGAACATCGGCGGGCCGGCGATCCATGCCGCCCTGCTGACAACAAGGCTGGATCCGAGGCGTTTTACCACGTGTCTGGTGGTCGGTGAGCCGGACGCCACCGAAGGGGATTTGAGCGGACTCCTCGACGCCTGTTCGGCCAGGGTGGTTCATCTCAAGAGTTTGCGACGGCCGATTCGACCATGGGCCGACCTGCTTACGTTGTGGCGGTTGTGTGGCATTGTCCGGAAGGAGCGTCCGTCCATCATCCATACCCATATGGCGAAAGCCGGCGCACTCAGCCGGTTGGCCGGCCTGTGGTACAACACGTTCAGCCGAGGTCGGCACGTTGGCGCGCGGGCGATCCTGATCCATACCTTTCACGGCCATGTCCTGGAAGGCTATTTTTCCGGGTGGCTGTCGAGGATCTTTCTGGCGATTGAGCGCTGGCTGGCCCGCCGGACGGATTGTCTCATCGCGGTCAGCCGGACGATTCGAGACGAACTGTTGACCAAGGGCATCGGTCGGGCGGATCAGTGGCGGGTGATTCCGCTGGGATTGGATCTCTCCGCCCTCGGCGAGCTGTCATTGCCCAATGGGTCCTCACCGGTTCGGTTCGGGATGGTGGGTCGCCTGGTGCCGGTGAAGAATCCGCGCCTCTTTCTCCAGGCGCTTTCGCGCCTCATGCAGGCCGAGGCGGACGAGGCGGTGGCCGGGGTGATCATTGGTGACGGGCCGTTACGCGAGGCGCTTGAGCGTGAAGCGTCCCAGATGCGCTTAAGCCGTGCGATCACCTTTACCGGATGGCAGCGGGATCTCTGCGCGGTGTACCGCCAGCTCGACGTCGCTTGCGTGACCTCATGGAACGAAGGGACACCGGTCTCGCTCATTGAGGCGTTGGCCGCCGGCCGGGCCGTGATCGCGACGGACGTGGGCGGGGTTCGCGATCTGCTCGCTGAACCGTCGGAGCCTCGCACCATGGTCTCGCGCGGCAGCTTTCAGGTCGTCCAGCGAGGGATGCTGGTTCAGGCGGGAGACGCGGAGGGGTTCACCGCTGCCATGAGGAGGCTGGCTCAGGATACGTCCTTGCGGCAGCAGTTAGGCGCCGCAGGGCGGGCGCACGTGTTGCGTGTGTGCACCGCGGAACGACTTCTGCAAAACGTGTCCTCGCTCTACGAGCAGCTCCTTGGAGAAACGCGATGCAGGCGCTGATCACCGGCGGGGCGGGCTTCATCGGGTCGCACTTGGCCGAGCGTCTGCTTGAAGCGGGCTATGAGGTGACCCTGCTGGACAACCTCTCCACCGGACGCTATGAAAATATTGCCCATCTCGACGGCCACCCGCGCCTGCGGTTCGTCGTCGGGACGATCCTCAATGAATCCCTCGTGGATAAGTTGGTCGAGCGTTGCGAGGTGGTCTTTCACCTCGCCGCGGCGGTGGGCGTGGAACTCATCATCCAGAAACCGCTCGAATCGCTGATGACGAACATCCGAGGCAGCGAAGTGGTCCTGGAGATGGCCCATCGCTACCGCAAGAAAGTGCTGATCGCCTCGACCTCGGAAATCTACGGGAAGAACATCAACGGCCCCCTGCGGGAAGACACCGACCGGGTCCTGGGGTCCCCCCTGAAGAGCCGGTGGAGCTATTCAACGTCCAAGGCCGTGGATGAAATCCTCGCGTACGTCTACTGGAAAGAAAAAGGCGTTCCCACGGTGATTGTGCGTCTCTTCAACACGGTGGGGCCTCGGCAAAGCGGCGCCTACGGCATGGTCGTTCCTCGCTTTGTCGGCCAGGCGCTCAAGGGGGAACCGCTCATGGTGCACGGCAGCGGCAAGCAATCCCGCTGCTTCCTGCACGTGGCTGATGTCGTTAACGCCTTGGTGAAACTGATCGATCATCCCAAGGCGGTGGGCGACGTGTTCAACCTGGGCAGCCAGGAAGAGGTGACGATCGACGCGCTGGCGACCCTCGTCATCCGGCTGACGAACAGTTCGTCGCGCATCGTCCGCGTCCCCTATGAAGAAGCGTACGAAGAGGGGTTTGAGGATATGCCGCGGCGCGTGCCGGATACCAGCAAGATTCGCGAGTTGATTGGGTTCCGTCCCACGAGGAATCTGGAGGAGATCATCCAGAGCGTGGTGGAGAGCATACGCCAATCCCTTCCAGCGTCTACCCAATAGCCAGCCTGTCCATGGGCCTCGAAACAGCACAAGAGCTTGGTCGAGTCGGCTTGGCCGGCCTGAGCGCGTTGCTGATCACGCTGCTGCTGACGCCGGTCGTTCGGCTCATCGCCGTCCGCTGCGGCTGGATCGTGAAGCCGGTGCCGTCGCGCTGGGGCCGTCGCGTCATTGCCCGGCTCGGGGGCGTGGCGATGTATGTGGGGTTTGTGGCGACGGCCATCGTGTGGATACCATGGGGGCCGTCGTTGTGGACGTTGTTAGGCGGCGTGACCCTCGCCGTTGTCGTCGGACTCATCGATGATTTCTCTCGGATCCCTCCCTACGCCAAGCTGATGGCCCAGCTCCTCATCGGCTGCGGGGTCGTCCTGAGCGGGATCCGGCTCGTCCCCTTGCCGTGGGCGTGGCTCTCGGCGCCCCTGTCCATCCTGTGGTTCGTCTTTGTGATGAACGCCTTCAACCTGCTCGATAATATGGACGGGCTGGCCGCCGGCGTGGGGGCGGTCGCCGCAGGGTTCTGCGTCCTCCACGCCGCCCTGACAGGTCAGTGGATGGTGGCCACGCTGGCCGGCATCGTCAGCGGCGTCTCTCTGGGGTTCTTGCGCTACAACTTTCCTCCGGCCAAGATTTTCATGGGCGATTCCGGCAGCCACCTGCTGGGCTTGAGCTTGGCGACGGTGGTGTTGATGGAAAGCCAGCCTGGCTCGACGCAGTTGCTAAGCATTCTGGCGGTGCCCACCCTCGTGCTGGCCGTGCCGATCTTTGACACGTGCTTTGTCACCATTCAGCGCCTGCTCCATCGGTTGCACCCGTTCTCCGGCGGCGTCGACCATGTCTCCCATCGGCTGGCGATTTTGGGGCTCAGCCCTCGGCGAACCGTCATGGCGCTCTACGGCGCCAGCGCGGCGCTGGGCGGTTTGAGTGTGCTCTCGGCTCAGCTCAATGCGCTTCCCGCAGCCGCGCTGTGGCTGCTGACGCTGATCGCCCTGCTTGTGTGCGGCCGCTACCTGGCTCGGGTCAATGTGTATCGATTGCAATCCCCACGCGCCGCCGCGGTGGGTGTGGAGAATCCGCCGGTGACCTTGATTGACACGATGGTCTTGCACAAGCGACGGCTGGTTGAGATCCTGGTCGATTTCGGCATCATCAGCAGCGTCTATGTGGTGGCGCATCTCTTGCGGTTCGAGGGGACGCTCAGCCCCCACATCCAATCGCTGGTCGTCCGCGCCCTCCCGGCGATCCTCGTGACGAAACTCGTCTGTTTTGCAGGATGCGGGCTCTATCGCAGGGTCTGGCGCTATCCCGACCTGTCTGATCTGGTGGCGATTTTCAAAGCGGTGTCGCTCGGTTCGGTCCTCTCCTCGATCATCCTCCTCTATCTCTGGCGCTTTGAGGGATACTCCCGGGCGGTGCTGATCATTGACTGGATGCTCTGCTTCTTGGCCATCGGCGGCTCGCGCGTGGCGGAGCGTCTCTTGGATGAGTGGATCAGCGCCGCCAGTGATCAGGAGAGGCTGCCCGTCTTGATCATTGGGGCCGGGGAAACCGGCGAGCAGGTGTTGCGATCCCTTCAGATTCAAGGCAAAGGCGTTCGCCGGGCGGTCGGCTTTCTGGACGATGATTGGCGCAAACAGGGTAACCAGCTCCACCGCGTTCGCGTGCTGGGGACGCGCGCCAAACTGGAGGCGGCGCTTGCGGAATACGGCGTGCGGGAAGTGCTCATTGCGATCAACGATCCGCCCGGTGACCTCCTCCAGCACGTGCGGCGGTGTTGCGAACCTCGCGGCGTCGGTTGGAAAGTGGTGACGACGGGCGTCATGGACTCCGCATGAGTCGCTTTCGGCGTGGCATCGCGCTCGTCCAAGAAGGCAGCCTGTACGCACTGCTTTTTTTCTTGCCGTTTTCGAAGGCGGCGCTTGAGGTCGCCTTCGGCGGCCTGTTGATCACCTGGCTGGTCATGCGCCTTGACCCCAAGACGCGCGCCCAAACCCTGTGGCTCCAGCCGCAACTCCAGCCTCTCCTGTGGGCCGCCGCGGTCTTCCTATCGATCTGCGCGTTGTCATCCATCGTCAGCACCGATTGGACCTTGAGCCTCAGGGGGCTCACGAGGAAATGGCTGGAGTATCTCGTGCTGTTCGCGATCGTGACCGATGTCGGCAGCCGGCCCGGCGTCGCCCAACGGAGCCTGTGTGTCCTCGCGGTCTCCGCCTGCTTGGTGGTGTTCGAAGGCGTGACGCAAGAACGCTACGGCCACGGGTTCTTCCGCAACTACCGCCTCGACTTCTTTAGGCGCATGACGGGACCGTATGAGAATCCGATTGACTTCGCGACCTATCTGATCGTGATCATCCCTCCGCTGATGACGTATGCGCTGCACCGTGAGGGCGTCTCACGCTGGAGACTGGCGGGGTTGGTCTTGGTCCTCGGCGTGTGCCTGGCACGGGCGTCGTCAATCGGCGCCTGGCTTGGGCTGGGCGTTGGATTGGTGGTCATGTGTTGGCAGCGGACGGCTCTGCGCCGCTACGCCATGAGGACGCTGTTAGTGGCCGTCGTGCTGGGAGGGGCGTTTCTCGTAGGGAGCGGGCGCCTGCCGGGCGTCTTATCGATCTCGGATATCGGAAAACAAGATCGATTGGCGATGTGGCAGTCAGCGGTTGGCATGATTGGAGACCGCCCGGTCCTGGGTCAGGGGCTCAACACCTTTATGGCTAATTACCTGCACTACTGGGTTGGCGGCCAGAAGCAGCCGCGATATGCCCACAACTGTTATTTGCAAATGGCGGCAGAGACAGGACTGGTCGGACTCGGGGCGTTTCTCTGGTTCCTGTGGGGGATCGTGGCGCTGTGGCGGCGGACGATTCGCCGGCTCTCTGATGGTCCCCTTCGCGACCTGCTGCTTGGCTTGATGGCGGGCCTGGTGGCGTTTCTCGCGCAGGCCGGAGTCGACACGAATTTCTACTCGCTGCGTCAGGCGTTTCTGTTCTGGACCCTCGCAGGGATCGCGACAGGCTATTCCGCGTTACCGTCACATGGCAGGCTTGGTCAGAACGCCTGAGCCGTCGTCGCGACGATCAATTGTCTTCGTTCGTACCGATCGGCTCGGGGAAACGCTCCTCACGCTGCCAGCGATGCATGCCCTGCGCCGGGCGTACCCCGACACCCACCTGACTCTGATGCTCCATCCGTCCCTCCAGGAACTCTTCGTCGGCCATCCGGATGTGGATGCGGTGGTCCCAGAGCCCGTCAACGCTGGAAGGTGGTGGCGTCATGCCTGGCGCTTGGGCCGCTTGTGGCGGTCCTGGCATCCGGAGACGATCATCATTGCTAATCCGAAGAAGGCGTACCATGTCGGGGCGTGGTTGGCGGGGATTCCACGTCGGGTCGGCTATGATCGCAAGTGGGGGTGTCTGCTCACCCACCGCCTTCAAGATCGCAAGGGGCTTGGCGAGCGTCATGAAGTGGAGTATAATTATGACCTTATTCGCGCGCTTGGAATTCCCGTGACTCCCGCGCCAACACCGTGGCTGCCGGTGGGCGACCAAGAGGAACGCCGCATTTCGCAACTTCTTGGGCAGTGGGGAGTTCCTGTCAGCAGCCAGCTGCTCGCTGTTCATCCGTGGACCTCAAATCCCCGCAAACAGTGGCCGGTTGATCAGTTTCGCGTGCTCATTCAGCGGCTGGCCCAGCGAGCCGATCTGACCATTGCGGTCATCGGCGGCCGGGAAGAGCAGGCGCAGACGGCCTGGTTGGTCGAGGCGTGCCGAGGGACAGGTCGGGTGTTCAATCTCGCAGGGCGTTGTTCCCTTTGGGACCTTGCCGCGTTGTTGAAGAAGGTCCGTGTGCTCGTGTCGAACGATAGCGGTCCAATGCATGTGGCAGTTGCAGTCGGAACGCCCGTGGTGGCGCTCTTTGGGACGACTGAAGCGGGCTCCCACCCCACTCGCTGGGGCCCGTGGGGCGATACCCATACCGTCATTCACAAACCCCTCGAGGCCATCACCGTGGAGGAAGTCGTCCAAGTGGTTGAGCGCTACCTCTGACCGATGGCAACGCCGCGGCGCATTCTCATCGTCAACCCCTTCGGAATCGGCGATGTGTTGTTTACGAGCCCCCTCATCCGAGCGGTTCGTGAGGCGTTCCCAACCAGCACGGTGGGCTATCTCTGTAACCGTCGAACCGAGCGGATTCTTATCAGCAATCCTCATCTCAATAAGTGCTTTGTCTACGAGAAGGATGAGCTGGAGTCCCTCTGGCGGCGGTCGCCGTGGAAGGGCCTGTGGTCTCTCCTGTCGCTGACGCGTCAGATCCGTCGGGAGCGGTTCGATCTGGTGATCGACTTGTCCCTTGGTGAACGGTATAGCTTTCTGCTCAAGCTGATCGGTGTCCGCCGGCGGGTGGGGTTTCACTACCGTCATCGAGGACGCTTCCTGACAGAGGGCGTGTCGATTGATGGATACCACGACGCGCACATCGTGGATTACTACCGGCGGCTCCTTCGCTTTCTTGGCATCCAGCTTCTCAAGGACGGCTTGGAGCTGTCTCCGCCGCCCGAGGATCAGCGGTGGGCGGCGCAATGGCTGCGGGATCACCAGCTCGATGAGAAAGGGCTCATCCTCGTCGGCATCGTTCCTGCCGGAGGGGTCAGTTGGGGGGGCGATGCCTCATTTCGACGGTGGGGGTTTGAAGAGTTTGCGGCCGTGGGGGATGCCTTGGTTGAGCGATTCGGGGTTCGTATCCTCTTGTTCGGAGAAGCGGCCGATGCGACCATCTGTCGGACCGTCGCCCGCCTGATGAAGTCACCCACGATTGACTTGAGTGGACAGACGACGCTGGGGCAGTTTGTCGGCCTCCTGGGGCGTCTCAAGTTAGTGATCTGCAACGACGGCGGTCCGTTGCACCTGGCGGTCAGTCAAGGGGTGCCCACCGTCTCCATTTTCGGTCCCGTCGATCCGCATGTCTACGGCCCGTATCCGCTCTCACCATCCCATCTGACGGTCTATCATGCGGGGTTACCGTGTCGGCCGTGCTATCACCAATTTAAGCTGCCGCCGTGTCCCTATGAGCGTGCGTGTCTCACAACATTAGGATCGG
>CAZUWM010000069.1:0-2041 GCA_964624155.1 uncultured Planctomycetales bacterium
GAGGAGCTCGGTCTTGACTTCGTGTCGGCCAATTGTGAGAATGTTGCCGGAGGCACCGGCGTCACACCGACGACCGCGGACGAGTTATTTCGGGCCGGGGTGGACGTGCTCACCTCCGGCAATCACGTCTGGCGCAAGAAAGAGGCGCTCGACCTTCTCAAGCTTGATCACCGCGTGTTGCGGCCTGCGAACTATCCGGAGACGGCTCCAGGCAGTGGGTCAACCGTCATCACGACACTCTCCGGTCACAAAGTCGGCGTGCTGAACGTGCAGGGCCGTGTCTTCATGGATCCGGTGGTGGCCTGTCCGTTTCGAACGGCCGAGCGGGAACTGGAACGCCTGCGATTGGTCACGTCCATGATCATCGTGGACATGCACGCCGAGGCGACAAGCGAGAAGGTGGCGATGGGCTGGTTCTTGGACGGCAAGGTCTCCTGCGTGTTCGGCACCCATACCCACATCCCGACGGCTGATGAGCGCATCTTGCCCAAAGGAACGGCTTTCCTGAGCGACGTGGGGATGACCGGTCCCTATGACTCCGTCATCGGACGAGAGACCCCGCAGATTTTGGAACGGTTCCTCTCGGGCATCCCCGTGAAATCTGAGGTCGCCCAGGGCAACATCCAACTGCATGCGCTGCTCGTGGACATCGACCCTGCCACGGGGAAAGCCACCCATGTGGAACGTCTCAAGCGAATTCTCGATCACGCGGTGATTGATGCCAGGGGTCACTGAGTCCTCCGATGTGTCGCTGCGGCCGGCGGCGAGCCCAACCGCAGTTCCGAAGGCGCTCACCGTTGCCCAAGTCATCGCGCGGATCCGCGCGTTGATTGAACGCGAATTTCCCCTCCCGCTATGGATCGAGGGGGAGCTCTCGAATTGCACCTACCATACCTCCGGGCACATCTATTTCAGTCTGGTCGATGAACAGGTGACCGATCGATTTGGCCAACGCCTGGTGCTGCCCTGCGCTTTTTTCAAGAACGCCAACCAGCATCTCAAGTTCCAATTGACCGACGGGCTCAAAGTCTTGTGTTTGGGCCAGGTGACGATCTTCGAAGGACGGGGCCAGTACCAACTCAAAGTCCTTCGGGTTGAGCCGAAAGGCATCGGCGCACTCCAGTTGGCGTTTGAGCAACTCAAGAAGAAACTCGCCGCTGAAGGTCTCTTTGACGAGGCGCGGAAGCGACCGGTTCCCGCATGGCCTTCCCGCATCGGGATCGTGACCTCGCCGACCGGCTCGGCGATTCATGATATGGTCAGTAAATTGCGGGGTCGTTTCGACGTCGTGATTCTGCCCGTCCGGGTCCAGGGCGAAGGGGCTGCCGCCGAGATCGTCGAGGCGATGGCGAGGGCGAACGCCATGCGTCTGGCTGATGTGTTGATCGTCGGACGCGGAGGCGGTAGCGTCGAAGACCTCTGGGCGTTCAACGAAGAACCGGTCGCTCGGGCCATCGCCCGCTCTCGTATTCCCATCATCTCGGCCGTGGGGCATCAAGATGACTGGACGATCGCGGATTATGTCGCCGACCTGCGGGCCTCCACCCCGACGGATGCCGCGAAGTGGCTGGTCACCGAGCAGCAACAGCTCATCGATCACTCCCGAGACCTCATCGATCGCTTGGTGGACGCCACCCAGATGCTCCTGGAAGACTACGTCAGCCGGCTCAGGGCACTCTGCGATCGCCTGCGGCTGCTGCATCCTCTGCATCAGCTCGAACGGTGGGAGCAGCACGTCCACGAGCTGCGGGATCAGGCGATTCAACTCATCCGACACGCCCTTGACCGCGAAGACCATCGACTCGCCGCCCTGGCGGGGCGGCTGCAGGCCCTCAGCCCCTTAGCCGTGTTGGCCCGCGGCTACAGCATCACCTTTCGCGGGCCAGGCCGGGCATCGGTGCTGATCGATGCCTCGACTGTTCGTTCCGGAGAAGAGCTTGAGACACAGTTGGCTCACGGCGTTGTCAGGAGCACCGTCACAGCGGCCCATGTCTGAGCCCAAAGAGATAAAATACGAAGACGCGCTGAAGCGCCTCGAGAA
>CAZUWM010000069.1:2141-7299 GCA_964624155.1 uncultured Planctomycetales bacterium
CCGTGAAGGGGTCGCCGCCCCGCCTCGAGGAGGCGATGCGCTACTGCGTCATGGGCGGCGGCAAGCGGTTCCGTCCGCTGCTGTGCGTGGGGGCGTGCGAGGCGGTGGGGTCTCCGGCGCGCCAGGCGCTCTCCGTCGCCTGCGCCACTGAATTGATTCACACCTACTCCTTGGTCCACGATGATCTGCCAGCCATGGATGATGCGGATGAGCGGAGAGGGCGGCCCTCCTGCCATCGGAAGTTTGGGGAAGCGATGGCGGTTCTCGTCGGTGATGCGCTGTTGACCCGCGCCTTTGAGCTCTTGAGTGTGGACGGCATCCCTCGACTCCGCTCGGGATGCCGTCCTGAGCGAAGTCGAATGGACGGCACGCCCAACACCTTGACGATCCTCCGAACGATCAGTGAGGCCAGCGGCACGGCGGGATTGGTTGGGGGACAAGTCCTTGATGTAGAAGGTGGAAGGTGGAAGGTGGAAGGTGGAAGGGAAAGATTGGAAGAGATCGCGAGGAAAAAGACGGGGGCGCTGATCACGGCGAGTGTTGTCGCCGGGGGATTGGCGGGCGGAGCGTCCTCCACGGCGCTTTCGCGTTTGCGACAATTCGGACAACGGCTGGGGTTGGCGTTCCAACTGAAAGATGATCTGCACGACGGGGATGGATTGGTGAAGGTCTTGAGTCGCAAGGCGGTCGGGCAGCGAGCCCAGACGCTGATCGACGAGGCGCAACACACGATCAAACCGTTTGGAGAGCGCGCGTGGTTGTTGCGCGAGCTCTCCGACTGGCTGACACGATGAGGTTGCTTGACACGATTGATTCGCCAGCGGATCTCAAACGACTTCCGGTGGCTCAACTTCCTCAACTGGCGCAGGAGATCCGCGAGGAGTTGCTACGTACCATCTCGACGCTCGGTGGGCATCTCGCCTCGAGTTTGGGAGCAGTGGAGTTGTGTCTGGCGCTGCACGCTGTGTTCGAGGCGCCCACCGATCAACTCGTGTGGGACATGGGCTACCAGGCGTATGCCCACAAGCTCGTCACCGGTCGCCGTCGGCAGATCCACACCCTCAAGCAATTCCAGGGGCTTTCCGGATTCAACAATAAAGATGAAAGCCCCTATGATCTGTTCACCACCGGTCATGGCGGAACCTGTCTCTCCACCGCGATGGGCTTGGCCATGGCCCGTGACCGTGCCGGATCGAAACACCATGTCGCCGCCATCATCGGCGATGCGAGTCTTGGGGAAGGGATGGCGCTGGAGGCGCTGAACCATATCGGCCACCTCAAGCCCAACCTCTTGATGATCCTCAATGACAACAAGATGTCGATCGCGCCTCCCGTCGGCGGATTGAGCCGGTATCTCAACCGCCTCATCACCGACCCGCTCTATAACCGCATGCGTCGGAAGTTGGAGCACGTTGTGTCCAAATTGCCGAAGGGCGAGCGCCTGGTCCAGTTGGGACACAAGGTCGAAGAGTCGTTGAAAGGATTGTTGGTTCCTGGTCTGCTCTTCGAGGAACTGGGCTTTCGGTACATCGGGCCCATCGATGGCCACAGGCTGCCGGAATTGATCGCCACCCTTAAAAACATCAAGCGTCTAAAAGGCCCCATCATGCTCCATGTCATCACGACCAAAGGCAAAGGCTACGCGCCGGCTGAGCGTGACCCCGAACGGTTTCACAAGATCGAGCCCTTCGACCTGGCCACCGGCCACTTGAAGGCTCAGGGCTCCAGGCTCAGGGCTCAGGGCAGAAATAGGCCCCCAGCCCCCAGCCCCCAGCCCCCAGCCACGTTTACGGAGGCGTTTAGTGAGGAACTCATCCGGCTGGCACAAACCAACGACAAGATCATCGGGATCACGGCGGCGATGCCAGAAGGTACCGGGCTTTCAGCGTTTGCGAAGCGGTTCCCTGATCGCTACGTCGATGTGGGGATGGCCGAGCAGCATGGGTTGGGGCTTGCCGCGGGGCTCGCCCGAGCCGGACAGCGGCCCGTGGTGGCCCTCTACTCGACGTTTCTCCAGCGGGCCTACGATCAGATCATGCATGAGTTGTGCTTGCAGCGGTTGCCGGTGGTCCTGGCGATTGATCGTGGGGGGTTGGTCGGCGAAGATGGTCCGACGCATCACGGGGTGTTTGATCTGGGGTACCTGCGCATCCTGCCGAATCTCGTCGTGATGTCGCCGAAGGACCCTGATGAGTTGCGCGCGATGCTGCGGTTCGCCTTCGACACCTCCACCGGGCCGGTGGCGATCCGCTATGCGCGAGGCGGCATCGTCTGCGGCGAGCCGCTTGGCAAACCGGTTCGTGTGGCGCTTGGAAAAGCCGAGATCCTTCGAGAAGGCAAGGACATCGCCCTCATCGCCCTGGGCAGCATGGTCTACCCGGCCCTGGAGGCCGCCACGCAGCTTAAGGCACAAGGCATTGACGCCACGGTCGTCAATGCCCGCTTCGTCAAACCGCTTGATCGAGCGATGCTGCGACAACTCGAGACCCAGGTTGGCACGTTGGTCACGCTTGAAGAAGGACAAGTCGCCGGGGGATTTGGCAGCGCGGTCTCCGAAGCCCTCGATGCCATGCAGCTCTCCCGCGTTCCTCTCTTGCGGATCGGATTGCCGGATCAGTTCGTGGAGCACGCCACACGCGCTCAACTGCTCAAACTGTGTCAGCTCGATCCGGACAGCCTTACCCACCGCATCGCTTCGTGGCACGCGACGTTGAAATCTCCCACCGAGGATCTGCGGCTGTTGGCCGAACCTTCTGTATGACCGTTCGCGTCCGCTTTGCTCCAAGCCCCACGGGGACTCTGCACGTCGGCTCCGCTCGGACGGCCTTGTTCAACTGGCTCTACGCCAAACATCATCACGGCACACTCGTCCTGCGGATCGAAGACACGGATCAAAAACGCTCGGATGCGGCGTTCGTGAAGAATATTCTCGAGGGCCTCCACTATCTGGGGATCACTGCAGACGAGGGCCCGTATTTCCAAAGCCAACGACTCTCACTCTACCGTCAATACGCCGACCAACTCGTCCACGAAGGCAAAGCCAAACTGGAAGAGCAGGCGGTGATTTTTTCCGTGCCGCCGCAGACGATCACCTTTCGCGATCTCATCCACGGCGAGATCACCGTCGACACCTCGCTCTTCGAGCAGTTGGTCTTGATGAAATCCGACGGGCTGCCCACGTACAACTTCGCGTGCGTCGTCGATGATGCCACGATGCAGATCACCCATGTGATTCGGGGTGACGACCACATCGCCAATACCCCGAAGCAGCTCGTGCTCTACCAGGCTCTTGGATTTCCACCGCCGGCCTTCGCTCATATCCCGCTCATCGTGGGCGCCGACCGGGCGCGGCTGTCCAAGCGTACGGGGGCGACCTCCATCGGTGACTACCGCCAGGTCGGCTACCTGCCCGAGGCGTTCGTGAATTATCTCGCACTGCTCGGTTGGGCGCCGGGCGGCAATCGGGAATTCATCCCTCCGGAGGAGATCGTGGCGCTCTTTGACATCGCGCGGGTACGCAAGGCCGCCGCCCAATTCGATCAGCAAAAATTGGATTGGCTCAACGGTCAGTACATCAAACAGGTCTCGATCGATCGTTTGACCGACCTCTTTGCCGAGCGCTTGATCGCCAAAGGCTGGCTCTCTGCCGACCATGATCGCGCGTGGTTGTCGCGCATCGCCGCGTTGCTGCGGGATCGTCTCAAGACCCTCTCGCAACTCGAAGAGGAGCATGCGTTCTTGTTCACCGAGCCGGTCGCCTATGAGGACGAGGCGGTACGGCAGTTCCTCCGAGGAGATGGGGTGGCGGAGAATCTGACGGCGCTGAAAGAACGTCTGAGTCAACTGACGACGTTTGAGACCTCCGAGGTGGAGCGGGTGAGTCGGGAGTTGATCGCCCAGCAGGGGCTGGAGGCGAAAGCGCTCATCCACCCCGCGCGCGTCGCGGTCACGGGCCGGGCCGTCAGCCCGCCGCTGTTTGAAGTGATGTCGATCGTAGGGAAGACGAAAGTGCTCAATCGCCTGGACTACGCGGCGACCACACTGGCGAGGTAGTCATGCAGGAGCAGCGTCGGTATGTTCGGGTCACGACACCTGTCCTGATCGAATTCCCGAATCCCACCACACTGAAAACCGAACGCAGTTTCACGCAGGACATCAGCGAGATGGGCATGTATTTTCCCACGCCGGTGCGGCTGCATGTCGGTCACGTGTTGGCGTTCACCCTGCAGTTGCCGTTTCAGAATGGGACCTTCCACACGACCGGCCGGGTGATCTGGGTGAGGGAGATCAGTCGCCTTGGCGCCACGCAGTATGAGGTGGGCGCTGGATTTCGCTGGACGGAGCCGGCCGACCGCCAGCGCCTCGCGCGCCACCTCCACTCCATCCTCTCCTCCAAGGTGTGATACAATTTGCGTGTCGCTGCCCTGTCGGCTAACGGTAGGCCACGAGACTCTGGATCTCGGCGTCGTGGTTCGAATCCACGCGGGGCAGCCAACTTTCGCCTTCGGCGAAAGTTGGCAGAGCATTCGAGATGAGAGATTAGAAATTAGATAAATGCTCGAATGCGGTCTCATCTCTAATTTCTAATCTCAATCCATGCCATTTCTTGTCGAGAAGCTTGCCGTCTATCAGAAAGCCGTGAACTTTGCGGAAGCGATCGGTAAGCTCACCGAGAAATTTCCTCGCGGTCAGTTCTATCTTGCCGACCAGCTTAACCGCGCCGCCACATCGATTACCGCCAATCTTGCCGAAGGCAATGGGCGGTATCACAAGCCCGACCGAGCTAATTTTTTCCGAATCAGCCGCGGTTCAGCGTTTGAATGCGTCCCACTTTTGGAGCTCGCCCGTCGCAAGAGTTTGGTCACTCATGAACAGCATAAAGTTCTGTATGACCAGCTGGAATCCATTTCAAAGATGCTCTCGGCGCTGATTCCAACATGAGCGATGACCTCCCCGTCACCAATCTCACCCTCCGTTGGCGGTTTACACAAATGGTCATGCGGCACCGGAAATCCTGGGATGTCACTATCGAAGCTGTTGCGATATAATTTAGGGTATACTATGAGCAGTCGCGAGAAGCTCTTGGAGGACGTGTTACGAGGCACCTCTGATGCGAACATCCCGTTTGCCGGCTTGTGCCAGTTGCTGCGCAGTCTGG
>CAZUWM010000070.1:0-7044 GCA_964624155.1 uncultured Planctomycetales bacterium
ATAGCAAATGTCCTTCGGCTTTTTGCTCTCACTTCCGACTTCCGACTTCCGACTTCCGACTTCCTGAGGCTCCCGCTTCACCAGCTTCATGTTGCAGATGGGACAGTCGCCCGGTCGATCGGCGGTGTACGTCGGGTGCATCGGGCAGTAGTAGACCACCCCTTGGGGGTTGCTGTGTTGGAGGCGATTGGTGACCCCCACGATCACGACCCCCAGCACCAGGGCCGCGACAATGCCTGCGATCAGTGGAACCTTCTTGATCCGAATCATCGCTCCTCCTCTGAAGCCCCGACCATCAGGGTCGGGGCGGGCGTTCGGCCTTGCGGCTTGAGGTCTGTCCCCACCGCCCGCTCGAGCGCAGCGAAGCTCTTGAGCGCCTCGGCGAACGCTTGGTAGTAGGCGACCTGGGCGTTCAAATAGACTCGTTCACTGTCGATCAGATTCAACACATCGACACGGCCGGCTTCGTAGCCCGCCTGATCAGACTGAAAGGCGAGCTCCGCTTCCGGGATGAGGGCGGTTTGATAGACTTCCACCACCTGCTTGGCGGTGGTGAAACGGTAGTAGGCATCCTTGACCTCGTACTCGGTGAGGTTCTCCGCCTGCGCGAGCTTGGCCTGGCTGGCCCTCAGCTTGCGCTTGGCTTCGAGCACGCTGGGAATCAGACGGTTTTGCCACAGCGGCACGTTGATCTTCAGCGGCACCATCCAGGCGTCCCGCCCATCGCCGGCCATGGTCGTCGTCCCGCCGCCAATCTGGGTGTATTGGAATCCCACCGACAGATCCGGCACATACTCCAATTTGGCCAGGGTGTTGGCGTGCTTCTCCCGCTTGACCATCGCCGACGCCTCGCCCAGTTCCGGGCGATGTGTCTTTGCCATGGCCAGGAGCCCCTCGAGCGTCGAGGACAGCGTGGGCAGCGTGGGTTTCTCAGCCGCTCCCACCGGTGTACGCGGATCGCGGTCGAGGAGCGCGTTGAGCAGGGCGGCGATGGTCTGGCGTTGCTGGCGCAGCATCAACAACCGCTGGAGCACATCGGAGACTTCCGCCTGCGCTTTGGCGACATCACGCTGGGAGCCGCCCTGAGCGGCATACCGCGCCTGGGCGATGCCCTCGAATTTCTTCAAGGCCTCGTCGATCTCTTCGACGGCCCCGATGACGGCATCGACCGCATAGAGGTCGTAGTACGTGTCGGAGACTTTCAGGATGACATCGCGCTCCGTCATCTGCAGGTTGGCTTGTGAGGCCTGCGCCTCCGCGCCGGCGATCCGGTGCTTTTCCCAGAGCTTGCCGGGAAACGGGATCACCTGTTCGGCCTCAAAGACGTTCTCCTGCGGGCCGAGGCTCGTCTCCAGCATCTCACCCATGACCATGTAGCCGACCATGGGATCCGGAAGGGCCGAGGCCTGGGGAATCCGCAGCTTTGCGGCCCGCCATTCCTCTTTGGCCGCCTTCAGCTCCGGGTTTCGCTCGAGGGCTTCGGCAATGACGTGGTCGTAGCGGAGCGGCGCCGAAGCCGCATCTTCCGCCGCTGCCGCGTAGGGCAGAGAGAGTTGTAGGGCACACCACACCAGGAACCTAACGTTCAATCGCATGAGTCGTCCTCCTTTCATAGCAGAAGAGTCCTCGAGACGTCGTCCTGACCTCGAGGACGGCTGAGGATTACAGGCGCAGCGGCAGCGAGACGGCGTGGCAGGATCGTCTGGGAGGTGTGGCGCACTCCGCAGGGAGGTCTGCGGCGCGTGACAGAAGTATTCGCGGCGTGGTCGACGAAGGTGACGCGGCCTCGGTCAGCAGACTCCCTTGGGCCGTGTCACGAAGAGGGGCGACGTCGACCGCGAAGCGGGAGGCGTCCGAGTCGCACGGATCCGCTTGTAGCGCGCACGCGGCAGGACAACGGCAGGAGGACGCGACCACAACGAGCTGGTCATCGGGTGGCGAAGCGCAACAGACCGTGGCCATCGCCGTTGTCGGTATCGCCAGGCTCGCCGTGAGGAGGACGGCAAAGACCGCGCGGCGCTTCACGGTCATTTAATGAACCGGTGAAGGGTGCGCATCAGCTCCTCCACCTTCTCCTCGCCGTCCTCATGTTTGATGGCATCGCTGACGCAGCTGTTGATGTGGCCGCGCATGATGGTCAGCGCCACTTCATCCAGCGCCCGCCGGGCGGCCGTGACCTGTTGCAGCACGTCGATGCAGTACCGGCGTTCCTCCAGCATCCGCTGGATGCCTTTGATCTGGCCCTCGACCTTGCGCAGGCGCGTCAGGCTGTCGGTGTGTTTCGGTGGTTGCGGCATGAATTCTTATACTCCCATACTGGTATGGAGTATACAAGCCTTCGCCGCAGATGTCAAGGGGAATTTTTAGCTGACCACATCGCCGACAACGGGCTCGACTTTCACGCCCTTCTTCTCGAGGAAGGCGACGGCTTTCTTCAGATTCTCGTCGGTGCCTTCGAGTTCCAACGTCACTTCCCCGACGCTCTCGGTGACCTTGGCGCGTCGGATGTTGGGGATGATTTCACACTCTTTCGCCATCGTGTAGACCACCGGTTCCTTGATGAGGTGCTGCGGGAAAATCAGGGTCACCTGCTTGCGAGCCATCGTACCTCCTCAATGAGCCCTTGACATCATTGATGTCAAGGGCGAGTTGAGCCCCGCGGTGTTGTTTTGCGAAGCAAAACATGCGGGGCTACCGATGATATTATGCCATCCCTCCTGCAATGGCCGGAATAATCGAGACCTCGTCTCCGTCCTTCACGGGTGTTTGGTCGCCTTGCAAAAACCGAATGTCTTCCTCATTGACGAAGACGTTGACGAATCGGCGCAGCTTCCCCGATTCATCGCAGATCCGGTCTTTGATCCCGGGGTAGCGTCGCTCCAGATCGCCCAGCAGATCGTGCACCGTCGTCCCGCCGCACTGCACCTCGCCTTGTCCGTTGGTCAGACGCTGAAGGGGTGTGGGAATCCGTACCGTGACCGCCATCCTGTCCTCCTCAATGAGCCCCGCCGTTCATGGCTCTTCCTTTTGTTGAGACTCCGGCCAACTGGTCGGCCAGCGTGGATTCAAATGCGGCTAAGGTCGGTTTGATCCGAACCGGCTGGCCCAACCGGTCCAGCAGAGGTTCCTGGGTCTTCAGCCCGTTGCCGGTAATGCAGATGACGATCGACTCATCACGGGGGATGACGCCCTGTTCGATCAGTTTCTTCGCCGCCGCCAGCGTCACGCCCCCAGCCGTCTCAGTGAAGACCCCCTCGGTCTCCGCCAGGAGTCTCATCGCCTCGATGATCTCCTCGTCGCTGGCCGACTCTCCCCATCCGCCGGAGTCGAGCACGGTCTTGGTCGCGTAGTAGCCGTCGGCCGGGTTGCCGATGGCGAGGGATTTCGCAATCGTGTTGGGCTTCACCGGCTTGACGATGTCGGATCGCTCCTTGATGGTGTTGACGATCGGGGCGCAGCCCGTGGCCTGCGCGGCGTAGAGTTTGACGTGCGCCTCGGGATCGATCAGGCCGAGCAGTTTGAATTCCTTAATCGCTTTGTTGATTTTGGTGATGAGGGACCCCCCGGCGGCCGGCACGACGATATGTTGCGGGGCCTTCCAGCCGAGCTGTTCCAGGATCTCAAAGCCGTACGTCTTGGACCCTTCGGCGTAGTAGGGACGGATATTGATGTTCACGAACGCCCAGGGATATTTCGAGCCGATCTCCGCGCAGAGGCGATTGACGTCATCATACGTCCCTTCGACGGCCACGAGTGTGGGCTTGTAGATGAGCGACCCGATGATCTTGCCCATCTCCAGATCGGCGGGAATAAAGATGTAGCGATGGAAGCCCAAACGGGCTGAGAGCGCGGCCACCGAGTTGGCGAGATTGCCTGTCGAGGCGCACGCCACGGTATCGAACCCGAACTCCTTGGCTCGGGTCAGCGCGATGGAGACCACGCGATCCTTAAACGAGAGGGTGGGGTGAGACACCGAGTCATCTTTGAGGTAGAGCTCCTCGACCCCAAGATGCTCCGCCAGGCGTTCGGCACGGAAGAAGGGGGTAAAACCCGATTGCAACCCGACGGCCGGCTCGCCTTCGATGGGAAGGAGCTCGCGGTAGCGCCACAGCGACTTCGGCCGAGTGGCGAGAGCGGCCTTCGTCAGCACGCGGCGGATCGCCTCGTAATCGTAATCCACCTCGACACTCCCAAAGCAGTACTCGCAGACGAAGATGACCTCTTTGGGATAGACCCGTCCGCACTCGCGGCATTTGAGGCCAACCATGTAACTCATCGTCGACCCTTCAGCTTCAAGAGATACCGCAGATCCTCGCGGTCTTTCGCTCGTCCCGCGGCGCGCTTCATCGCAATGAGATCAACCAATGATGCGAACCGAGCCGTGGTCCGCCCAAATCGAGCCATGACACTACGCTCCCACACCTCATCGAATGACACGCCGGCCACAAAGGGATGGATGTCGGTCTCAACCGCATACTGACGAATGAGCAGTTTCTTTTTGAGGAGATCCTCCGTGCGAACCTCCGTCACGTCGTACCCAAACTGTGCTAACGCTCTCCGGACTCGTTCGGCATTCTCAGGCGTTGGACGGATGAAAATGTCGATATCGAGCGTTGCCCTCGCGTAGCCATGAACCGGAAAGGCCGTGGCCCCGATGACGACGTAGTCAACGTGACGGGCGTTTAACGATTTGAGAAGTCCTTCGATGTCCACTCGACTCCAGGAGGTTGAGGAGTTCTTTGGTCTTCCGTTGCATGAGCATAAATCGCTGTGAAACAGTCAGGGATCGAAGAAAGCGCAGCTCAAAGTCTCGTTCTCGCTTCGCATCGTGCCGTGCGAGTTTCAAGATGAGCGTCGTACGCTTCGGCATCGTTCACGAGCCTTCAAAGTACGGCTGGATGCTGACGTACCGCTCGCCGGTATCCGGAAAGATCGTCACGACCGTTTTGCCAGCACCAAGGCGCGAAGCGACTCGGAGAGCAGCCCAACAGGCGGCCCCGGCGGAGATGCCGATAAACATCCCTTCTTCCGTCGCAAGCCGTTTCGCCGTGTCGTAGGCATCCTCATCAGAAACGGTGACGATCTCGTTAATCACTGACCGGTTGATGACGTCGGGCACAAACCCTGCCCCGATACCTTGAATCATGTGAGGTCCCGCCGCCCCGCCGCTCAACACGGGAGAGGCCTTGGGTTCCACCGCTACTATTGTGATCTGTGGAAGCTTTTTCTTCAAGACTTCTCCAACGCCGGTGATCGTCCCACCCGTTCCGACCCCTGCGACGAAGGCGTCGATCCTTCCTTTCGTCGCTCGCAGGATCTCCTGCGCGGTCGTCTGCCGATGGATCTGCGGATTCGCGGGATTCTGGAATTGCTGCGGCATGAACGCGTTGGGGGTTCGCTTGACGAGTTCTTCGGCTTTTCGCACGGCACCCATCATCCCCTGATCGGCGGGGGTCAAGATGGCCTCGGCCCCGAAACGCTTCAGGATGTAGATGCGCTCCGCGCTCATCGTCTCCGGCATCGTGAGAATCACCTTGTAGCCCTTGACCGCCCCGATCATCGCCAGACCAATCCCGGTATTGCCGCTCGTCGGCTCGACGATCGTCGCCCCCGGTTTGAGCAGCCCCCGTGCTTCGGCATCCTCGATCATCGCCAGGCAGATACGATCCTTCACGCTGCCGCCTGGGTTGAAGGACTCGAGCTTCGCCAAGATGGTGGCCATCGAGGTATCGGTCAGACGACGCAGGCGCACCATTGGCGTGTTGCCGATGAGCTCCAACACGCTGTCAGCAATTTCATGCTTGGTCAGGTTGTTCGAAGCGCTCATCGCTGTAGACGGACGCGTTCTGGCCCATCATCGAGGACTCGGAGACCCTGATCGCGAGCCCACACCATCAGATCGTGCTTCACATCCTGAGCGTTGTAGAGGACGTCGAGGAACTGCTCACGGTTCAGACGAGCGGACCCCAGCGCAACAACGGCTAGCGCCTGCGCGCACGTCATGTCCCGCACGTCCACCGTCATCATCTCAGCATCCTGCATGATCGTCATCCTCGCTGACCGAGACCACTTTCTTCAAGTCACCGTCACGGGTTCTTCCGTGATCGTCGCTCCATCGATGCGATAGCTTTTGATCACCGGCTCGTCGGGACGTTTCAGGGATACCAGGACGTAGGAGATGTCCGGAGAAATCGACAGGCGCACGTCCACTGGTGAGGGGTACGCCGCCGTGGCGGTGTGCGAATGATAGATGCCGATCATCCGTTCGTGACGACTGAACATAAAAGCCTCTGCTCGAAGTTGTTCTTTCGGATCCATGGAGTAGCCGATTGGGCTATCTTCTACATTCGTCATGGGGTAAACGGCGACAACCATATCGCCCTGCATGACCAGTTGTTCTGGCCCGCCGGGAGGCACCAGAGGAGCAGGACGTCTGCCAGCCAGCAGCCCGCACGCCTCTTTGGGATACCGGCTCCGGCAGTGCGCGATGATCTCATCGCGCAATGCCTGGGGCAGCTTCAGCATCACGCCAGGCCCCAGCGCACGCGCACCGCGTGCTCCAGCCGTTTGAAGATCAATCCGTCAACGGCGATGCCGATGAGGGCGATCAGCAGCATGATGGCGAGGAGCTGATCGAGCTGTCCGGCCTTCGCGACGGAGCTGAGGAGCTGCCCCAGTCCGCTGACCGAGGTCAGGAGCTCGCCAGCCATCAGCGCCCTCCAACCGAACGCCCACGCCAGCCGCAGCCCGTCGACGATTTTCGGGACTGCGGCCGGCACGACGACGAACCAAAAGTATTTCGCGCCCCGTGCCCCTAACGTCCTCGCCGCCCGAGCGACCAGCGGCGGCACTTCGCGGATGCCGATGTCGGTGCTGACCATGACAATGCCCGAGGCGCCCAACAGAATGGTAAAAATCACCGCCTGCTCCGTCATCCCGAACCAGATGATCGCCAGCGGCACCCAGGCCGCCCCTGGGATGGCGTGGACGGCGACGGCGAAGCTACCGATGATCTGGTCGATGAGTGGGATCCGACCGAGCAGC
>CAZUWM010000071.1:0-6993 GCA_964624155.1 uncultured Planctomycetales bacterium
CCGACGCGACCTACGTGCTCCTGTACATGGCCGAATCCGTCGTACGAGCCATTGACGTGATCCTCCAACGAATCACCGAGCGCTACCGCGGGGATATTCTGTTCGCCAACGTTCGTGAGCGGCACATCATCTTGAACGAGCGGCAGACTCGCTTCCTGCGGTACTTGACGGTCTCCAGAGAGAAGCGAGGGACGATCGCGAAATATCAGAACAACTCCAAAGTGGTCTACGAGACCGCTCGTCGAGACCTCGCCCAACTGGACACCCTGGGGATCCTCTCGAAGGGCAAGCAGGGCCGCCGGTTCCTCTACACCCTCAACCCTGCCTTCCTGACGACCGGCGGACACAAGGTTTCGTCAGGCTAACACTTGCCGGTGATCCGGATGGGCACTTCGGTCCACAGCAGCGCGCTGTGAGCCGACACTCCGGGGAGCCATGCTTTCCGATCGAGGTCGTCGATCCGGTGATTGACGCGCCGTGGTTCACGCGGATACGCCTTGATAGCTCGCGCCATACGCATGAGCTCTCCCGCATGGCGGCTATCCTCCCCCCAGAAATTCCAAGCGTTACTTGAGCCCCACCCGCGAGCCTCATCGAACCGTGCGTCTGTGCCCCGGAAAGACCTCGTAACCTGTTTTGCGTCATAGACGCCTCAAGCCCGGATGTTGTAGGGTGTGCCTTGCAGATGCCACAAGGATCAGCACCAACCGCTGTTCAAGAACGGATTGACCGGCTGAAAGCCATCCGGAGGCAATTAGGCTGGTCCGAAACCGAGCTCCATAATTTGTGTCGTCATTGAAGGGGGGTGAAGGGAATGATTGACGGGCTTTCCATGCTGGCGTTCTTGCAGAACATCGGGTTGCCCGAGCTGCTGGTCATCCTGCTCCTCGTGCTGCTGCTCTTCGGCGCGAAGCGATTACCGGAAATCGCGCGGGGACTCGGCACATCCATCCAGGAGTTCAAGAAGGGTGTGAAGGAGATCGAGCGCGACGTCAACGATGCCAAGAAGTCCTAGCCCGATCGCCTCCGCGATCCCGATTGTCGTGCTGCTCGCCACACCCCTCGTGCCTGGTGGGTGCACCCCAGCTACTCCTCCATCCCCGGTGACCACCAAGCCCGCGGTAACCCCCGCCCTCTTGACAACGGGACGGCGCCTCTACGAACAACAGTGTGCGGTGTGTCATGGTCCAACAGGCGGCGGTGACGGTCCAGCCGCTTACCTCCTCTATCCCAAGCCGCGCGATCTCACCCAGAACGAATTCCGCCTCGTCTCAACCAACACGATGGAAGCCACGGACGCAGATCTGTTCCTCACGATCACACGCGGGATGCCCGGTTCCGCGATGCCCCCGTGGGAGACGCTTTCGCCACAGCAGCGATGGGCGTTGGTGTATTACGTCCGCCACCTCACGGGTGTAAACGAGCCCATTGATCCGGCCTCAATCATCCACGTGCCGGCAGAGACGCCGAAGACTGCCGACAGCATTGCGCGGGGCCGCGAAATCTTCGCGCAGGCCTGCGCCTCGTGTCACGGGCCGCAGGGCCGCGGCGATGGCCAGCAGGTGATGATGGATAACAGCGGCTTCCCGATCAAGCCGCGCGATCTCACCGCCGGCGTCTTCAAGGGTTCATCCGAGAGCAAAGATTTGTACTACCGCATTATCGCGGGGCTGCCGGGCAGCCCGATGCCCAGCTACGCTGGCGTCTATCCCGACGACCAGGTCTGGGACCTCATCCATTATGTCCAGTCGCTCGTCCCGCCAGGGGTCGAGGAGCGCGTGCGCCTGCGGGCACAGACCATCCGAGCTCGCCGGATCAGAGACGACCTCCCCCTGAATCCGTCTGCGCCGTCGTGGCAGGCCGCGACACCGGTTGAGGTGGCGGTCACACCGCTGTGGTGGAGGGATCAGCGCATCGAACGCCTTGAGGTCAAGGTGATGCATAACCGCGAGGCCCTGGCGATCCATCTGGCCTGGGACGATCCGACGCTCGACGACGATCTCACCACTCCGCAGGCGTTCTCTGATGGGGTGGCCGTCCAGATCTCGGCGGACGCGGACCCACCGTTCTTCGGCATGGGCGATGATCAACGGACGGTGTCGATCTGGCATTGGAAAGCCGCCTGGCAAGCAGACGTGGCGGCCTGGCGCGATATCGAGACGACCTATCCGCAGACGGCGGTTGACTGGTATCCCGCGCAGCGCGACTACCGTCATGGCGATTCCTTCGAGGTCAGCCAGGCCAAGACCAGTTCACAGGATCCACAGCTCATGAGCGGCTGGGGGGTCGACAATCCGCTCTCCGATCCGAACCGCCGGTCGGCCGCGGAGGAGGCGATGGCCAAAGGGCTTGGGACGTTGACCCCACGGCCGCCGGCCGCGCAACGCATTCAAGCTACCGGCGTGTGGCAAGCCGGGCGGTGGCAGGTCGTGCTCTCCAGGTCACTGGCTCCACACAAGGAACACGATCTCACGTTGAAGCCGGGGCAAGCCGTGCGCGTGGCGTTCGCGGTCTGGGACGGTCGTGCCGAAGATCGCAACGGCCAGAAGAGCGTGTCGATGTGGAACAGCTTGGAGCTGGAGCGCTAGCCATGTATGTGACGCGTCGTCAGTTTTTGAAGCTCTCAGGAGCGGCGGGTGTTGGGCTGTATCTCGCCTCGAGGCAGCTCTCGTTGTGGGCGCTGGAGCCGGTGGCGGGGGTGGACAATCCTCTCGCCCAGTATCCCTCCCGAGATTGGGAGAAGCTCTACCGCGATCAGTACCGGTACGACTCCGCGTTCTCATGGGTGTGCTCGCCCAACGACACGCACGCCTGCCGGGTGCTGGCGTACGTCCGAAACGGCGTCGTGGTGCGTCTCGGATCAGAGTACAACTATGAGACGTACGCCGACTTGTACGGCAACAAGGCGACGCCCAACTGGAACCCACGGCAGTGCGCCAAAGGCTTCACCTTCCACCGATTGATGTACGGTCCCTACCGGCTTAAGCATCCCATCATCCGAAAGGGCTGGAAGCAGTGGGCGGACGATGGATTTCCGGAGCTGACGCCGGAACGCAAGGCGACATACAAGTTCGATGCGCGCGGCACTGATACCTTCGAGAAGATATCGTGGGAATCGATCAATACCTATATCGCCCGAGGGCTCATGGCGATTGCCACGCGCTACAGCGGCGAGGAAGGGAACGCGCTGCTGCGCGCCCAGGGCTATCCGGAGGAGATGATCGAGGCGATGGGCGGGGCCGGGACGCGGACGCTGAAGTTCCGTGGCGGCATGGGGCTGTTGGGGGTGTTTGGGAAATACGGGATGTACCGCCTTGCCAACATGATGGCGCTCCTGGACGCGCAGCTGCGGGGGGTGGAAGCGGATCAAGCCAAGGGCGGCCGGGCCTGGTCCAATTACACCTGGCACGGCGACCAGGCGCCGGGGCATCCGTGGGTGCATGGGCTGCAGACCTCCGACTGCGACTTCAACGACCTGCGGTTCTCCAAGCTCATCATCCAGGACGGCAAGAACCTCGTTGAGAACAAGATGCCCGACTCCCACTGGTTCATCGAGTGCATGGAGCGGGGAGCGAAGCTGGTCACAATTACGCCGGAGTACGGCCCGCCGGCGACCAAGTCGGACTACTGGATCCCGATCCGGCCGCAGACCGACGCGGCGCTGTGGCTGGGGATTACGCGCCTGATGATCGATCGCGGCTGGTATGACCGCGAGTTCGTCCTGGGCTTCACCGACTTTCCGCTCCTGGTGCGCACCGACACGCTGAAGCGGCTGCGAGCGCGTGAGATCATCCCGGGCTACCGCGGCCGGTTGTCCAAGGATGGCCCCAGCTATAAGATCCAGGGGCTGACGGACCAGCAGTACGAACAACTCGGAGATTTTGTGATCTGGGATGAGGCCACGGGATCGCCGGCCGCGATCACGCGCGATGACGTGGGGACGCGCATGACGCAACAGGGGCTGCGCCCGGCGTTGGAGGGCACCTTCACCGTGACCACAGTCGACGGCCGGTCCGTCGAGGTGATGACGCTCTGGTCGCTCTACCAGATCCACCTGAAGGATTACGATCTCGACACGGTGGCGGAGATCACGCACGCGCCCAAGACGCTCATCGAGCGGCTGGCAACGGACATTGCCACCATCAAACCGGTGGCGATTCACCAGGGCGAAGGCATCAATCACTGGTTCCATGCGACTGAAATGAACCGGGCGGCCTACCTGCCGCTCATGCTCACCGGTAATCTCGGCAAGCCAGGCGCCGGCTGCCACACGTGGGCGGGTAACTACAAAGCCGCGCTGTTTCAAGGCTCACCCTGGACCGGGCCTGGGTTCAAGGGCTGGGTCGCCGAGGATCCGTTCGAGCCGAACCTGGATCCCGCGGCTCACGGCCGCGACATTCACGCGCATGCCTACTTCAAGGATGAGGAGCCGGCCTACTGGAACCACGGCGACAAGCCGCTCATTGTCAACACGCCGAAGGCCGGCCGCAAGGTCTTCACCGGCGCGACCCACATGCCCACGCCCACGAAGGCGATGCTGTTCACCAACGTCAATCTCATCAATAACGCCAAGTGGGTCTATGAGATGATCAAGCACGTCAATCCCAATGTTGAGATGATCGTCTCCGTCGACATTCAGGTAACGGCCTCGATCGAATATGCCGATATCGCCCTCCCCGCCAATTCATGGCTGGAATTTGAAGGGCTGGAGGTGACCGCCTCCTGCTCCAATCCGTTCCTGCAGATCTGGAAAGGCGGCATCCCGCCGATTTTCGACAGCCGCGACGACCTGGTCATCCTGGCGCAGATCGCGCAGGCGCTCGCCGTGGAAACCGGTGACGCGCGCATGTCGGCGTACTGGAAATTCGCGCTGGAGGGGAAACGCGAGGTGTACATCCAGCGGCTGCTGGACTCCTGCACGACGACGACCGGCTACAAGCTCGACGACATCATGGCGGGCACGTACGGCCCGCCCGGCGGGGCGCTGATGCTCTTCCGCACGTACCCGCGCATTCCGTTCTGGGAGCAGGTGCATGAGGATGTCCCCTTCTATACCGACCACGGGCGGCTGCAGGCGTATGCCGACGTGCCGGAGGCGATCGAGTACGGGGAGAACTTCATCGTGCATCGCGAAGGGCCCGAAGCGACCCCGTACCTGCCCAACGTCATTGTGTCCAGTAACCCCTATGTCCGCCCCAGCGACTACGGCATCCCGCGCCACGCGGAGCATTGGGATGAGCGCACGGTGCGCAACGTCAAGCTGCCCTGGAGCGAAGTCAAGGACACCAAGAACTTCCTGTGGGAGCAGGGGTTCAATTTCTTCTGCCTCACCCCCAAGACCCGCCACCGCGTGCACTCGATGTGGAGCAACGTAGACTGGCACATGATCTGGGACTCCAACTTCGGCGACCCCTACCGCATGGACAAGCGCACCCCGTGGGTCGGCGAGAACCAGTTGCACATGAACCCGCAGGCGGCCAAGGATCTTCGCATCAACGACGGCGATTACGTCTATGTGGACGCCAATCCCGCCGACCGGCCCTACATCGGGGCGGAGCCGGAGGACCTCTTCTATAAGGTGGCGCGGTTGATGCTGCGGGCGAAGTACAACTCCGCCTACCCCTACCACATCGTGATGATGAAGCACGCCCCCTATATCGCGACGGAGCGCTCGGTGAAAGCGCACGAGACCCGTCCGGACGGCCGCGCGTTGTCGGAGTTGAGCTACCAGGCCAACTTCCGCTACGGCTCGCAGCAGAGCGTGACGCGCAACTGGCACATGCCGATGCACCAAACCGACTCGCTCTTCCACAAGGCGAAGGTGGCGATGGCCTTCATCTTCGGCGGGGAAGCGGACAACCACGCCATCAATACCGTGCCGAAGGAGACGCTGGTGCGGGTGACGAAAGCCGAGGACGGCGGCTTGGGCGGGAAAGGTGTGTGGGCGCCGGCTCTGAGCGGCTACACCCCGGCGGCAGAAAATGACACGATGCGCACCTATCTTGAAGGCGGGTTTGTGAAGACTGGATGAGCATGACCATGCCCTCGAAAGAGCCGGAACCTGACGATCCGTTTGAGCTGACGGGAGTGGCGCTGCCTGCGCCGGATGACACCTCACTGCGTGAGATGGCCGTCTGCTTCGTTGAAGAGTTCCTCCGGGACGGCTGGACGGATGACCAATTGCGCGCGATGTTCCGCAACCCCTCCTACCGAGGTCCGTATCTGGTCTGGCGGCAGAAGGGGGACGTCTATATAGAGGAAGTCATCCAGGAGGTTCGTCTCGCCTGGGGCCGACCGGCTTCGTCGGGGGACGACCAGAGGACTCGTTGATGAGCGTCTTTCCGCACGATATCTCCGTGACGGGGCACTTGGTGGACCGGTTGTTCTATGTGGCGCTGGGGTTGACAGGCACCGCCTTCTTGGTGGTGGCGGCGATCCTGGGGTACGCGGTGGTGCGGTTTCGTCAGCGCCCAGGCCGCCGGGCGAGGTACACCCATGGCGACAGTCGCCTGGCCCGTTGGCTGACGGTCGGCTTCGCCGTGCTCATCTTCCTGGCGATCGACGTGAATCTGGCCGTCCGTGACCACCTCGCGTGGGAGCAGGCGTGGGGTCAGCCTCCCGCGCGTGAAGGGGCGCTCCGCGTTGAAATCATGCCGGAACAATTTGCTTGGAACATCCGCTACGCAGGACCTGACGGCATCTTCCGGACGGGTGACGATGTGACGACGATCAATCAACTGCATGTCCCAGCCAACACGCCGGTGCTTGTTCAGTTGAGCTCAAAGGATGTGATCCACAGCTTCTTCTTGCCGAACCTGCGGATCAAAATGGACGCGGTCCCCGGGATGGTGACCGCCCTGTATTTCCAGGCGCAGAGAGCCGGCACCTACGACATTGCCTGCGCGGAGCACTGCGGCTTTGGTCACTACCGGATGCGGGGCTTCCTGGTCGTGGAGGAGTCGGCAGAGGCGTTTCACGCGTGGTTCGCTCAGC